>NZ_KB906400.1 GCF_000381345.1 Deinococcus apachensis DSM 19763 | reverse complement strand
TCCTCGACCTGCGGGAAGCGTTTATTGATGGCACCTTCAGTGCCGCCAAAAAGGGGGCGCGGAGGTCGGCCCCACAAAGAAGGGCAAAGGCACCAAGATCATGATCATCGTGGACGCGAGTGGCGTGCCGCTCGCGGTCCACACCAGCAGCGCCAGTCCTGCCGAGGTGACTCTGGTCCATGACCCGCTGGAAGCGTCGTTCGGTCTGGACTGTCCACGGCGGCTGATCGGGGACAAAGCCTACGACAGTGACCCTTTGGATGCCGAGTTGGCAGCGCTTGGGGTAGAAATGATTGCTCCTAACCGCAAGAACCGCAAGCAGAAAACGCAGGATGGACGACCACTGCGCCGCTACAAGCGGCGCTGGAAGGTCGAACGAACGATTGCGTGGCTACAATCTTTCCGACGAGTGCGAACCCGTGACGAGCGCAAAGCTCAGAATTTCCTCGGCTTCGTTCAGCTTGCCTGCATCCTCATCCTGTTACGCCGGATTTCCAGATGACTTCTGATAGAAATCAGAGGGGTGGTTGTAAAAGGTAACAACCTAATTAAGTAATTCATTGATGGCTTCCTTAACATCATCCTGTACTTCGCCATGAAGGACCAACTTCAGCAGTAATCTGACGTTTTCTCCCAGATACTCTGCCTCCCTGAGAGAATCAATGATATTCCATCTAAAATCTTCCTGGTTTGCTATACAATCAATAATAGTTTTAGTTAGGTCATAATTGTTGAGGCACTTATTGGTCAAATAGGCGGCCCATTGCTGCAAAGTTACGTCCTCATTCGGATCTGACAGTATTTTGTTTATTGCCGAACATAAATTGGTTCGTTCCCATTCTGGAGTATCAATATCCCTAATGGATCTGCATGCCTCAAACCTAACATAATCAGATTCTGAGTCGTCTGCTATTACTGATACCGCAAATACAAGTTTATCAAAGGATGGCTCCTCAAGAAATTTGTCCAACGAAGCGACCTTGTTGTTATCATCGTTGACATTATACCCAATCTGCTTTAGAGCATCCCAATCCACCATACTTTACTCACCTCATATTTGAAATGTTCTATTGATTCTCGTTGCAGAGTTCAGTATAGCAAGGATTGTCTCTGCAATCGCCGATACCTGTACTCTTATAACACCATTGATGTAACCGTCCCTTACAGTCCTTCCAACGAGTTCGAATTCGAGGCAAGCGCAGAGCTCAGAATTTCCTTGGCCTTGTTCAGCTTACTTGCATCCTCATCCTGCTACGCCGAATATCCGGATGAATTCTAGGCTCTCCTTCCTTCGTCAAGGCGAACAACTTGTCACAATGGTTCTGGCAACTTAAGTTCGGTAGACTGGTGAGCCGTGAGTGACCTGAAGCTGTATTGCCATCGTTTTCCCATGAGGGTAGTGGTTACGGGGACGTGATGTACGACTGGGGTGCCCGAGTGCCCAGTGTGCGGAAGTGTTCAAACCGTCAAGAACGGCAAGGCCAAAAACGGCACCCAGACCTACCTGTGCCAGGTCTGCGGTCGCCGCTTCCACCCAGCCGCCAAACCTGTGGCGCACAGTGAGGCCACGCGCACTCAAATTCTCGATGCCGTCCACGAACGGATGGGGTTGAGGGGCGTGCAGCGCGTCTTTGGCGTCCACCGCAACACCGTCATCCAGTGGATACAAAAGGGGCCGCCGAAGTGAGACAGACCGAAACGGTCTGTCTCACGCCTCTTGAAGAATTGATGGTCGAGCTGGACGAGTGATGGACCTTCGTGGGCCAGAAAAAGCAGGCCAGGTGGTGGTGGCTTGCCCGAGAACGCCGCACTCAAAAGGTGCTGGCTTGTGTTCTTGGAGATCGCAGCGAAGCGACCGTCTTCCAGCTGTGGGACCGCTTGCCCCTCTCCCCAGAACAGCGCCTGAAAGCAACCTGCTGTACGGACCTCTGGCGGGCCTACGACGAACCGTTGTTGGGCGTCAAATGCTTCACCCGCTGAGGGGAAATCAACTACGTCGAGCGGCTCAACTGCACCCTTCGACAACGCCTGGGTCGTCTGGTCCGCAACTCCCTCTCGTTCTCCACATCCGACGAGTTGCTCGGAGCCTCACTCACCCTCGCCTTCCACCGCCACAACTTGTCACGTTGATGCAGCCACTACCCAAATACCCTAGGTCGAATCTACGGGGGTGGCAGAGCAGGCATCCCTCCAGCATTTGAGGACAGAGGGCAGGGCTGCCCAACGGTTTACCTCTCCCCTCCCCTACCTGGGCCACGACCGACACCCCCTACCCCTCCTCTTCCTCAAGCCTCGCTAAGCGCTTTCCTCAGGGCGCAGGCGGGTTTTCAAAGCATGCTGTGCCGATGCCCGTGAGTCCACGACGCCCTGACCTCTTCTCCGTCTGGACTCACCTGGGATGGCATCTTCGTACCCTGCTTGTGGTCGCCGGTCTGGTCCTGCTGGCGCGTCTGTGCGGGCAAGTACTCGGGCCGGACTTCAGCGCCCACTTTCCCTTTCTCCCATTCTTCTCTTTCATCGCCCTGTGCGCGTACCTCCGCCGGGGATGGGGTGGCCTGTATGCCACGGTCCTGAGTACTCTGCTGATCCGTTGGGTCGACATGCCGCCCCCAGTTTCCACGCTGTCCCTGACCATCTTCGCGCTTCAGGGGCTGGTCATTACCGGCATCATCGCCTCTCTACATCATCTCAACCGGCGCCTGGGGCAGAGTCTGGCCGATCTGCAGCAGGTCAACGCGGAGCTGGCCGAGGTTCAGGCGGAACTGAACGTTGCGGCTTACAGCGACACGCTCACACATCTCGGCAACCGCCGCGCCTTCGAGGGTGACCTGGAGAGTTGCTACGCCGCCCTACAGACAGGGACCTTCACGTTCTGCCTGGCGCTGATGGACCTGGACGGCCTGAAGCAGATCAACGACACCCATGGGCACCTCCGGGGCGACGCGCTGCTGCGGGCCTTCGCCTCCTCCCTGCAAAGTGCCCTCCCGTCCCAGGTGCGCCTCTACCGTTTCGGCGGGGATGAATTCGCCGTAATCTGGCCCGAACTGCCCGCCAGCGAGGTCTACCGCATCGTGCAGGCCGTGCGGAACGCCGAGCATTTCACCCGGGACGTGGGGTTTCCCTTCATCGGCGCCAGCCTGGGCGTGGTCTGCGTGCCCGACGAGACCCGAACGGTCCTGGAAGCCCTGGAACTCGGGGACCGCCGTCTGTACGAACAGAAAAACATCCGCAGGCGGAGCCGGGTCGCCTGACCAACCTACAGCCTGCCCGCCCTACCGGGGCCGAGAAGCGGCCCGCTGTCGACGAACGCCTCCATGCGCGGTAAACTTCCGGGACCCCCAGCGCGCGGGGTTGCGCCTGGACCGGGCCGCGTCTTGGCGCCAAGAAAAAGCGCCCCGGTTGGGGCGCTTGGGCGAGAGCCGGGACTTACTCGGCGGCCGTGTCCTCGGTGATGCCGAGGGAGGACTTGAGCGTGCTGGCGACCTTGAAGGCGACCTTCTTGCCCGCGGGAATCTGAATGCGCTCGCTGGTGCCGGGGCGCACGCCGGTGCGGGCGGCGGTGTTCTTCACGCTCAGGGTCCCCAGGCCGGGCAGGCCCACGCTCTGGCCGCCCCGGATCGCGTCCACGACCACGCCCAGCATCGCGCTGACGGCCTCCTCGCTCTGCTTCTTGGTCAGGCCAGTCTTGTCCGCAACCCGCTCCACGAGCTGGGTCTTGGCAACCTTGCCGCTGCCGCCTTCGTTGCCCGAAGCGCGGCTGGTCTTGGCCTCTTCCTGGGCGGGGGCAGCCTTGGCGGAGGACTTCTTGGCGGGCGCCTTCGTTGATTTCTTCGTCATGGTGAGCAGCATGACATATGTTCGCGTGCTCGTGAAGAGGGTGGGAACTGTTTCAGGCCGACCAGCACGCACTCGGACACAAAAACACGGAAATTTAGCCCTCCAGCACGCATTTTCTATAAATGTTCATCAAATTACTTTATGGAGAAAGTGTGTGCCCGCGCGAGTGCAGGAGGTCCCAACCCCCAGTCCTGAGGGAGCCTGGCTGCCCCGGCGACCCCGCGCTTCCCACATCCGGGACTGTCACCGCCGCACCTCCGGAGGGCTAGATCTATTCGGAAACGACTGCGGCCTTCATGATTCAGCCGTCGTCTGGGCCGGGCAGTGCACCTCCTCCTCGGAGCTTCCTCATTCCGTAGAGGCGTGCGGGATGCCCCGCTTCCTGTAGAGCCCACCCCGCCGCTGAGGAGGGGGAGGGGCAGGAGGTCAGGGTCCGTGCCGGTTCGGGGCCAGTGAGCTGCCGCATCAGGCTGGGCGTGTCCATCAGGTGCCACAGTTCGGTGTTCTTATTGTCCTGCCAGCGCAGAAAGTGCATATGGCGCATCCTGATTTTCCTGCCGGTGGGGGGAAGGGTGCGGAAAGGCCCGATGTCGTACACCCCAAGGTGGGTCCCGGTCATGGTGGGGTGAAAGGCGACGATGTCCTCCTCGACCAGCACGTGATGCAGATCGGGGAAGGCCCGCCACATCATGGGCACGGCCTCCTTGAGGTGCCGCAACATGTTCGTCCCGCGAGGCTCCTAATGGTCGACCCCCGACTGGGAATCACCTCGTCGAAGAGGGAGATGTCGTCCTGGTTAAAGGCGCGCCCGAGGGTTTGCAGGGCCAGCTGCCGGTTGAGCTCTACCACCATATCTCCCCTACACATTGCACGTGAGGCGGGGGTGGAGGTCAGCACGGTTTACAGCGTCTTCGGCAACAAGCGGGGCATCTTCCACGCTATCCGGGAAGCCTGGCATCAGGCGTCGCAGCAACGGGACTTGACGCAGGAAGCGCTGATGCAGGAGGAGCCCTCCCGTCGGCTGGAACTCATGGCCCACCTAACCCGGCGGCAGTGGGAAACGGGAGCCGAGATGGTGCAGCTTTAACCAGAGCGCGGCAGGGCCGACCCCGAGGCGAAAGCCGAACTGTAACTGGCCCTCAGCGGCCGCCGCGCCAGTCAGCGGCACTTCATCGAGAACAGTGCTTATCTGCTATCCCCGGAGTTGAACGTGGAACGGGCCTCGGCGGTATTGCAGGCCGTGACGCTCTTCGAACTTTACCGGGAATTCGTTGTTGAAGCGGGCTGGACACCCGACGAATACGAGACCTGGCTGGCCCGCACGCTCCAGCAGCAACTGCTTCCACGCTCGGCAGACGACAAGGCCACTCCCCAGAGGCAGGTCTGACTTGAAGCTTTAATTTCTTACCATGTCCAACCACCAGCGCCGCTCGTTAGGCAGCAGTTTGTGGGGCGCGAGGCTCTGCTCGTCGCATGACGAGCAAAAAGAAGATTGCCAAAGACACACGAGATGATGACGTCTGGGTCGGATATGGTAAAATGTTCACGAACAGCTTTTACCACACCTGGTGTGGAGAGCCGAACATCTCGTCGCCGGTGCGAACGCACCCACAGGAGCGGTGACGCCGTCCTGGCCCCTCCGTTAGAGGAAGACACGGGGAGGGACAAGGATGGCGCGGGCACCGGGAGGAGTCGGGCGCGTTTCCGCGTGCCCAGAGCGGCCCGTCCACCGGACGAACGTGTTAGCGTCCAGGGATGACGGCTTCCCGGACAGCTCCCACGGACCTCTACTTCGATTTCCTGTGCCCCTTCGCGTGGCGCGGAGTGGAACTGGCCGACGTGCTGCGGCGGGAGCAGAGGCTCTCCTTCCGCCTGCGGCACTTCTCACTCGTGCAGGGCAACCACCCCGAGAACCCCGACCGCAAGAACCCGACGTGGTGGCTGCACGAGCAGGGGGCCGGGGAGGGCAGCCCGTCCCAGCAGGCCAGCCTGAGCGCCTTCCTCGCCGGGCAGGCGGCGGCCCTGCAAGGGGAGGAGGCCGCCTGGGCCTTCACGTTGGCGCTCCTCCGGGCGAGACATGAACACAAGGGGGAACTGGACGAGGGGACCATTCGTGCCGCCGCCGGGGAAGCCGGGCTCGACCTGACCCGCCTTGAGGCGACTCTTGCCGACGACGCGGTCCTGCGGGAGGCCCTCGCCGCCGACCTGCGGGACGCGGCGGCCTTGGGAGTATTCGGCACGCCCACCTTCGTGCTGCCGGACGGCCACGCGGCCTACCTGCGCTTCTCGAAGCTGATCCGGGATGGAACTGGGGCCCAGGCCCTCTGGGAACTCTACGGCGAGGTGCTGCACTCGGGGGCGGGCATCGAGACGATCAAGCGGCCCCGCTGAGTCTTCCCTCATCTCCCCGTGGGCGAGGCGGGGACCAGGCTCAGGCGAGCGCGGAGGTCGCGGATCATCGCGGTCCTCTGCCCGCTCGTCACGGCGCGCAGCACCCAGACCTTCACGTCGAGCGGGTCCTCCAGCCCCTCGTCCAGCGCGAGGCGCAGGGTGTCGAGTTCGGGCACCTTCAGGTCGTTGCGGAGCAGGAATGTCAGCGTCCGCATGACCTCCTCGACCTGCACCTCGCGGGGGAGGGCCCGCAGGGCGGTGTCGGCGTCCGATTCCTCTTCCTCCTGAGAAGGCCGTGAAGGTCCCTCCAACTCCTCGACCGTACTCTCTCCCCTTCCTCTGCCTCGCTGGACCTTCCTAGGCTCTTCTGGAGCCGTTACGGCCTCATCGGGAACTTGATACTTCTCCGGGTTCTTGAGAAGGTCCACGAAGAAGGCGGGGCGGCTGCGTGGTCGGTACCCCCCGGCCACGATGGTCTGGTAGCGGGTCAGGGTGTCCTCCACGTTCGCCTCGCCGTGCTCACGCACCAGTTGCAGGGCGCGGGTGTGGGTGATCCCGAGGTCGGCGAGGCTCTGCACGAGCAGCGGGTCAGGCGGGATGAAGGCCTCGCCGAAGGTGTAGTGCAACAGTTTTTTCTTGCCGCGGCCCAGGTATTCGACGCTTTTCAGGAAGCCCTTCTCGATCAGTTCCTCGTGGGCAGCGTCCAGGGTGCGCTGCGCCATGCTGGGCCGGTCGGTCACAATCTTGCAGGCCTCGGCCCATTCCATCAGGCCCACCTGGTACGACATCGCCACCTGCTCGGGGTTCTCTGGGTCGCGGCGCTGCGAGTCGAGCAGGCGGTACAGCGCCCGGGTGGGGGGCCGCTTGAGGGTCTGCATGAAGCTCAGATCGAGCGGCTTGATGTACCCCGAGCGCACGCTGCGGGCGATCTCCTGCGGCAGGGTGATCTTCAGGATGCTGGTAGCGTCGAGCCGCTCGGCCTCGCCCGACGAAAATTCCAGGCGGTCGATGTAGCGGAAGTTCACGTTCGTCCAGCGTTTGCGGGGGTGGTCGCGCCAGCCCTCGGCGATGAAGTAGTTCGTGGTGAGCAGCCGCTTGAGACTCTCGTCGAGCGCGGCGTAGTAGCGCCCGCTGGTGTCCAGCCCCGCCATCTGGAGAAGCTGGTAGGGCGTGCAGGTCACGCTGCCGTCGGCCGGAGCCCCCTGGTCGATGTACAGGTTCACGAGGGCGGCGCTGATGTCGGTGTCGATGCCGTGGGGCACGCCGTACTCGGGCATCGCCTGGCAGGTCACCTTGTAGCGCCGGTCGCCGTCCTCCAGCTCCACGCTCCAGTCGCGGTAGTCCGGGGGGATCCGCTCCTGAACGCTGATGAGGCTCAACCGGGCGATGTTGAGCTCGTCGAAGCGTTTGATTCCTTTTTCGGACACGGTTACCCCTTGTTTGTTGTTTTCTAGATCTTTTTATCTTTTAAAAGATTATATGTTGTCAACAACAAGCGCCGGGTCGCCGCGCGTCCTGGACGATGTTTTACCCCCCAAACGGCGCAAGTTGTCCGATAGTTTGGCGCAAGTTGTCCGATAGTTTTGGGGGTCAAACGGCGCAAGTCGTCCGATACCTCCCCCCCGAACGGCGCGAGTTGTCCGATACCTTTGGCGCAAGTCGTCCGATAGGTAGAGTTTGAAAACGGCGCAAGTCGTCCGATACCTCCCCCCCGAACGGCGCAAGTTGTCCGATACTTTTGAGCAAAACGGCGCAAGTTGTCCGATACCCCCTTATTTGGGAAAAAGAGCGGAAAAAAGTACGTGTGGGACAGGGGTGTGAAAAAAACGGCGCAAGTTGTCCGATACTCCTCTCTCCGAAAACGGCGCAAGTTGTCCGATACCCTGTTTTGTTGTTATTTGCAGAAGAAAGATGGAGAATTATGTAAATAACGTGTATAACCACTGCTGCTCCTCGCTCTGCGGCGGGTGGGGCAGGCTGGGAAGAGGCCAGCTCCCTCAACTTTCCAACTCTGACCCTTCCGGCCCGCTGCCCGGGCCACAGCTTGCCACCGCCTGGTCGGTCCGTCTATTGGAAATGGCGCAAGTTGTCCGACACTCCAAGGGCCTCTTTCCTGCCGCTCGTCACGTGACGAGCAAAGGCAGGCTCTTCCATGTAGGCTGGGAGAAATGCGGACGCTGACGTTCTTCAATCATGCGGGAGGGGTCATGAAGTCCAGCCTGACCCGCGACGTGGGCTACACGTTCTCGCAGGCCGGGCTTCGCGTATTGGTCGTGGACCTCGACCCACAGGCCAACCTGACCGACTGGCTGGGGGTGTCGGGCGTCACGCGTGAGCAGACGGTGTACGACACCGCGACGCGCGGCGATCCTCTCCCCTCCCCCACTGCGGCGCACGGCCTGGACCTGATTCCCAGCGACGTGTCCCTGGCCCTGGCGGAGGGACAGATGATGGGCGTGGTGGGCGCGCATCTGCACCTGCGCCAGGCGCTGCAGCTCGTAACAAGCCGGTACGACGTGGTGCTGATCGACAGCCCGCCCAGCCTGGGGCAACTGTCCATCCTGGGGGCGCTGGCGGCGGACCATCTGGTGGTGCCCGTCCCCACCCGGCAGAAGGGCATGAACGCGCTGGCGGGACTCTCGGAGGCGATGGCGACGTACCGCAAGCTGCGGCCCGACCTCACGGTGGCGCTGTACGTCCCCACCCTGTACGACGCGCGGCGCTCGCACGACCGGGAGGCACTGGCCGCCCTTCAGGGAATGCTGCGCCCCCTCGCCAGCCCAATTCCCGACCGTGGGGCAGTCTGGAACGACAGCGCGAGTGCCGGGCAGCCGGTGGGCGTGTACGCGCCGGGTTCCCCCGTTCACCAGGACGTGCTGCGGGTGACGGCGGAGATCGCACGGGCGGCTCACCTGAACGTGCAGATCCCCGGGGTGAAGGCGTGAGCCGCAAGGCCCGGCCCGCCATCGGCGCCCGGCTGACCGGACTGGTGGAGGGCGTGGAAGCGCTCGGCCAGCCCGCCGCGACCACCCTGCCCGTGGCGGACCTCCGGCCGGGGGCCTTTCAACCGCGCGTTCACTTTTCCCCCGAGGGGCTGGAGGAACTGGCCCGCAGCGTGCGGGAGCAGGGCATCCTCCAGCCGCTGCTGGTGCGGCCGTTGGGTGACGGGCGGTACGAGATCGTGGCGGGGGAACGGCGTTGGCGGGCCGCGCGGCTCGCGGGCCTGACGGAGGTGCCCGTGCTGCTGCGCAACCTCACCGACGCGCAGGCGCAACTCGCCGCCGCGGTGGAGAACCTGCAACGCGAGGACCTGAACGTGCTGGAGGAGGTGCGCGCCCGCCTCCAGGTCGCGGCCTCGACCCTGGGGGTGCCCGCGAACGAGGCGGTCGCCCGGCTCTTCGCCCTCGACCGCAGGCCGGAGGAGGACCCCGAGGCCGTCGCCCGGCTCGACACCATGTTTAGCGCGTTGGGGCGGGAAACCTGGCGCAGCTTCGTGAAGAACCGCGCCGCCGTGCTTAACCTCCCGGAGGATGTGCAGGAGGCCATGCGCGCGGGGCTGGACTACCGCAAGGCGCTTGTCGTTGGGCGGGTAGCGGACCCGGGGAGGCGGGCCGAACTGCTCCGGGCGGCGGTCGAGGGCGCGACCGTGCAGGCCCTGCGCGAGCAGGTCTCCCCTCCCCGACCACAGGAGGCCGATCCCGTTCAGGTCGTGGCACGCCGCCTCGCCGACCGCCAGACGCTGGCCGGGCTCGACGCCGCCCGCCGCCGCAAGGTGGAAAAGCTCCTTCAGCAGATCGGCGAGCTTCTCGATTCGGCATGAGATCAGTTGCTCGTCACGTGACGAGCAGCTTCAGCCTCCCGCGAACGCCCCGTCCGCTGCCGGATCTGCCCGGGAGTGAGCGGACCCCCGTGACCCGGCAGAATTGTCCTCAAGTCCAGCTCCGCTATGAGGTGCAAGGTGCCCACCGTCGCCCCATGGTCCTCGTTGTAGGCAGCGCGGGGAAGGTGCGCTCCGCGGCGCTCACCAATCACGGCGTCCCCAGCGACCAACACGCCGTCCCGCAGGAGGCCGATCTGACCGGAGGTGTGGCCGGGGAGGTGGACAATCTTCCAGCCCAGAATCTGCTCACCGGGCCGAGCGGCATGGAGGGCGGAGGCCGGAACCTTGGGATGAAGCCGCGAGAGGAATTCACCCAGACTCGGGTGACGGGCCGGGGAGGGGAGGCGGTGCTCCTCCCCGGTCAGCAGGCCATGCTCATCCGGGTGGGCGAGGATGGGAACGCCCAAGCGCGCGGCGAGAAACGCCCCTCCTGTGTGGTCGACGTGGTGATGGGTGAGCAGCAGCGCGTCGGGCTGAAAGCTTCGCAGCAGACGGGCAAAGCGGGGCACGTAGGGGAGGGCTCCGGCGTCCACGACGAGCCGCCCCTGAGGCGTTTCCAGCAGGTAGACGTTCGCGTACAACCGGTGCACCTGAACATTGACCCTACTCCCGAAAGGGGCCATGCTCACTCGTCCTCGTCGCCGGAGGACTCGAGGCGGGCGAGGACGGCACCGACGACCGGGCCGTCCCCCGGTGTCACCGCGTAGTCGCAGAGGGCGAGGAAGGCGGCGTCCGAGGCCCGGGCGCTCACGCCGAGGGTCAGGTCCACGTCCTCAAGCCCAGACAGGATGAAGTTCACGGCGCTCTCGGGGTTCACCTCGCGGGGGAGCAATGTGAGGGTGTCCCCCTCCCCGATCAGGCGCAGCTCTCCCCGGAAAGGCCCCTCGTCCAGCCAGGTGCGCCACTCCCGCTCGGCGGCGCTCAAGGCATGCTCGACGCCGTGGGGGTGGCGCACGGTCACCATCAGCGGGAGGCCCTGACGCTCGTGCAGCTCGGCCTCGGTGCCCAGTTGCCCCAGCCAGCCGATATGCTGGGCGGCCTGGAAGGCGAGGCGGAGCGCCCCCTCGCGCTCGCGCAGGGTCTCCAGGGTCAGGCGGCGCCAGGCGGGGTCCTCCTCGCCGTCGGGGGTCAGGACGACGGCGCCGTGCCGCAGCACCTGCCAGGAGGTGAAGGCCGCCGGAACGTCGAGAATGCCCTCCTCGTCCAGAGCAGTCACGGGGATGAGTTCAGCGCCCGACAGCAGCGCCGCGAGGGCGGCCTGGGCGGGCCGCAAGTCCTCCGACGGGTCGTTCGGGATCAGCACACCCGCCGGGTTCACGAAGGCAACGATCATGCCCGCACTCTAGAGCGCGGGCATGTGGGCAAAAGGGTGGGGGAGATGGCGCTAGCCTCCCAGGTAGCTCGCCCCCAGCTCGGGGTTGCGGGCCAGCTCGGCGGCGGGGCCATGCATCCGCACCTGACCGGTTTCCAGCACGTAGGCCTCGTCGCTGATGGCGAGGCTAGCGCGGGCGTTCTGCTCGACCAGGAGCACCGTGACGCCCTCGGCCCTCAGCCCCCGCACGATGCCCAGGATGTCGCGCACGATGAGGGGCGCCAGCCCCAGCGAGGGCTCGTCGAGCAGGAGCAGTTTCGGTTTGCCCATCAGCGCCCGGCCGATGGCGAGCATCTGCTGCTCCCCGCCCGAGAGGGTGCCCGCGAGCTGGCGGCGGCGCTCCGAGAGGCGGGGAAAGCGGGTGTAGACCTCCTCCAGCTCCCGGCGCCAGTTCTCGCGGCGGCGGCTGTAGGCCCCGAGCTGGAGGTTGTCCGCCACCGTCATGGAGGCGAAGAGGTCGCGCCGCTCGGGCACCAGGCTGATTCCCCGCGCCACCCGACCCTCCAGCGGCACGCCGCGCAGCGACTCGCCCGCGTAGGTGAGCTCGCCGGCCGAGGGCAGCACCCCCATGATGGAATTCATCAGCGTCGTCTTGCCCGCCCCGTTCGCGCCGATCACGCTGACGATATGCCCGGCGGGGACCTGGATGCTCACGCCCGAGAGGGCCTCCACCCGCCCGTACCGGGTGTGCAGGTCGCGCACGTCGAGCAGGAGTGGGGGGGCCGTCACGCGACCTCACCCGGCACGTCCACACCCAGGTAGGCCTCGCGCACGGCGGGGTTCCGGCGAATCTCGGCGGGCGTCCCCTCCGCCAGCCTCTCACCGTAGTTCATGACGACGAGGCGATCCACCAGGTTCATCACCAGGTCCATATCGTGTTCCACCAGCAGGATGGTCACGCCCTCGTCACGCAGGCGGCGCAGCAGGGCCACGAGTTCCATCTTCTCGCCGTAGCGCAGCCCGGCGGCGGGCTCGTCGAGGAGCAGCAGGGTGGGGTCGGCGACGAGGGCGCGGGCGACCTCCAGGATGCGCTGCTGCCCCAGGGCGAGGTTCCCGGCGAGCGCGAAGGCCTGATCTTCCAGCCCCACCCGCCGCAGTTGCCGCAGCGCCTCGTGTTGCAGGGCGGCCTCCTCGGCGCGCTCCAGGTGCAGCAGGCTGGCGACCAGCCCGGCCCGGCCCCGAGCATACCCGCCCATCATGGTGTTGGCGAGCAGGGTGAGGTCGGGGAGCAGGTGAACATGCTGAAAGGTGCGCGCCACACCCAGACGGTGAATCTGCCCCGCGCTCAGCCGGGTGATATCCCGGCCCACGAGGGTGACCCGCCCGCTCGTGGCCGGATTCACCCCCGTGATGAGGTTGAAGACGGTACTCTTTCCCGCCCCGTTCGGCCCGATCAGGCCCAGGATTTCCCCGGCACGCAGCTCGAAGGACACGTCGTTCACGGCGCGCAGGCCGCCGAACTGCTTGACGGCGTGTTCGACGCTCAGGAGGGGTGTCCCCGGCGTCGGCCTCCCCCGTTCCGGCAATCGCGTCCGTTCGGGCAGCAGGCGCACCCCCTCCTGCGGCAGTCCCCGCTCGACGAGCGGCCACAGGCCACGCCGCGCGAATTGCAGGGTCAGGATGACGAGGACGCCGAAGACGATCACCTCGAAGTTGCCCTGGGCGCCAATGATCGCGGGTAGCAGGTCGCGCAGCCACTCGCGCAGCAGGGTGATGAGCCCCGCGCCCAGCACGCCCCCCCACACGTGCCCAGAGCCGCCCACCACCGCCATGAACAGGTACTCGATGCCCGCTTGCAGGCCGAAGGGCGTGGGGTTCACGAACCGCTGGCTGTGGGCGTAGAGCCACCCGGCCAGCGAGGCCATCAGCGCGGCGAGGACGAAGACCTCCACCCGCAGGCGGAAGGTGTTCACTCCGAACGCCTCGGCGACGAGGGGGCCGCCGCGCAGAGCACGCATCGCCCGCCCGACCCGGCTGGAGAGCAGGAACTGGGCGCCGACGGCGGTCAGCGTGAGACAGACCAACGCCAGGTACGCGAAGGTGCGTGGCGAGGTGAGGATCAGGCCGAACACGCTGATCGGCGGGATGTTCGTCAGGCCGGTGAAGCCGCCCAGCGCCGGGGTGTTGCCGAACACGTAGTACAGGCTGATGCCCCAGGCGATGGTCGCCAGCGGCAGGTAGTGCCCCTGCATCCGCAGCGTCATCAGGCCCAGCAGCCAGGCGATCAGGGCGGTGACGCCGAAGCCCGCGAGGAGGCCGAGCCAGGGGTTCCAGCCCGCCTGTGTGGTGAGCACCGCCGTGGTGTACGCCCCCAGCCCCATAAAGGCCGCCTGCCCGAAGGAGGTGAGCCCCACGACGCCGGTCAGCAGCACCAGCCCGGTGACCACGATGGCGAAGATCAGGATGTTCACGAGCAGCGTGACCTGAAAGAGCGGCAGTACCAGCGGCAGGGCGAGCGCCACCAGGCCCGCGAGGACGGCCAGCCACCGCCGCGCCCTCATTCCTCGTCCTCGGGGATATGGCGGGTGGTCAGCGAGCGCCATAGCAACACGGGCAGGATCAGGGTAAAGACGATGACCTCCTTCCAGGCCGAGAGGCTGAAGGAGGCGAAGCTCTCGATCAGGCCGACCAGGACCGCCCCCGCCGCCGCGAGGGGATAGCTCACCAACCCGCCGATAATCGCGCCGATAAAACCCTTGAGGCCGATCAGGAAGCCCGAGTCGTAGGTCATGGCGACGCTGGGGCCGATCAGCATGCCGCCCAGCGCGCCGATCAGGGCGGCCAGCGTGAAGGTCAGCCTCCCTGCCGACGCGGGGCTGATCCCGACCAGCCGGGCGCCCAGGCGGTTGACGGCAGTCGCCCGCAACGCCTTGCCCGCCATCGTCCTCTCGAAGAAAAGGTACAGCCCCAGCATCAGGAGAGCGGAAACCAGGATCACCAGCAGGCTCTGCCACGTCAGCGTCACCTGCCCCAGCGTGACGTTCCCGGCCGCGAAGGGGGGCGTGCGCGCGCCCTCCGGCCCGAAGAACACCAGCGCCAGCCCGGTCAGGGCGAGGTGCAGGGCGACGGAGGCGATCAGCAGGACGAGGACCGTCGCGTTCTGGAGCGGCTGGTACACCGTGCGGTAGACGAGCGGCCCCAGCGGCGCGACCAGGGCGAGCGTGAGCAGGACCTGTCCCCAGAGGGGCAACTTGAGGGGGGCGGCCCAGGAAGTGAGGACCCAGAGGACGGCGCCGATCACCACCGCGCCCGCCAGCGTGAGGAGTCCCCTGCCTGTCAGCCCCCGCCGGGCCTGACTGAACGCCTCCATCACGGCCGCCACACCAAGCAGCACGAGTAGCAGGGAGAGCGTGCCCGGCACCCGCCCCAATTGCAACGAGGCGAGCGTGAGGGTGCCGAAGACGACGAACTCGCCCATCGGGATGAAGATCACCCGGGTGACAGCGAAGACGAGCACCAGGGCCAGCGCCAGCAGCGCGTACACCGCGCCGTTGGTCAGCCCGTCAGCCGCGAGAATCGGAAAGATGGTGGGGTCGAAAATCTGCATGGGGACTCCGGCGGCTGGGGGAAACGGTAAGGGCGGAAGGTGGGCCGCACCACCGCCGCGCCCCGCTGGGAATTGTATTTGCCGCACCATACGTGCTTTGCGGGAGGGTGACAACCGCCGGGCCGGGGTGGCGCAGGGTCTTCTCCAAGGTAGGGACCGGCACATCCCCTTTCCGGGTCAGAATCAATATGATATCATCCTGATAGGAGGTTGGTATGAATAAACTGGAGAAGGCGCCCCTCACTGTCGGTCCGCAGGGTGGAGTCTCGCCCGCCACTGGGGTGGCGAGTGTCGAGCGCCGCGCCTTCGGGCTGCCGGGCGTGCCCGCCGTGCTGCTGTGGCTGGTGCTGGCGGTCGTCACGCTTTGGCTGCTCGTCGCCGGACAGTTCGTCTGGGGAATTCTGGCGGGCATCCTGGCCCTGTTCGCCCTGGCCGGGTTTTTCATCGTGCAGCCCAACCAGGCCAAGGTGCTGACCCTCTTCGGGCGGTACGTGGGGACCGAGCGGCGCAACGGCTTTTACTGGACCAACCCCTTCACGGTGCGCCGCAACGTGTCTCTGCGGATTCGCAACTTCAACTCCGAGCGGCTGAAGGTGAACGACCAGATGGGCAACCCCATCGAGATCGCCGCCGTGATTGTGTGGCGGGTGGTGGACACCGCGCGGGCGGTTTTCGACGTGGAGGATTACGAGGAGTTCGTCGAGATTCAGTCCGAGACGGCCCTGCGCCACCTCGCCGCCCAGTATCCCTACGACGAGTACGAGGGGCACGGCTTCTCGCTGCGGGGCAATCCCGACGAGGTCGCCGAGGCGCTGGGGCGCGAACTCGCCACCCGGCTGCGGCACGCGGGGGTGGAGGTGCTCGAAGCGCGGCTCTCGCACCTGGCCTACTCGCCCGAGATCGCCGGGGCGATGCTCCAGCGCCAGCAGGCGAGCGCCATCATCGCCGCCCGGCAGCAGATCGTGCAGGGCGCGGTCGGTATGGTCGAGATGGCGCTGCGCGAACTGTCGGAGCAGGGCATCGTGCAACTCGACGAGGAGCGCAAGGCGCAGATGGTGAGCAACCTCCTCGTGGTGCTGACCAGCGAGCGCGGCACCCAGCCCGTGGTCAACGCCGGGAGCCTGTATTGAGTGCAGTCGCCCGGAAGGTGAGGTGAGGCGGCTGTGGCCCGCAAGAATTACCCGCTCCGCATCAGCCCTGAGCTGTACGCCGCGCTCGAACGCTGGGCCGCCGACGACCTGCGGAGCGTCAACGCCCAGATCGAGTACCTCCTGACCCAGAGTGTGCGCCAGGCGGGGCGCTGGAAGGGGAAGACCGAGCCTGAGCCGGACTCCCCCCCGACCTCCAAAGAGCCCTCCTGACTCCTCACCCCCGGCCCCCACAGTCGGGGGCGCGGTTTTGCGGCATACTGTGTCCGTTTGTCTGTGAAGTCGAACCTCCGGCAGAACAGACCTCCTCAGCAGGCAGACGACCCAGCAGCGCGGAGAGCCAGGCGAGACCCGCCTGAGGCGTTCCTTTCCTTCCCCAGCGCCCTCTCCAGCGCTGCGCCTCCACCGGGAGCGGCCCATCCGCCCTCCCGCGGTGTGTTCTGCCGACAGGACGTTCCATGACTCCCACTCGAACCAAAGACCAGCCTGAACGCACTTCGGCTCAGGCCACCGACCGCTCTGCCACCCCCACGCGCCCTGGCCAGCATCGGGAAGGCCAGGACCGGACTCGTCCCGGGCAGCCTGCTCCCGGCTCTTCCCCTGTCACCGACTGGCAGAGGTTTCTCGGCGGGCGCACGCCCACCCCGGTGCAGGCCGGAGCCATCCCCGCCCTGCTTGCCGGGCGCGACGTGATCACCACCGCCCGGACGGGCAGCGGCAAGACGCTCGCCTTCCTGATCCCGGCCGCCGCCCGCGGCATCGGCATGGGGACGCCGCGCGGCATGCGGCCCGAGGTGCTGGTCGTCACGCCCACGCGCGAGCTGGCCGTGCAGATCCGCGACGTGGCCCGCGAACTCGGGATGCCCGCCGGGCGCATCACGGGCGGCATCACACCCAACCAGACCCGGGGCGAGGCGAGCGGCAAGGGCGTGATCGCCGGAACGCCCGGACGCCTCAAGGACCTGATCACGCGCGGCGAACTCTCCCTCGCCGGGCTGCGCTACGTCGTTCTGGACGAGGCCGACGAGCTGCTGAGCCTGGGCTTCCTGAAGGACGTGGGCGACATCCTGCGGGCGGCACAAGCCGCGGCCGGCCGGAACCTCCAGATCGCCATGGCCTCCGCCACCTTCCCCGCCGCCATCCGCGAGGTCGCGGAGCGCTTCATGCACGCCCCCGAGCGCATCGACATCGCGCCCGAGCGCTCGGCCGAGGCGGCCCAGAGTGACGACATCCTGGGCGGGGCGACCGGCGCCACCCACCTGCTCGTCCACACCACGCGAGAGGACGTGCTGGAGGTGGCCGCCGAGCACGCGCGCGAGGCCCTGCGCGCCCCGGGCGGCTGCGTGGTGATCTTCTGCCGCACCAAGGCGCTCGTCAAACGCCGCGCCGAGCGGCTGGCCGCCCTGCTCCCCGGCGAGGAGGTCAGCGCCCTTCAGGGCAACATGGATCAGAAGAAGCGCGAGCGGACCATGGACCTGTTGCGCGAGGGCCAGTCGCGTGTGCTTGTGGCGACCGACATCGCCGGGCGCGGCATCGACCTGCCCGAGGTGCGGCTGGTCATCCACATGGACGTGGCCTCCACTGCCGAAGACCACGTCCACCGCTCGGGCCGCACCGCCCGCGCGGGGCGCCCCGGCGTGAACCTCGTCCTCCTGATTCCCGAGCAGCGCGAGCTGTGGCGCAACGTGCGCCGCGGCCTGCCCGCCGCCGTTCAGCCGACCCTCACCCGCGAGGAGGGCCAGATCGACAAGGCCATCCAGGAGAAGCAGGGTCAGGGCCGGGGAGGCGGAGGTGGACGCCCGGGGAATCCCGGTTCACCCCAACCCCGGCAGGGGCACCCCCCGCGCGAGGCGGGGACAGCCGGTCATGGCCGCGCCCAGCAGGGCCAGAAACGGACCGCCAAACCGCACCCCCACAACGCTCAGCGCCTCGACACGGGCACGGGAGCTGGCCGGGTCGGGCCGCAAAAGGCGCGGGGCCGCAGACGCTAAGCCGTCAGGAGAGGGGGGAGAGTCGGGCACGGCTCTCCCCCCGGCCCTTCTGCTCGTCACGTGACGAGCAGAAGGGTGTTCTTTGGGATCGCTCCGGAATTTGTCCCCAGAACACCCACACTCAGGCTCAATGTCATGGAGGAAGGGCAGCCCTCCTGCCGAATGGATCTGGCGGTGCTGCCCGGCGTCGGCTACCTCCCCCTGCGAACTCAACGCGAGCCGTTCGACTGCGCTGCCGAGAACCTCTCGCGGCGAGGAGAGCTTTTGCCCTGGTAAACTTTCCCGGTGACTTTCACTCTCTGGGAGGTGAACCAGGTGGCGCTTGGCGGTGCCCAGAGCAGAGAGACCGATGCCAACCGCGACCCCCGGGCGGACCAGCAACGAATGGCCCGGGGTGTAAATAAATGGGTGTGGAACCGAGCTCAGTAAGCTTCAGGTCCACGCCCCTCTTTGCTCGTCACGTGACGAGCAACCCGCCCTACCCCCTGAACCGCGTCGCCAGTTCGCTCGTCATACGGGCCAGCAGCAGCACGTCCACGCCCACCGCGACGAAGGTGTAGCCCCATTCCAGGTAGGTCTGGGCCACCGCCTCGTCAGTCGCCAGGATGCCCGCCGCCTTGCCCGCGGCGCGAAGCCGCGCCGCCGCGTCCCGGATCGCCGCCTGCACGTCCGGGTGCCCGGGATTCCCCAGGTGCCCCATGCTCGCGGCAAGGTCGGCGGGGCCGACGAACACGCCGTCCACGCCGTCCACCCGGGCGATGTCGTCCAACTCCCCGAGGGCCCCGGCTGTCTCCACCTGGAGCAGCAGGCAGACGCCCTCATTCGCGTGCCGCAGATAATCCGCGTCGCGCGAGAAGCTGCTCGCCCGCACCAGGGCGCTCGCCACGCCGCGTATGCCCTGCGGCGGATAGCGGGTGGCCGCGACCATCTCCCGCGCCTGGGCCGCCGACTCGACCATCGGGATGAGGAGGTTCCTGGCCCCAATGTCGAGGAGTTGCTTGATCAGGACGGGATCACCGACAGGGGGTCGGACCACGGGCGCGGCAGGATAAGGCGCGACCGCCTGAAGCTGCCTCAGCATGCTCCGCACGTCGTTGGGAGCATGCTCGCCATCGATCACCAGCCAGTCGAACCCCGCCCCGGCACAGAGCTCGGCGCTGTAGGCGTCCGCCAGGGCCAGCCAGAAGCCGTAGAGACGGTCGCCACGGGTCAGGGCCGCTTTGAAGCTATTGTCAGCCATGCCGCGATTCTCCCGTGAAGCGGCACGAGAAGGTGCCCAGCGGTCCGTAGTCGAAGGTGAACACGTCGCCAGAGGCTATATCGACCGGGCGGGTAAAGGACCCGGCCAGCACGATCTCGCCCGCCTGCAAGCCCTCCCCGTGGGGAGCGAGGCGGTTGGCGAGCCAGGCGATGCCGGTCGCGGGATGACCCAGCACGCCCGCCGCCACGCCCGTTTCCTCGATCACACCGTTGCGGATGCAGAGCGCGGCGGCCCAGCGCAGGTCGAGATCGTCGGGGCGCGTGGCGCGGCCCCCCAGGATCACCCCGGCGTTGGCCGCGTTGTCGCTAATGGTGTCCGTCACCCGGCGAGGCTTGCCCGTCGCCTTGCTCACCCGTTGAATTCGCGCATCGATGATCTCGGCAGCGGGCGTCACGTACTCCGTGGCGCGCAACACGTCGAAAAGAGTCACACCCGGCCCGCGCAGGTCCGCTTTCAGGAGGAAGGCGAGTTCCACCTCCACCTTCGGCGCCACGAAGCGCGAGAGGGGAATGTCCCCGTTCGGCTCGAAGAACATGTCGTCGAGCAGCGCCCCGTAGTCCGGCTCGTCAATTTGCGAGGCTATCTGCATCGCGCGGGAGGTCAGGCCGATCTTGTGCCCCAGAATGCGGCGCCCACCCTCCAGCTTGCGCGCCACCCAGGCCCGCTGGACCGCGTAGGCGTCCGCAATCGTCATCCCTGGAAAGCGCTCGGAGAAGGGCGTGAGCTGAATGCCACTCGCCTCGGCCCCCTCCAGTTCGGCGGCCAGGCTGGAAAGCTCGGTGTCTGGAAGGATGCGCTGGATACTCTCGGTCATGGGGAGCTTTCTTGCACGTCCACCTCGATGGGCAGGGGGTGGGTGATCATGTAACTGCCCCGCGCCGGGTCGTGGCAGGTCGGCTGCACGCGTCCGTGGGTGTCGGTCGCGCGGGCGAGAAGGGTCGGGCGAACAGGCCCCCCGGGCACCTGCCACAGAAAACGCCAGCGCCGCCAGACATGGGGCTTGGGTGGATCGATGAACTCCGCGTCCGCCCAGGTGCAGCCACCGTCCACGCTGACCTCGACCCGGGCCACCTCCGCCTCGCCAGCCCAGGCCGCGCCCGTGACCTCGTAGGGGACTCCGCAGGGCACCACCTCGCGGGGGGCGGGGCGGGCGATGGCGGCCTTGAGCTGGAGGGGCCCGATGGGCCGGAGCTGGGGCGGCAGGCCGTCCCGGGTCTCCCAGTAGGCATAGTCCACCGTCTGGAAGTACCCCTGAAACGGTTCGGGGACGACCTGCACCGCCGTGAGCCACTTCACCGACGCCATGCCGTACCACCCTGGCACGACCGCGCGCACGGGGAACCCGTGATCGGGCGTCAGCACCTCACCGTTCATCTCGTAGGCGAGGAGCACGTCGTCCAGAGCCTTGGCGAGCGGCACGGAACGCGCGTAGCTGATCTCGCCGGGCGACGCCACCGGCTCGGTCATCACCCCGCGGTCGGCGCCCTCCAGCACGACCTCCCAGGTCGCCGCCACCTCGGGCAGCCCGGCGCGTTCGAGCACCGCCGAGAGCGGCACACCGGTCCAGCAGGCGGTGCCCACCGCGCCCAGTTCCCAGGGCACACCGCGTGGCCGGGGGGACAGGAAGGTGCGGCCATTGCCCGCGCACTCCATCGTGGCGGTGAGGGTGAGGGCAGGCAGGGACTGCAGCTCCTCCAGTCCCAGCCGCAGGGGATGAAGGACGGCTCCGCCCACCGTCAGGCTCCAGTCCTCGGCGGTCAGGGGCGGGGTGGGAAAGTGGTTGCGGACGTAAAAAGATGCTGTCGTCGTCACCCGGGAGTTCAGGTCACGAAAGGGAAATTCCAGGTTGGGCAAGGACGAATCGCGGGGGATCAGGCCGGACGCGCGGCCCGGTTCCTCGGGAGATGGGATCATGAACCCTCCTGGCTGAGCACCCGCTTCAGCAGAAGGGACAAAAAGCGCGCGGCTCTCTGCCCCCCGATGTTCACTTCAGATGACATGCGCCGGAATCCCCCGCAACTCGCCCTCGGCGGGCTGTACCCAGCCGCCCCCGAAGGCCTCCATGAGCGAGCCCTCCTCGAACCAGCTGCGCGGCGTTCGGGCACCCCACAGGGTCTGGCGCCGGGGGTCGTCACGCAGCCAGCGGATGGGCTGGAAGTCGGGGTCCACCGTGACGTAGTCGCTGGTGTACAGCTCGATCCGGTGGCCGTCCGGGTCGCGCACATACAGGAAAAAGGCGTTGGAGATGCCGTGGCGCCCCGGCCCGCGCTCGATGCGTTCGGGCTGCCGCGCGCCTGCCAGGATGTCGCATGCCCGGATGATGCTCATGGCGTCGGGCATCCAGTAGGCCCAGTGGTGCAGCCTCGGGCCCGCTCCGTTCGTCATGGCGAGGTCGTGGACGCCGCCGCGGCGCTGCACCCAGGCAGCCCAGACGCGCCCGTTCTCGTCCTCGGTGTACTCCGAGAGGCGGAAGCCCAGCCGCTCGCCGTACCAGTTCATCATGCCCTCCACGTCGGGGGTCAGCACGTTCACGTGGTCCACCCGTTGCAGGCCCGGCCCCCGGTGGAGGTGGTAGTCCTGGAGCAGCCATCGGTGGGTCTGGCTCTCCCGGAAAAAGGCGACGGGCACGCCGAAGGGGTCCTGCATCCGCAGCATCCGCGGGCGGTCGAGTTCCTCCTCCCAGCGGTAGGGGAGACCCTCGCGCTCCGCCAGGGCGACGAGGGCGTCGAGGTCCGCGTCCCCCCGCACCCGGTAGCCGAGGTGCCGGACTCCTGCCTGCGGAGCCTGCTCCAGCTTCAGCGTCCACTCACGGTCCTCCACCCCGCGCAGGTAGAGGGCGTTCCCCTCCTCGTGCAGCACGTTCAGGCCGAGAAGATTCACGTAGAAGTCGCGCGAGGCCTCCAGATCGGTGACGGTGAAGACCGAGTGGGCGATGCGGATCACATCTGGACGAACCTCAGTCATCCGCCGCCACCCCCTCCGGTTTCTCGGTGCGCTTCAGGAAGGTCTGGATGCGCTCCACGGCGGGCCCCTTGTTGTAGACCTCGTACAGCGCCGAGTGCATCCGCACCGGGTCGCCGAAGAAGAACTTTTCGTATAGGCTCTGGCGCCCGCCAAAACTGCTCATGGACATGTCCCAGGCGAGGCGGAAGAGCTTCAGGCGCTCCTCCGCGCTGGCGTTCCCGGCTTGCAGGTACTTGCTGATCTGCGGCCCCAGCGGCCCCTCACGGTCGGCCTTGCCCGGCATCATGATGATGCCCGAGGCGCCCAGGAGTTGCAGCAGTTCGGGCAGCCGGGCGTACTCGGCGGGGTAGTAGTTGCGCGCAGCGTCGAGTGGTCCCCGAGCCGGGGTCATCACGCCGTACTCGTTGACGGTCGCCCCGTCCCGCGCCGCGACCTCCAGTGCCCGCATGATCTCCAGCATGATGATGATCTCGGCGACCTTGCTCTGCACGTGCTGGAACTGCCCCGAGCCGATGGCATTCACGATGCTCTGCGCGGTGCCCAGGAAGGCTTCCGTCTTAGCGATCTTGAGGTTCACGACCTGGTAGGCCATGTGCAGCACCGCGTCGGTAGCAGCGTAGGCCTTGTTCGCCAGCTCCACGTCGTAGAGCAGGAAGACGCGCTCCCAGGGCACCAGCACATCGTCGAAGATCACGAAGGCGTCCTGCTCGTCGAAGCGGCTGCCCAGGGGGTGGTCCTCGGGGTCGCGGCCCACGTCGAAGGGCTCGCGGCACTGGAAGCTCAGGCCGGGCGTGTTCGTGGGCACCGCGAAGCCCATCGCGTAACGGCTCTTGTCCGCGTTCTCCTTGAGCACCGTGGAGGGGAAGATCAGGATCTCGTCCGCGATGGGCAGCGTCGCCATCATGCGGGCGCCGCGCACGATGATGCCCTCCTCGCGCTCCTCCACCACCCCGAGCGCGATGTAGGGGTCGGGCAACTCGGAGGCCATCTTCGCCCGGTTGACCTGCGGATTCGTCAGCGCGTGCGTCAGGCAGAGGTCGTGGTCGCGCACGAACTCGAAGTAGCGGCGCATGTTGGCGGCGAAGTCACGCTGGGGATCACCCGGCCTGCTCGCCTCACAACGGTTGAAGTAGTCGGCCCCCGCCCCCGCCGCCATCACATTGGCGTTCATGTAGTCGGGGGCGCGGCCCAGGAAGCCCAGTGAGTAGTCGGCGCGGATGCGGTGAGCCTCGCCGATGCGGGCCAGGTCCTCCTTCGTGCGCGGCACGAGCAGGCTCATGGGATACCGCTGGCCGTCCTCCTCGAAGGTGAGCTTCTCGCGCAGGTCGGGGCGATTCTGGAGGTCGTACAGCCCCGCCAGCGAGTGCGCCATGTTGCGCGTCGCGGGATGGGTGGTGGGGTCCTCCACCCGCGCCCCGTCGAGGTAGAGGGTGGGCGGATTCTTTCGCAGGCGGTCGAGGAACTGCTGTCCGGTGATGGCTGCCATGTCATTGCTCCTTCCCGGCGAGGCCGGTGTAGGTCGAATCGACAAAAATCCCGCCCTGCCGCTGCTCGGTGATATCCGAGGGGTCGCCGTGGATGTGCTCCACATCAGCCGCATAGGTTTCCGCATCGTCCTGCGGCACGTAACCCAGCCGGTCCCAGCCCTCCGGCGTCATCCAGCGCCTGGTGTTGCCACTGATGCCCGCGACGATCAGGAAGCCCACGTCTGGCGCGGTCACGGCCCGCCCGAACAGTTGCGCGGCGTCCCTGGGGCTGAGCCAGGTGCTGAGGTGGCGGGCGTCCTTCGGCCGGGGCTGGAAGGAGCAGATGCGGACGCCAACGAATTCGATCCCGTACCGCTCGAAATACATCCGGCCCAGCGCCTCCCCGAAGACCTTGCTGACGCCGTAGTAGGTGTCGGGACGCACCGGCACGTTCGGGCCGATCTTCTCCGAGCGGGGGTAGAAGCCGACCGCGTGGATGGAGGAGGCGAAGGCGACCCGCCGCACCCCCGCCTGCCGCGCGGCCTCCAGCACGTGATAGGTGCCGTCCATGTTCACGTCGCGGATACGCTCATAGGTGTGCTCGTCCGCGATACCGCCGAGGTGGATGACGGCGTCCACGCCCTCCACCGCGGCGCGGACCTCGTCGAACTTGGTGAGGTCGGCGTAGACGATTTCCTCGCCCGGCTGCGCCTCGCCCAGGTCGCGGTTGTCCGTCAGGCGCAGGGTGGGGAAGTGGCCGCGCAGGCCCTCGCGGAGGGCGGAGCCGACTTGCCCGGCGGCCCCGGTGAGGAGGATGCGGACGGGGTTCATGCCTCCTCCAGTTCGTCGCGTGAGATCAGGCTGTCGTACTCCCCGGAGTAGACCCACTCCCCGGAGGAAAGCTCGCCCAGGACATCTTCGAGGTAGCTTCCCAGACTGCTGAACATCACTTCACTCGGCCCAACCTCGTGGTCCATGAAGAGGACCTGTCCGACCTGTCCTGCCTGGCCCGGGGTGGTGTCGATGACGTACCCGTTTCCCCCACCGTCGGCATGAAGAGGAATCCAACCAGCGTTCCACCACCCCGGTTGAACCTGGCCCGAATGCTCGTTGTGGTCCTGGTTGTCGTCAAAGTCCCCACCCTGAAGCAGGTCCATCCAGATCTGGCGCTCGCTCTGGATGCCTTCGAGGGAGAGGAGATCACCGCCACGCCAGCCTCCCGCCGTGGAGCCGTCGTGTCTGCGCAATGATTCGCGCAACTCCCGTGGAAACGTCATGGCAAGCTGTTGTTCAGCCTCGGCCATAGCTTCCTCGGAAGCTCCGGGATGGAGGAGGTGGGAGGCTCCGTGCGCCGCGTACCACGCCTCGATACGCTCCCAAACGGCCTGAGTATCACTCACCCCTCCGCCACCTCCTTCCCGATCACAGGCGCCTGCCCCACGCCCAGCTTCGCCGTCTTGTGCGTCCCGAGCGAGATGGCAATGTTCTTCGTCTCCATGTAGAAGTCGAAGGAGTAGTCGCCGCCGTCCCGCCCGATGCCGCTGCTCTTGACGCCGCCGAAGGGGGTGGGCAGGTGACGGACGTTTTCCGAGTTCACCCAGATCATCCCGGCCTCCAGACCGTGTGCGAAGCGGTGAGCGCGGGTGAGGTCGTTCGTCCACAGGTATCCGGCCAGCCCGTACTTCACGTCGTTGGCGAGGCTCAGCGCCTCCGCCTCGTCGGTGAAGGGGATGGCGGTCAGGACGGGGCCGAAGATCTCCTCCTGGCTGATCCGCATGTCGTTACGGGCCCCGGTGAAGAGGGTGGGGGAGACGTAGTTGCCCGCGCTGCCTACGCGCTCGCCGCCCGCCGCGATGGTGGCGCCTTCCTCGCGCGCCCGGTCGAAGTACCCCAGGACCTTCTCGAAGTGGCGGGGATGGACCAGCGGGCCGACCTCGGTGGTGGGGTCGAGGGGGTCACCGACGCGAATGTTTCGCGCCCGCTCGGCGATCCGGGCGGTGAACTCGTCGTAGATGCCCTCCTGAATCAGCACGCGGCTGGAGGAGGTGCAGCGTTCGCCGTTCAGGCTGTAGATCATAAAGACCACGGCGTCGAGGGCCTTGTCGAGGTCCGCGTCATCGAACACCACGACCGGGTTCTTGCCGCCCAGCTCGAAATGCACCCGCTTTAGCGTTTCCGCCCCCTGCCGCATGATGTGGCTGCCCGTGACCGTCTCGCCGACGAAGGCGATGGCCTGGATCAAGGGGTGTTCCGTCAGCGCCTTCCCCGCGCTCTCCCCGAAGCCGTGGACGAGGTTGTGCACGCCCTTCGGCAGCCCCGCCTCGTCCATGATCTCGGCGAGGAGCGTCGCCGTGACCGGGCTCCACTCGGCGGGCTTGTGGACGACCGTGCAGCCCGCCGCGAGGGCCGGGGCGATCTTCCAGGTGGAGAGCATGAAGGGCGTGTTCCAGGGCGTGATGACCCCGACCGGGCCGATGGGCTGCCGAATCGTGTAGTTCAGGAAGCCGGGCGCAGGCAGGCTCTCGCCGTCCGCCGCGCCCGGCGCCCGGTCGGCGTAGAAGCGGAAGTTCTCCGCCCCGCGCGCCGCCGCCGACTTCATGAAGCGGATGGCCTGCCCGGTGTCCACGCTCTCCAGCACGGCGATCTCCTGCGCCCGCGCCTCGATCAGGTCGGCGATGCGGTGCAAGATCCTGCGGCGCTCGGCCCCGCTCACCTCGCGCCACGTCTGGAAGGCGTCGTGGGCGGCCCGTGCCGCGCGGTCGATGTCCGCCGCGTTCCCGCTCGCCACAGTCGCCAGCACCGAGTTGTCGGTGGGCGTGTGGGTCTGGAAGGTCTCGCCGCCCAGGGAGTCCACCCACTCGCCGCCGATGAAGTGGCGCAGGCCGCCGGTCAGCTTGCTGTCCCGCAGTTGCCGGGCGAGGTCGTGGTTGGGGTGTGTCGTCTGGGTCATGGGTGCTCCTTGAGGTCGAAAGCGTGGTCCCCGTTGCGGCCCTGAAGGTGAAAGGGGAGGGGCCAGGCCGGATCCCCCACCGGGAACCAGCCGCGACCGGCCTGCACCACGATCAGCAGCCCTTCCTCATCGCCCAGCGGAGTGAAGGTGGGCGACCCCTCGCGGTAGACGGGGAGCCCGAGACGCTGTTGCAGGTCGCGCACGGCCCGGGGCACGTCGGGAACGACCAGGCCCAGCTCGCTCACGCAGAGGAGATCGGCCACGCCGAAGCCGGTGCCCGGGGAGGTGGGCAGGGTGTGCCGGGCGATGAGTTCGAGGATGTTTCCTTCCGCGTCGCGGAAATAAACCATGTCGGCGTTCCACGACTTCGAGTGGAAGCTCGTCTCCCCCGCCGGGTCCGCCAACAGGGGAACCCGTTCCTCCAGCCATGCCCGCGCCCCGGCGAAGCGGTCCTCCGGTACATTGAACGCGAAGTGGGAGGGGCCGCCCAGTTCTCCCACGACGAAGCGCAGGAGCGTGGACCCTACCCGCAGGTTCAGAGCCCCCACCTCGTCTGTGTCGGCGGGCAGGCCCAGCACGTCCCCGTAAAACGCTCTTTGCGCGGCCAGGTCCCGGGCAGGCAGGGTGAGGACCTCCATCCTCACGGCTGCCCCCTCGCCGGGCGGCTGACCGAGTAGGCGAGGAAGCCCTCCTGCCCCAGCGTCTTTCCGTTCCGCGACACGGTCAGGGTGGCGCCGGGTCCGCCGCTCACGCCGCCAACTGCCAGCCTGTAGGCGTACCCGTCCGGCGTGGTCCAGGTGTACTCCTCCTGGCCTCCGGTGGTGTGCTGTCCCCCCGTCACCGTCACCCCCCCTTGCCCGTCAAAATCCCGGCTGGTGTAGGTCACGCGTCCGTTACTGGCCCGGACGATCACCGTGCGCCTGCCCGTCACGCCCAGGAAGACGACCCCGCTCGCCCAGCGGCAGCTCACGCGCCCGTCGAGCGGCGTGTTCAGGCTGACCCGGTCCATCGTCTCGCCGCTCGCGGTGCCCTGCACGTTGCTGGTGCGGATGTAGTAGGTGTAGGTGTTCGTATCCACACCGTCTTGCAAGGGGTACAGGGGGCGGTAGATGCTGCCCGCCGCGCCGTCGGGGGCGCCCACGCTGTACATCGTCCGGGTGACGCGGGCGGGGTTCGCCTTGAAGAAGCGGCGATACACGGCGATGCTGGCCGCCCCGCTGTTGGACAGGGTGATCACCCGGTCAGGGGCGTCACACAGAACGGCGGCAGGCTGCCAGCGATTGCCGTCGAGCACGAACGTGGACTGCGTGAAACTTCCGGGTGCGGCGGCGGACAGGGTGGAGAGGGCCAGGCCGAGCGTCAGGGCAAGGTTGCGGGTCATACCCACAGCATGATCCCGGCGGGTGAGGTTCACCTCTAGCGCCCGTTCCCCCCTCACCGTCCGTCCCACTCCCCCTCCCGCGACTCCTGGCCGGTGATGGGCTCGGCCTCCTCGTCCTCCTCCTGGATGTCGTTTTCGAGGATTCCGAGGCCTTCCACCTCCAGCCTCATCACGTCGCCGGGGTGAACGTGGCTGATGCCCTTCGGGGTGCCCGTCAGAATCACGTCGTCCTTTTGCAGCGTCATGAAGCGCGAGATGTGCTCAATCAGCTCGGGGATGGAGAAGATCATGTCGCGCGTCGAGCCCTCCTGCCGCAGCTCGCCGTTCACGTGGGCGGTGAGGCGCAGGTCGTGGGGGTCTCTGATCTCGTCGGCGGTGACGTAATACGGTCCCAGCGGCCCGAAGGTGTCCCAGCCCTTGCCGCGCAGGGGCGGGCGGAAGGTGTTCGTCACGTAGTCGCGCACCACGAGATCGTTGCCGATGGTGTAGCCGCCGACATACTCCATCGCGTCCCTCGCCTTTACCCGCCGCACGTCGCGCCCGATGATCACGCCGAGTTCGACCTCGTAGTGCATGAACTGGGCGCCGCGCGGGTAAATCACGGTGCCCCGGTGCGGCAGCAGCGTCGTGTTGGGCTTCCAGAAGAGGGCGGGTTCCTTGGGCTGCGTCAGGCCCAGTTCCCCCGCGTGATCGTGGTAGTTCAGCGCGAGCGCGATGACCTTCGGCGGATCGACGGGGAGGCGGAACTGGACCGCCCGGGGATCATGGGCGACGCCAGCCGGGTCGATGAGCTGGCCGTCCTGCATGTGGCCGTTCAGGAGGCGGCCCCCGGCGGTAAAGCGGGCGAATTTCAAGGGTGAACTCCGTTCATGGAACCTCCGCGCGGAGGGGAGATGGGTTTGGATGATCGGTTTTTCAGCATAGGACGGCCCGTTCACCGGGCCAATGGTTCGGGAGGTGAATCTGGGGGCCGTCTCCTGTACTTTTGGACAAATGCCTGCCTCCCCCACCCCGGAGCTTCCCGACGCCGCCCTCCTGGCGCTGCCGGGCGTCGCCGCGCTGCTGGCCGCCCTGCGGGGGGCAGTGGCGGGCGCCCAGCCCGAGCGCGAGCTGGCGGCGCTGCTCGCCCGGCTGACAGGCGGCTCCGCGGAGATTCGCGCGAGCTGGGGGGACGTGGTTGCCTCGGCGGGGCGGGCGGCGGGACCTCCCGTCACCCTGCGGCTCTCGTACGGGGACGCGAGCGGGGAGCGGCATGTGGGCACGCTGACGCTGGCGGTGCCGGAGGCTTGGGCGGCCCTCGCGCCCGTCGCGGCGGAATACGCCCTGCTCGCCCGGCTCCAGTCGGCGGCGGCGGGGGCGGCGCGGCGGCGGGTGGGGGAGCGGACGCTCGACGCGCTGCTCTCGGGCACGGCGGAGGGGCTGGAGGGCTCCGAGCCCATCGCGCTCGCGCTCGCCGCTTTCGTCCACCCGCCCGCACCCGGGGCGCTTGCCCGCCAGGCCCACGCCCACGCGCTCGACGTGCTCGCCGCGGTGGGGGAGGGCTACTTTCTGGAGCGCGGCCTCGCGGCCCACTCGACCGTGCGCGGGGAGCGGGCAGTGTGGCTGTGGCACCCCGCCGACCTGGAGCGCGAGGCGCGCGATCTGCACGCGGCCCTGACCGCCAGCACCGCCCAGGACGTGCGGCTGGGGGTCAGCGGCACCCATCCCGGCACCCGCCACGCCCGCGCCGCCGAGCGGGAGGCCCGCCACGCCCTCGCCGCAACCCGGCAGAAGCGGGCCTTCACGACCTACCACGCGATGGATCCGCTGTACGCGCTGCTCGCCGGGGGCGGGCTCTCGACCCTGCGCGATCAGGTCCGCGCCCGCCTCACCGGGTTGGGCGACGGGGGCCGGGTGGAGGCGACCCTGCGGGCCTACCTGGGCTTCTCAGGACCCTTGCCCGACCTCGCCCGGCGGCTGAACATCCACGTCAACACGCTGCGCTACCGCCTGCGCCGCGCCGAGGAGGCCCTGGGTGGGAGCCTGCACGACCCGGCGCTGCTGGCCCGGCTGTACCTCGCCTTCGAGGCGGAGGGGGAAGCCCCCGCCCCGGCACCGGAGCGGTGAGCAGGCCCACGGGGGGCTCGTCATCCCCGGATCATCCCCACCCGGGCATCCTCGTCCTATGGTCCCTTCGTCCCAGCGCCCGCGTTTGTCCGGCACGCGCACCTCTGCCTATCCTGTCCCCATGCGCGTGCTTGTCACCGGGGCGACCGGCTTTCTCGGGGGAGTGGTCGCGCGGGAGCTGGCGCAGGCCGGGCACGAGGTCACGGGCGTGGGGCGCGACCCCGCGAGCGGCGCGGCCCTGGAGGAGGCGGGGGTGCGCTTTCTCCCCCTCGACCTGCGCTCGCCCGGGCCGTGGGAGAAGGAGCTGGACGGGGTGGACGGGGTGCTGCACGCCGCCGCCCGCTCCAGCCTGTGGGGCCGCTGGGAGGACTTCGTGGCCGACAACATCACCGTCAGCGCCCGGCTGGCCCGTGCCTGCGCCGAGAGGGGGGTGCGGCTCGTGTTCGTCGGCACGCCCAGCGTGTACAACGCCACCGGACAGCATGTACAGGTGCCCGAGAGCACCCCGGTCGGCCCCCGCTTCGACAGCCTGTACGCCCGCAGCAAGTTCCTCGCAGAGGAGGCCGTGCGCCTCGCCCACCCGGAGGCCACGGTCCTGCGCCCGCGCGGCATCTACGGTCCGGGCGACACCGCCATCCTGCCCCGCCTCACCCGGGCGCTGCGCTCGGGGCGCCTGCCCCGCCTCACCCGCACCGAAGTCCACACCGAACTCACCCACGTCCGCAATGCCGCCCACGCGGCGAAGCTCGCCCTGGAGCGGCCCGCGCCGGGGGTCTTCAACGTGACAGACGGGGAGACGGTCCCGATCTGGGCGCTGCTGGACCGCTTGGCCGACCGGCTGGGGGTGCCGTGCCCCCACCCCTATGTCCCCGCGCCGATGGTGGAGGGGGCCGCCGCCCTGCTCGAAGGCATAGCGCGGCTGCATCCGGCGAAGCTCGAGCCGGTGCTCACCGCGAGCGGGGTGCGGCTGCTCACCCGGGCCATGACGCTCGACCTGACCCGGGCCCGCGAGCGGCTGGGCTATGCCCCTGTCGTTCACCCCGTCGAGGGTCTGGACGAAGTGCTGCGGGCGCTGCCGTGACGGGGGCGGGCGTGGCGGTCCAGGTCGTGCCGCTCATCGCAGGCGAGTGCCTGAACATCGCGGCGTTGACCGAGCGGGGGGCCTCCTGGCGTGTCCGGGCCTACCCGGCGGGGTTCGCCCTGCTGCGGCATCCCGTGCATGGCCCCGTGCTGTTCGACACCGGCTACGGCCCCCGGGTGCTGCGGGCGATGCGGCGCTGGCCCGGCGTGCTGTACGGCCTGGTCACGCCGGTGAGGCTGCTCGCCGAGGAGACGGTGCCCGCCCACCTTGCCCGGTATGGCCTCACGCCGGGGGACATCCGGAACGTGATCGTGTCGCACCTGCACGCCGATCACGTCGGGGCGCTGCGCGACCTGCCCCAGGCCCGCTTCCACCTCGACCCGGGCGCCTATGCGCCGTTGAGGAGCCTGCAAGGAGTCCGGGCCGTGCGGCGGGCCTTCCTGCCGGACCTCCTTCCGCCCGACTTCGGAGCCAGAATTCAGGCGCTGGAGTTTCGACCGGCGCCCCCCGGCCTCGCCCCCTTCGAGCGGGCCGCCGACGTGTTCGGGGACGGCAGCGCATATGCCCTCCCGGTGCCCGGCCACGCCCCCGGCATGGTGGCGCTGGTCGTTCGCACGGGGGTGGGCGCCCCGCTGGAGGGAGACGGCACCGGCCTCACCCTGCTCGCGGGCGACGTGGCCTACAGCGTCCGGGGGCTGCGGGGGGGGCGGGAGGTCCACCCCCTGACGCGCCTCGTCTTCTTCGACCCCGCGCAGGAACGCCTGAGCCGCAGGAGGTTGGGCGAGTGGTTGCGGAACCACCCGCGGGCGCGGGTCATCGTGAGCCACGACGCGCCGGAGCCCCAGCATGGATAGCCTCACCGTCCTGCGGCACGCGCTGGGGGAGGGGCGGCTGATGTTTCGTGACCGCGCGGCGCTGCAAGCCCATGCGGAGCGGCTGGCGGCCCGGCACCTGCGCTGGGTCGTCGCCCACAGCCCCTGCACGGCGGAACGGTTCCGTCAGGCGGGGCTTTCCCTGAACGAGTGGCGGCACCTCCCCGTCACGACCAAGGCCGACATGATGGCCCACTTCGACACGCTGAACACGGCGGGGGTGCGGCTGGAGGACGTGCTGCGCGTGGCCCGCCACGCCGAGGACAGCCGCGACTTCACGCCGACGCTGCCCGGCAGGCGCGGGGAAGTGACGGTCGGCCTCTCCACCGGCACGAGCGGGCACCAGGGAGCCTTCATCGTGAGCCGGGCCGAGCGGGTGCACTGGGCGGGGGTGGTGCTGCGCCACCTCCTGCCGAGCTGGCCGCGCGGGCTGCTCGCCCGGCACCGGGTCGCCTTCCTGCTGCGGGCCGAGGGTCACCTGTACCGCAGCGTGGGCGGGCGGCGGCTGGACTTCCACTTCCTCGACCTGCTGCGTCCCCTCGGCGAACTGGCCGCCGATCTCACCGCCTACCAGCCGACGGTGCTGGTCGGGCCACCCAGCGTCCTCCGGGCACTGCTGGATGCCGGGGCCACCGCCCAGCCCGAGCGCGTCGTGAGCGTGGCCGAGGTGCTGGAGGACGACGACCGCGAGGCGCTGGCCCGCGGCTTCGGGCCGGTCGTCCAGGTGTACCAGGCGACCGAGGGCCTGCTCGGGCTGCCCTGCCCGCACGGCGAGCTGCACCTGAACGAGGCGCACGTCCATTTCGACCTCGAACCGCTGGGGAACGGCCATCTGCGGCCGGTGGTGACCGACCTGCGCCGCCGGGTGCAGCCCATCATCCGCCACCGCCTGGACGACCTGCTCGTGCTGGGGGAGGGTTGCCCGTGCGGCCTGGCCTCGCGCCGGGTGCTGCGGGTGGCGGGGCGGCAGGACGACGCCCTCGACCTGCCCGGGGGAACGGGGCGGGTAACCCTTTGGCCCGACTTCCTGCGGGGCGCCCTGACCCGGGTGCCGGGACTGCGCGAGTACCGGGTGGAACAGGTGGGGCCGGGGGAGCTTCACCTGAGGCTGGACCCGTTGAGCGTGGAGATTCAGGCCGGAGCCGGGCGGGAGGTCCGGCTGGCCCTGGAACGCGGCGGCGTGGACCCGGAGGCCGTGCGGCTGACCTGCCTGCCCCTGGCGCCCCCCCCGGCGGGGGTTAAACGAAGGCGGGTGACCCGGCTGTGGAAGAGCGCATCATAGGGGGAACGCCCATGACTGGCACCCTGAACATCCGCATCCTGGCGACCGCCCAGGCCCTTCCCCGGCGCGTGGTGAGCACGGCCGAGGCTGCCGACTGGTGCGGGGTAAACCCCCACATTGCCGAGCGCCGGACGGGCGTGCGGGAACGGCGCTGGCTGTCCGGCGGGGAAACGGCCCTGACCCTGGGGGCGCAGGCGGCGCGGGAGGCGATTCGGGCCGCCGGACTCGCCCCGAACGATGTGGACGTGCTCCTGAACGCGAGCGGCAGCCAGCTTCAGCCCATCCCCGACGGGGCGGCGCTGCTCGCCTGCGAACTCGGCCTGCGCGGGGCGGCGACCTACAGCCTGCACGGCACCTGCCTGAGTTTCCTGCTCGCCCTGCATCACGCGGCGCTGCTCGTCCACACGGGTCAGGCCCGGCGCGTCCTGATCGTGAGCAGCGAGGCCGGGAGCGTGGGCCTCAACCCGGCCCAGGCGGAGAGTGCCCTCCTGATCGGGGACGGGGCGGCAGCCGTCCTGGTGGGCGAGCCCGAGCGGCCTGACCAGGGCGTGGAGGCCATGCGGCTCGAAACGTACCCCGAGGGAGCGGATTACACCCGGATTCGCGGCGGCGGCAGCCTGCTTCCCCCCGGTCACCCCGACGTGACACCGCTGGACTTCACCTTCGACATGCAGGGCCTGCGCGTCCTGAAACTCGCCTCGCAGGTCGTGCCGGGCTTTCTGGAACGGCTGCGGCCCGGGCTGAGTGGGGGCCTCCCCGGCATCGACCGCGTCATTCCCCACCAGGCGAGCCAGGCGGGCCTCGACCTGATGCGCCGTTACGGCTGGCCGGAGGAGCGGGTGGAGGTGACCCTCCCCACCCTGGGCAACGTGATCGCCGCCAGCCTGCCGCTGACGCTGCACCAGGCGATGACGGAAGGAAGAGCGCGAGCGGGCGACACGTTGCTCCTCATCGGCACGGGGGCGGGGCTGAGCGTGGGCGGGTTGATCCTGAGGTTATGAGGAACAAGCGGGGCCGCAGCTCCTCTCTGTCTGGTCTGTCTGGCGTGTACCTGGGCGCTGCCCTGGGCTTCCTGGCCCTCAAGGGCGCCACGCTGCTGCTCAACGCCGCCGTCTTCCCCCGCCTGCGGCCCCAACCTGTTCCTCCCGGCTCCCCCCGCGTCTCGATCCTGATTCCCGCCCGCGACGAGGCGCACAACCTCCCCCTCACCCTCCCCGGCGTGCTGGCGCAGGGGGCCGATGAGGTCCTGGTCCTGGACGACGGCAGCGGGGACAGGACGGCACAGATTGCGCGGGGACTGGGCGCGCGGGTGATCCCCGGTCAGCCCCTCCCGCCCGGCTGGTTCGGCAAACCCTGGGCCTGCCAGCAACTCGGTGAGGCGGCGAGAGGGGAGGTGCTGATCTTTACCGATGCGGATGTGCGCTGGCATCCCGGTGCGTTGGGGGCGGTCCTCCAAGAGCTGGCGACACGGAAGGCCGACCTGCTCACTGTTCTCCCCAGGCCCGAGGAGTTGACGCCAGGCGCCCGCATTCTGACCCCGCTGGTAGACGCCGTGGTGCTCTGTCTCCTGCCCTACCCGCTCCTCCAGACCCGGTGGCCCCTCGCCACGACCGCGAACGGGCAACTGATGGCGTTCAGGCGTGAAGCCTACGAGGCGCTGGGCGGTCATGCCTGTGTCCGCGCCGAGATGCTGGAGGACACCGTGTTCGCCCGCCGCCTCAAGGCCCGGGGAGGCCGGGTGAGGCAGGCGTTGGGGCAGGAATGCGTTGGGGTGCGGATGTACGGCGGCTACCGCGAGTCGGTCGCGGGCTTCGGCAAGAACGCGGTCGGGGTGCATCTGAATTCCCGCGTGCTGATGGTCACCCTGGGCCTGTGGCACGGGGCGGTGTACGCCCTGCCGTGGCTCGTCCCGGCCCGCTCGTCCGCCTGGTGGACCCTCCGGCTCGCCGGGCTGCTCGAACGCGCCCTCGTCAACGTCGTAACGGGGCGCCGCACTCCGGCCGATCTTGCCGAGGGGCTGCTCGGCCCCCTCACCCCCCTGTTCGCCCTACCCGCCTACCGGCTCGCCCTGCGCCGCCGCGTGACCTGGAAGGGCCGCGAGTACGCGCAGTGAGGGTGAGGCCCGGGCGCCAAACGACCGTTTGCCCCCGGCCTTTCTGCTACCATCCCCGCAAGCACAAGTTAAAGTCCCTGGCCGTCCGGGCCTTCCCGGGGCGGCTCCCCCTGTGGAGGTTCACCCATGATGAGGCCCGCCCGACTGCTCCTGACCGCTCTGCTCGCCTCCTCCTCGCTCGCCCTGGCCGACGTGCGGGTGGGCGTGGTCGTCTCCTCGACTGGCCCGGCGGCCAGTCTGGGCATTCCCGAGAAGAACACCGTGGCGCTGTTGCCCCAGACCATCGGTGGGCAGAAGGTCGTGTACACCATCCTCGACGACGCCTCCGACACGACCGCCGCCGTCACCGCCGCGCGCAAGCTGATTCAGGACAACAAGGTGGACCTGATCATCGGCACGACGACCACGCCCGCCTCGCTGGCGATGATCGACGTGGTATCGGAGGCGAAGGTGCCCATGATCAGCCTTGCGGCGTCGGAGGCGATCATCAAGCCGGTGGACGCCCGCCGCGCCTGGGTGTTCAAGACGCCGCAGACGGACGCGATCATGGCCGCCGCCATCGCGCAGAACATGCAGCAGAACAAGATCAAGACCGTGGGCTACATCGGCTTCAACGACGCCTACGGCGAGGGCTGGCTCAGCGAACTCCAGAAGAACGCGGCGGCGCGCGGCATCAAGGTCGTCGCCACCGAGCGCTACGGGCGCAGCGACACCAGCGTGACCGGGCAGATTCTGAAGATCCTCGCCGCCCGGCCCGACGCCGTGCTGATCGGCGCGTCGGGGGTGCCCGCCGTGCTGCCGCAGAAGACGCTGAAGGACCGGGGCTATACGGGCAAGATTTACCAGACCCATGGGGTCGCCAACGCCGACTTCCTGCGGGTGGGCGGCAAGGACGTGGAGGGCGCCATCCTGCCCGCCGGGCCGGTGCTGGTGGCCGATCAGCTCCCCGCCACCAACCCCATGCGCGCGATGGGGCTGAGGTACACCCAGGCGTACGAGGCCAAGTACGGCCAGAACTCAGTCAGCACCTTCGGCGCCCACATGTGGGACGCGGGCCTGCTGATGCAAAAGGCCATTCCGGTCGCCCTGAAAAAGGCCAAGCCCGGCACCGCCGAGTTCCGCTCCGCTCTGCGCGACGCGCTGGAGGGCACCAAGAACGTGATCGGCGCCCACGGCATCTTCAACCTGAGCGCGCAGGACCACCTGGGACTCGACGCCCGCAGCCGCGTGATGGTGCAGGTCGAGAACGGCACCTGGCAACTGCTGAAGTAGGGCAGGGGAGGGGAGAGGGGCCGGGTGAGGTGACCCGGCCTTCTCCCATGAGAGGAGGGATGGGCGTTGATGGAAGTGGAGAGCGGGTGGCTGGACCGCCTTCGTGAACGGCTGGGCGAGCAGGTCAGCGTGTCCCTGGGCGACCTGAACGCGCACGCGCACGACGAGGGCACGCCGTACACCTTCATGCCCGGGGCAGTCGTCTTCGCCGGGTCGGAGGCGGACGTGCTGGCGACGTTGGCCGTCGCGCGGGAGGAGCAGGTGTCCGTCACGCCCTGGGGCGCGGGGACCAGCCTGGAAGGAGCGGCGCTTCCCATGCCGGGGGGCCTCTCACTCGACCTGAGTGGCCTGGACACGGTCGGCGAGGTGGACGCGGTGGGCCTCACCGTCACGGTCGGGCCGGGGGTGCGGCGCCTGGCCCTCAACCGCCGCCTTCGCCCGCACGGCCTTTTCTTCCCGGTGGACCCCGGGGCGGATGCCAGTCTGGGCGGGATGGCCGCCACGAACGCGAGCGGCACGACCACCGTGCGCTACGGCGGGATGCGGGAGAACGTCGCGGTGTTGCGCGTGGCCCTGATGGACGGCCGCGTCCTCACCCTGGGGAGCGAGGCCCGCAAGAGCAGCAGCGGGTACGCGCTCAAACAACTCTTCATCGGGTCGGAGGGCACCCTGGGCGTGATCACCTCGCTCACCCTGCGGCTGCACCCCCTGCCGCCCGCCACGGCCAGCGTGCAGCTCGCCTTCCCGGACGTGGCCTCTGCCGTTCTGGCGAGCGTGACTGCGCGGGGGCTGGGCGTCACGCCCGAGCGGCTGGAGTTCGTGGACGCGGCAACCGTGCGGGCGGTGAACCGGCACCGGAGCCGCCATGACCCCGAGGCGCCGACCCTCTGGGCCGAGGTCGCGGGGCGCGATGCGGCAGATGTGGGCGCGGGCCTGGCGGGGCTAAGCGAGGCGGCGGAACTCCACGGCGGCGTGGTCGTGGGCGAGGCCCACACGCCCGAGGCGCAGGGGGACCTGTGGGCCGCCCGTCACGGGGTCTTCGACGCCCTTCGCGCGGCCTGGCCCGGTCACGCCACCCGCATTGGGGACGTGTGCGTGCCGCTCTCGGCCCTGGCGGGCACGGCGGCCCTCGTGCTGCGGCTGCTGGACGAACAGGACCTGACCGCCCCGCTCGTCGGCCATATCGGGGACGGGAACCTGCACCTGCTGATGCACGCCCCACCCGGGGATACGGAGGCCTGGTCCCGTATCGACCACGTGTTGCACGAGCTCGCCGCGCACGCCATCGCCGTGGGGGGCACCTGCACGGGCGAACACGGCGTCGGTCTCCGCAAGCGCGCGTACCTGCGAGCCGAACATGGGGACGCGCTGGACGTGATGCGGGACCTCAAGGCCCTCTTCGACCCGCACGGCCTCCTCAACCCCGGCAAGGTGGTCGGCGATCCCGGCTGGCTTCCAGGGGACGGGAGGCTGTCGTGAGGCCCGTTTCCTGGCATAGTTGGAAGGCATGAACCTCCCCTCCGCCGCCCGCCCCCTCGCCCTGACGGCGGGGCTGCTCGGCTCCTGCGCCCTGGCGCACGGGGAAAGCCCGGTGGTCAACCTGAAGGGGGCGGTGCTGTGCCTCGACTCGACCTCCGTGCAGCTGAGTTTCGAGGACACGCCCGCCGCGCGGCTTGGTCCCATCCGGGGCATCGGGCAGACCGTCAACCGGGTGATGGTGAGTACCCTCAAGGCTGCGGGAGTGCCGTATCAGGTCCAGCCCTCGTGCCGCAAGAGCCCGGCCTTCACGCTCATCCTGCTCAACGTGCGCTACCTGAACCCCAGGAATTACGTGGGCTTCGGTGACCCCGCCTACTCGTACACCCTCAGCCTCCAGGTTGGCCCGGCCGAGGGAAGTCCGGCGGCGGCGACGGCGAAAAATACCGCCATCCAGTTCGCGTCCTCGTGGAGCGACATCCACTCCGAGGCGCGTACGGGAAAGCCGGTGGCGAAGATGCTCGCGGCGCTGGGGCAGACCCAGGCGCAGGACCTCGTGCGCGCGTGGAAAAAGGACAACCCCAAAGCCCGCAGCGGCTCGTGAGGGTGGCGCCGGACGGCGCGTCTCCCGCCCTCGTCCTGGTGATCGGCGCCCCCGCCACCGGGAAAACGACCCTGGCGACCCGGCTCTCCGGGGAACTCGGCTGGCCCCTGCTGTCGCGCGACCGCGTGAAGGAACCCCTGCGGGACGCCCGGCTGGAAGGGGAGAGGAACGCTGACCTCGTCCTGAAGGCCCAGTGGCCGCTCTTCTACCACCTCGTCGCCGAGCTGCTGGGGGCTTAGGGCAAGGCTCAACAAGGTCGTCACCCTGAGCAACGCGAAGGGTCTGGCGTGAGGATGCTTCGCCTTCGCCCAGCATGACAAGGTGTCCGCGCCTCGCCTTAAACCCCGATTTTGGAGGCGTCCTGGCCTTCGTGCGCGTCCAGGCTCGAAAGGTCCCGGTCTTTCAGCGCAGGCGGTACGGTTTCTCGTTGGCGCCAAAGGCGTAGCGCGTCCGCATCACGAGGTCCTGGGGGTGGTTGCCGCAGTGGCGCCCGAACAGGTTGAGGCCGCCGACCTGCCAGGCATTCTCCTTCACGCCCAGCCGCACCGCGATGTGATTGTTGTCCTCCAGCCGCAGGTCGGCCAGGGTCACGTCCGACAGGCGCTCGCTGTCGATAAAGGAGCCCTCCGGCGTCACCCGCCAGTGCTTGAGCAGCCCGTACATGCTCTGGTCGTCCGACCACCACGCGGGCGTGAGGCGGCCCCGCTCGCCCCCGAAGTCGCCCGGCGAGGTCCAGGTGCCCACCTCGACGTCGTTGACCCACAGGGTGATGTCCGAAGGCCAGTCGAGGTTGTACTGCGGGGCCTCCGAACACAGCTCCACCGAGAGTTCGAGCTCGGTCGCGTGGGAACCAAAGGGAAGGTTGTTGGGAAAGGCGTAGTCCACGAAGCCGCAGCGAAACCACAGTACCTGCGCGAACACGTGGTCGGGCTCGAAAAAGGAGCGGGGATCGTCCACCCGGCCGATGATGCGGGTGTCGGACATCAGGCCGCAGTTGGGCCGGGCGTCCACCTGCCGGTACGCGCCGACCGGCATGCTGACCTCCACCATGTCCTCGCCCGCCTCGACCTTGACGCCGGGCAGCTTGAAAAGCAGCTCGTCGTAGCGCTTGGACACCAGCTTCTGCGCGCCGCGCGTGCCGGGGGTGTACTCCACATGGAGCAGCCCGGCGCTCTCCAGCTTCTTGAGGTGGAAAAACACCGTCGCGTAGGGCAGGCCCAGGGTGTTCGTGAGTTCGGAGACGTTCATCACGTTGTGCGAGAGCAGGCTCAGGATCAGCAGCCGCGTGTCGTGGGCGAGCGCGAGCAGGACGGGCAGAGCCGCCTCGCTGTCGATGGTCAGGGTGCGTGTGCCGGAAATAGGCATGGAATCTCCTTTCTCTCAACTTCAATACAAATATTGATAGATAGGCAAAACAGCCACTACATCGACCTTTCCTGGGGCAGACTCCCGAACGTTTCGGACCTGGGGGGTGGAACTCCCTCCATTCTATCGACTGAACTTGACAAAAAGAAAGAGTGGAGCGTACCATCCCTCCAACAAAACAACCTGTCAGACGCCGATGCTGGAACCCCGCCCCGCGTGCCGCCCCGATTCCAGCCCTTCCGGGTTCATCTCGCCGTTGTGCTGCCCTCTGCCGGGCGTTGTCCGGGAACCACCGCTTCCTTTCCTGATGCCACCCCTTCGCCTTCAGAGAGGAGCCCCCGCAGCCCGCCTGCTCGCCGTTCGGAGCCTCCCGACCTCTTCCCAAGGAGCCCCATGACCCGGATCACCCGACTTCTGACCCTCGGCGCCCTGCTCGGCGGCGCAGCCCTCGCCCAGCAGCCCACCAAGATCACCTTCTGGAACTTCCTGGGCGGCGGCGACGGCGCACGCATGAAGACGCTGATCGACGGCTACAACGCCAGCCAGAAGAAGTACCAGATTCAGCAGACGGTCCTCCAGTGGGGCGTGCCCTTCTACACCAAGGTCCGTACCTCCACCTCGGTCGGGCAGGCGCCGGACCTGATCTCCTTCCACCTCTCGCGCATCAGCGGCTGGGCGCCCGCGAACCTGCTGCGGCCCATCACCACCCAGGAACTGAGCAGCGCCGGGCTGAAGCAGGCCGACTTCTTCCCGCGCCTCTGGAACGCTGCGACCTACCAGGGCAAGCTGTACGCGGTGCCGCTCGACACCCACCCCCTGGTGCTGTACTACAACAAGGACGTCGCCCGCAAGGCGGGGCTGCTCGACGCCAGCGGCAACCTCAAGCCCATGAACTCCGTCGATCAGTTCACCGCCGCCCTCAAGGCCGTCAAGGACAAGACGGGCCTGGCGGGCCTGGACATGGAGAACCACTCGACCGCCTACATGCCCTGGCGGCTGTGGCTCACGATGGTCGAGCAGCAGGGCGGCAGCATCGTGACGAACAACAAGATCAGCGCGGGTGAGGCGGGCAAGAAGGCGCTGAGCATCATGGCCGATTGGATGAAGAACGGGTACATGCCCAAGAACTCCGACTATCCCAGCTCGGTCGCGCAGTTCACCACGGGCAAGACGGCCTTCATGATCAACGGCGTGTGGGAAGTGCCCACGATGGTCGACGGCCGCAAGACCGGGAAGTTGCCCTTCGACTACGGGGTGGCGCCCCTCCCCAAGTTCTTCGGCAACCAGGACACCTGGGGGGACTCGCACGGCTTCGCCATCCCCAACAACGCCCGCAAGCCCATTCCCGCGGACCGCCTTGCGGGCGTGATGGACTTCATCGCCTACGTGCAGAAGAACTCCCTGACCTGGGCGCAGGGCGGCCACATCCCGGCGTACCTCCCAGTGGTGAACTCGGCCAAGTACACGGCCCTCAAACCCAACTCGGGCTACGCCAAGACCTCGGCCGCCAACGTCACCTATGACCCGCCCGGCTGGTACAGCGGCGCGGCGGGCCCGCTGGAGGCCGTGTCCATCAAGTACTTCCCGGCGGCGATGGCGGGGCAACTCAGTGTGGACAAGGCCATGAGCCTGTTCGAGAGCGAGGCCAACAGGCTGATGGCCGGTCGGCCCAAGCCCTGAGCCCGGGGCGGCCCCGCGCGCCAGACGTGCGCGGGGCCGCTTCCCTTGTTTCCCCGCCAGGAGGGCCCTCCCGTGCGAGACACCATTCCGCCCCAGGCCCGCGTCCAGACCGGCGTTCCGCAGGCCACCCGGAGGCGCACCCCAGGGGGCCCCATCGCCCTCCTGATGCTGGCGCCCTTTCTGATCGCCTACCTGCTGTTCTTCGTCTTTCCCATTGGGCGGGCGGTGCAGCTCAGTCTCACCCAGTCCAGCCTGACCGAGACGGGCCCCTTCGTGGGGCTCACCAACTACGTGCAGCTCGCGGGGGACCCCGACTTCTGGGCGTCGGTGCTGCACACCGGCCAGTTCGCCCTGTACACGGTCATCCCCGTCACGCTGCTCGGGATGCTGATGGCGCTGGCGGTCAACCGCCTGGTGCGGGCGCGGAACTTCGCGCAGGCGCTGTTCTTCCTGCCCTTCGTGCTGCCCGTCAGCGTCGTGACGCTGCTGTGGCAGTGGATTCTCAACTCGTCGTTCGGGCTGGTCCACAACCTGTTCGGCACGGACATCGCGTGGTTCGGGGAACCGACGACCGCCATGCCGATGGTCGCCCTGGTGACGGTGTGGTGGACGGTGGGCTTCAACATGCTGCTGTTCCTCGCCGGTCTGCAGAACATCTCGCGCGAGGTGTACGAGGCGGCCCAGCTCGACGGGGCCCAGGGGTGGACCGCGTTCCGGACGATCACCTGGCCGCTGCTGTGGCCGGTCACGACGCTGGTGCTCACCCTGCAACTGATCTCGTCCCTGAAGATCTTCGCGCAGGTGTACATCCTGACGGGCGGGGGGCCCTTCAACTCGACGCAGGTGGTGCTGCAGTACATGTACAACACGGCCTTCCAGAACCTCGACGCGGGCTACGCCTCGGCCATCGCGGTGGCGTTCTTCCTGATCATCCTGCTGGTGTCGCTGATGCAGGCCGCGCTGCTGCGGGGGCGCTCATGACCGGGCACGGCAACCGCACGTGGGCCGCCGTCGCCACCGGCTCCACCCTGCTGCTCGGCGCGCTGTGGGCGTTCCCGCTGCTGTGGGCCGTCCTCACCGCGCTCAAGACCGAGGAGCAGGCCGTCGCCCAGCCCGTTCAATGGCTCCCCACCACGCCCACCTTCACCGCCTTCCGGGACGTGCTCACCCTCGGGGACCTGCCGCGCTGGTTTCTCAACTCCGCGCTGACCTCGCTGGTGATCACCCTCGCCACGGTGGTGCTCGCCGCGCTCGCGGCGTACGCCTTCTCGCAGCTCCAGTTCCGGGGCAAGAACATCCTCTTCTGGGTGTTCCTGGCGGGCATCATGGTGCCCTTCGAGGCGCTGCTCATCCCCCTGTTCCGCCTGATGAACGACCTGGGCAGCGTGAACACCTACGCGGGCATCATCCTGCCGCAGATCGTCTCGCCGGTCGCGGTGTATGTGTTCAAGGGCTTTTTCGACCAGGTGCCGAAGGAAATCCGCGAGGCCGCCGTGGTGGACGGCGCGAGCGAGTGGCGCATCCTCTGGAACGTGTTCGTGCCCCTGAGCGGCACCGTGCTGTGGGCCATCGGCATCGTGACCTTTATCGCGGCGTGGAACAACTTCCTGTGGCCCTTCATCATCACGACCTCGCCGGAGATGATGACGATTCCCCTGGGCCTCACGCAGGTGCAGGACGCCTACGGCCTGCGCTTCGCCCGGACGATGGCGACCGCCGTGCTGGGCGGGTTGCCGGTCGTGCTCGCCTACCTGATCTTCCAGCGCCGCGTCACCGAGGGCTTCCTGACCGTGACGGGCGTGAAGGGTTGACCGATCCGAAGCCCCTCCGCCCTGTACAGGTCTCCCGGGCTGATCCTCCGAATAGGGGAGGATAGACCTGCCGTGCCGCAACCTTTCAAGGAGTGCGAATGAGTGAACCCACTTCCCAGATGACCCTCTCCGGCACCCCTCTGCACCCCCGCCCGCAACTCACCCGCGAGCGCTGGGACGACCTGTGCGGCGTGTGGGCCTTCGCCCACGACGACGGGGACCGCGGCCTGGAGGAACGCTGGTTCGAGCGCGAGGACGTGTTCGACCAGAGCATCACCGTGCCGTTTCCGCCCGAAAGCCAGGCGAGTGGTCTGCGCGCGACCGGCTATCACCCCGTCGTGTGGTACCGCCGCACGGTGGAGGTTTCCCCCCAGGACCGCACCGGGCGCGTTCTGCTGCATTTTGGCGCCGTGGACTACCGCGCCCAGGTGTGGGTGAATGGCCGCCTCGTCGCCGAGCACGAGGGGGGCCATACGCCCTTCACGGCCGATCTCACCCCTGTCCTGGTGGAGGGCGAGACGCAGGTGATCGTGGTGCGCGCCGAGGACGACCCTCACGACCTCGCCCAGCCGCGCGGCAAGCAGGACTGGGAGGAGGTGCCGCACGCGATCTGGTACCACCGCACGACCGGCATCTGGCAGCCCGTGTGGCTGGAGATCGTGCCGCGCACCTTCATCCAGACCCTGCGCTGGACGCCGGACGTGGACCGGGGACGGCTGGGCCTGGTGCTGCGCCTGAACAAAGCGTCCGGGCAGGCCCTGCGCGTCCGCGTGCGGCTCAGCATTCGCGGCACGCGACTTGCGGACGACACCTACGCCCTGGAGGGTCAGGAGATCCGCCGCGAGGTCGAACTCGACCCGGTGCGCTACCGCGCGGGGCGCAAGGACCTGCTGTGGGGGCCGAGACGCCCCAACCTGATCGACGCCCGCATCACCCTCCTCGACGACGACGACAACGTGCTCGACGAGGTGGGGAGTTATGCGGCCCTGCGAAGCGTCGGGGTGCGCGACGGGCGGTTCCAGCTCAACGGCTCGCCCTACTACCTGCGCCTGGTGCTTGCGCAGAACTACTGGCCCGAGTCGCACCTCGCCGCCCCTTCGGAGGAGGCCCTGCGGCGGGAGGTCGAACTCGTCAAGTCGCTGGGCTTCAACGGGGTGCGGATTCACCAGAAGGTCGAGGACCCGCGCTTCCTGTACTGGTGCGACCGGCTCGGCCTGCTGGTGTGGGGCGAGATGGCGAACGCCTACGTCTTTACCCCCGAGACGCAGCGGCGCCTGACGCGCGAGTGGCTGGAGGTGCTGGAGCGTGACTACAACCACCCCTGCATCGTGACCTGGGTGCCCGTCAACGAGAGCTGGGGCGTGCCCGACCTGGAGGGGGACCCGGCGCAGCGGGCCTTCGTGCGCGGCCTCTACGAGCTGACCAAAGCCCTGGATCCCACCCGCCCGGCCATCGGCAACGACGGGTGGGAGGTCGTCGAGGGGGACATCCTCGGCGTCCACGACTATGCCCTGGACGGCGAGACCCTGCGCGAGCGCTACGGCTCCCCCGAGGCGCTGGAGCACACCCTGAAGACCGTGCAGCCCTCGCGCCGCAACTTTTACCTGGCCGGGCACCACCGCAAGGGCGAACCCGTGATGCTGACCGAATTCGGCGGGCTCAGCCACGCCCCCGGTGAGGCGGAGCGCTGGTGGGGCTACGGCACCCTGCCCGACACCGACGCGCTGCTGGCCCGCTATGAGGACCTGCTCTCCGCCGTGCTCGACAGCCCCGTGATCGCGGGCTTCTGCTACACCCAGCTCACCGACACCGAGCAGGAGACGAACGGCCTGCTGCGCGAGGACCGCACCCCCAAGCTCGACCCGGAGCGGGTGCGCAAGGTCACCTCCCGCGTGTCCCGGGCCGTGCAGCACGACGTCCTTCAGGAAATCCACGCCCTCGCCGACGAGCGCCGCCTCGCCCAGCTCAGGGCCCAGGATCAGGAAGAGGCTGTTGCGGAGGATTGACCCCATCAATGGGCGCCGGAGCTTTCCGTGACGGACAGCAGGCAGGCAGCGGTGAGGAGTCCCCGACGCGGGCGGAGGGCTCATGCACCTGGGACTTGATCTGGGCACCGGGAGCGCCAAGGTCGCCCTGTACGGGGAGGGGGGCGAGCGCGTCCGCGAGGCAAGCGCGTCCTACGCGGTCAGGGCCCCCCACCCCGGCTGGGCCGAGAGCGACCCCGGGGAGTGGTGGGCAGCCCTCGGCCGCGTCACCCGAGAGGTGGTCGGGGAGGACGGCGGGCGGGTCCGCGCCCTGGGCCTTTCCGGCCAGATGCACGGAGTGGTGCTGTCTGACGCGGAGGGAAGGCCCCTGCGCCCGGCGGTGCTGTGGGCGGACGCGCGGGCCGCGTCGGTTCTGGACATCTACCGCGCGCTGCCGCAGGACTTGCGCCTCACGCTGCGCAATCCGATTACGGCGGGCATGGCTGGTCCCACCCTGCTGTGGCTGCGCGAGCACGAGGTGGAGGTGTACGCCGGGGCACGCTGGGCGCTGCAACCCAAGGACTGGCTGCGCCTGCGCCTCACGGGGGAAGCGCGGGCCGAGCCCTCCGACGCCTCGGGGACCCTGTTGTACGACCTGGGACGGGACGGGTGGAACGCTCCTGTCGCGGACGCACTTGGTCTGCGTTCCGATCTTCTCGCCCCGCTCACCGGGTCGCGGTCGGTCGCGGGGACGCTCACACCCGCGGCGGCGGCGCACCTGGGCCTCCCCGCCGGGCTGCCCGTCGCGGCGGGGGCGGCGGATACAGCAGCGGCACTTCTGGGCACGGCACTCCCAGAAAACCAGATACAGCTCACGGTGGGGACGGGGGCGCAGCTCGTGGTGCGAAGTATGGCCCTGCCGCAGGCCCGGGAAGGACTTCACGTCTTCCGCACGGCCCAGGACCAGGGCGGCTACACCCTGGGTGCCGTCCAGAACGCCGGACTCGCCCTGGAGTGGGCCAGGCGGACCCTGCGCTGCGACTGGGAGGAGTTCTACACGCTCGCGCGGGGGGCGGAACCCGGTTCACGCGGCCTGCTCTTCCTGCCCTACCTGACGGGTGACCGCACCCCCCACCTTGACCCGCATGCCCGGGGAGGATGGCTGGGCGCGGGGCTGGAGCACGATCCCTCTCACCTCGCCCGCGCCGCCTTCGAGGGGGTGGCGCTCTCCATCCGGGAGGCGCTGCTGCTGCTGCCAGGGACTGACCGGCCCACCATCCGGCTCGCGGGGGGCGGTTCGGTTCATCCCTGGTGGCGACAACTGCTCGCCGACATCCTGGGGCGCCCGCTGGATGTCCTGGAGGTGCCGGGAGCCTCGGTGTACGGGGCGGCGCTGCTGGCGCAATCGGCGGTGACCGGGCGGCCTCCCGAAGTGGGCCCTCCCCATACCGAGGCGATCATCGAGCCCCACGCGGATGTGGATTGGTCGGACGTGGCGGGGCGCTTCTCGGCGGCCTACGGGGCTCTCCGGGGGTGGTTTGACCGCAAGCAATGATGCGTTTCCGTCTCCACCCCTGGGTGCCCACTTTCGCAGGAGGTCTATGAGACGGGTTTGGGGCGGGCGCGGAAGGGTGGCCGAGGGGGAGGGGGTAACCGCATCGCCTGAACCCGCCCTGAACATCGAGAGGGGAACTGGCCGGGCGCCTCACGTGTGCGTGGTTGATCGCGGCGGACCAGGGCCTTGAGCCTGGCCACTCCACGGATCAGGGAGGAGAGGGGGAACGCGGGTGACGTTCCGGACGGCAGATTTTCAACGGCCCTCCCCGCCAGCTTGAAACCCGTGTGCACCTTCGTTTCCGCGGGAGGTCCGGGAACGAAGCGGAACCCGGAGGCGTCCCCTCCCGTGACGGGGGGCCCCGCTTCCGGTCACCTGACCTCACGCGCGCGTCACGCTCCATTTCGCACCCTGCACTCGGGAGGAGGGGGACTGACCATCGGGAGATTCCGGCCCGGCCCACACTGTCAGGGAGGAGCAGATGCAGACGAACCGGCCGCACCGCCAGCCGTTCTCGGTGGACTCGTGGAGACCGTCCGCCGTCCTCCGCTCCCAGCAGGGAGGACGGGAACATGACTCCCAGTGACCCTGATACGCCTCCCGCCGCGGCCGAACGGGGGAAGAGATGGAGATGACCGCGAGAACGAACTTTCCCACCCCGCCGTGGTCTCTGGCGCTGGTCACACTGGCGTTGGGTGCTGGGTTCCCGGCGATAGCCCAGACGGCCGGACCACCCGCCACCGAGCTGCGGCTGTACACGCCCTTCACGCCGGGAGGTGGCCTGCTCGTCGGCGTGGCGGTCACCGGGCAGGTCGGCGGCTCCTGTTTCGCCGCCTCGGTCGCCTCGCCCACCCGGCCCGACGCCTACCGCTGCTCGGCGGGCAACCGCATCCTCGACCCCTGCTTCGCCCCCCTGAATGACCGCGCCCCCCTGGCCTGCTCCACCGACCCGTGGGGTGCGAACGCCGTTCTGCTCACCCGCAGCGGGGCCCTGCCCGGCAGGACGCGGGCGGCGGAGCCGAACTACCCGGCGGGCACTCCCTGGGCGTTGGAGCTGGCGAACGGGCAACGGTGCGTGGCCCTCACTGGGGCAACGGCGCCGGTCGCCGGGCTGCGGGTGAACTACGGCTGCCCGGACGGCGGGGTGGTGGCGGGGTCCATCGACCGGTCGTCGCCGCTGTGGCGGGTGTTCTACCAGACCGCGAACCGCAGCCTCTCGCTGACGCAAGTGGGCGTGCGGGCCGCCTGGTTCTGAGCCGGGACCCTTCCCGGTTCGTGAGGAGGTCGGAATGAAACAGGTTTTGCTGCTGGTTCCGGTGCTGGCGGCGGTGCTGGTGGGGTTGCCGGGGTGTGCGCCCGCCGCCAGTGGCCCCGTCACCCCCGCCGCGCCGGTCATGCCCGTCCCGCCCCTGCCCCAGACCGTGCGCCTGGACCAGGACGACGACGGCAGCGTGGTCAACCTGAACGTGGGCGACACGCTGGAGATCACCCTGCCGGGCAACCCCAGCACCGGCTACGCCTGGCAGCCGGAGATCGACCCCTGGCCGACGCTGGGGTCGCTGGGCGACCCGGAGTTCCAGGCGCAGGGCACGGGGCTGGGCGCGGGCGGACTGATCACCCTGGTCTACCAGGCCAGCCAGCCCGGCCAGGTGGAGCTGACCCTGCTCTACCAGAGGCCCTCCTCGCCGCCCGACCCGGAGGCGCAGGAGTTCGACGTGACGGTGGTTGTGCAGTGACGCGGGGGGCACGCCCGGCTGCCCCCCTTCCTGAGCGCCCCCCGACTCGTGTCCCTCCACCCGTGCCCGGGAGGCTGAAAGGCCGCCGAGTTCAGGAGGCCCGCCGATGTTGTCGCGTTCGCAACTGACCGCCCTCTTCCTGCTCCTCGTGTCGCCGGGGCCGGTTTCCGCCGGGGGCGCGGCCCCCCCACTCATCCTGGACCGGACCTACACGGGCGCGGGCTTCACGCTCGGCTATCCACGGGCCTACACCGTGCGGTCCTTTGTGGGTGGCCTGGCCCTGACCGCGCCGGGACGCGGCGACGTACTCACCGCGAGCGTGCTGCCGCGCCCCGCGAACGCCCGCACCCTGAGTGCTGAGGCCTACGCCCGGCAGTTCGCGCCGCTCAACGTCCAGGGGGCCGGAGAACTGCTGAGGTTTTCCCGCCTCACGCTTCCTGGCGGGCGTCCGGCCTGGGTGGGCACCTGGCGGGGGGCGAGGGGCACGCCCGTGGGCCCGCTCGCCCTCGTGCCGCTGGACCCGGGCGCCCAAAACTGGCTAATGATGAGCGCGGCTGGTCCGTCGGACCTCCCCCTGCTGGACGCCGTGACCCGCAGCGTGCGGACCGGGCGTTGAGGGAAGGGTGGGGGTGACCGGGAGTGTCGCCGGTTCCCGTGTCGCGGGGATTCCAGAAGACTTAAATTCCAGAAGACTTAAGGGGACGAGCGGGCAGACCGTGCGGCTCCCGGAGGGTATAGATGAACAGACGTCTGGCCGTTCTCCTCACCGCCGTGTCGCTGGGGCTCTCAGGCTGTGTTGTCCTGCTGGATAACCCCGGTTCCTGGGCCTACCGGGTCGCCAATCCCAGCTTCACCCCCCTCCCCGGCGCCCACGCCCTGTACGGGACCCGTCACGGCTACGGCTACCAGATCGAGGTGCCCCAGAACTGGAATGGACAACTCGTGATGTATGCCCACGGCTTCGAGGGCTTCGGCCTCCGGCTCGAAGAGGTCTTGCCCCCCCTGCGCGCCCACCTGATCAATCGGGGCTACGCCTGGGCGGCCTCCAGCTACAGCGTCAACGGCTGGGCCGTCCGCCAGGGGGCGGACGACCTCAACGACCTGCGGCAGTTCTTCGGGCAGACGGTCGGGACACCAAAGCGCACCTTGCTCTATGGCCGCTCGATGGGCGGTAACATCGTCAGCGACTCGCTGGAGACGTACCCGAACGTCTATCAGGGCGCCCTGGCGGAGTGCGGGGCGCTGGTGGGGCTGGAGCTGTTCGACTACTTCCTGTCCTACCGCCTGGTCGGGGAGTACCTGACGGGGCGGAACTTCGGGCCGATGCTGCTTCCGGTCCTCGACCCCCGCTTCCTGCTCACCACCTACCGCGAGGTGGTGCGCCCGAGGCTGGGCGAACCGGGGAACTACACTGTGCTGGGGCGCCAGTTCGACTCGGTGCAGAAGTCCCTGACGGGTGGCCCGCGCCCCTTCCGGCAAGAGGGCCTGGCGCTCGACTTCGACCTGGGCACCCCGTATTACGCGGCAGGCTTCAGCACCAAATACACCGGGGTCGCCAACCTGGTGCCGGAGACCCAGGTGGCGACCAACGTGGGGACGGTGTACCGCATCGACCCCGGGCTGGGCTTGGACGAGGCGACCTTGAACCGGGGCATCCAGAGGATCGCCGCCGCCCCTGGCGCCCGTGACCTGCCCAGACCCGCGATCTACGGCATTCCCACCGGCAACATCAACGTGCCGGTCCTGACCCTGCATACGACCGGGGACCCCTTCGTGCCGATCTTCATGGAGGGAAACTACCGCCGCAAGGTGGAGGCGGCGGGGAAGGGAGACTTGTTGGTGCAGCGGGCGATCCGGCGTCCCGGGCACTGCCAGTTCAGCCCGGCAGAGCAGGAGCGGGCCTTCGATAACTTGACCGCCTGGGTGGAGGGCGGGCCGAAGCCGGAGGGAGAGGACCTGACGGGCGACCTGTCGGACGTAGGGCGCGCCTTCACCCAACCCCTGCTGCCCGGCGACCCGGGCGGCCTGTGAGGCGGTGCCTGTTGCGGTGGCCCCCTCGGTCCCGAGTTCGCGGGGCCTTGCGGAGCGGCCCAGACACCCAGCAGATGGAGTGAACATGTCCGAGAAAACATCGAGGAAGTGGCCCGGCAATCGTGCGGCCCTGGGGAGGGTCCGCGCGCTGGCCCTCGTGCTGGTGCTGCCCGCCGCGGCGCAACCTGACCGCGCGGCCCTCGAACCCGTGCCGCTGGTCCGGCCCCCCACACCCCTGCCCGGCGAGGTTCAGCCCATCGCGCCCGGCGTGCGGCCCGCACCGACCCTCCCCCGGCTCCAGCTCAGCCCGCCCGTCCCCGAACTTCAGCGGCTGGAGTACCGGGGCAACGGCTTTATCGAGGTCGCCCACGGCCTCCTGCTGCTCGACCCGGGGCAGCAAAGCCTCGCCCGCCAGCGCGCGCTGGCCGCCCAGGTGGTGCGGGGCGCCTTTGCCGCGCGCCCCTCGCTTGCGGAGGTGGATGTCAGCCTCTACGACCGGGCCAGCTACGGCGGCTTCGGCGGCCCCCTCCCCCTCTTCACCGCCTCGGTGCCCCGCGACCGCCTGGGCAACTTCACGGCCTACACCGCTGGACGGGGTCCCTACGAGCGGGTGTACGAGGGTGGCGGGACGCAGGAGACCTCGCCCACCAGCGTGTTCGGGGGCCTGGAGGAGGGCATCACCTTCCTGGGCACCGAGGCCGAGCTGCTGGCGCAGCGCGTCGAGCAGAGCCTGTCGCAGTTTCGCGGCGGCGTGCGGGGCGGGCTGCTGTTCCGCGGCAGCCTCGCCCGTCCGCTGGCCGCCCTGACCTTCGACGACGCGCCCCACCCGCTGTACGAGCCGCTGCTGCTCGACCTGCTGCGCCGGGCGGGCGTGAAGGCAACCTTTTTCGTGATCGGCCGCAACGCCGTCGCCTACCCGTACTTCGTGCGCGACATGGTGGAGGGGGGGCACGAGGCGGGCAACCACACCTACCACCATGTCCGGCTGCCGGGGCTGAGTGAGGCGCAGGTGCGGTTCGAGTTGGCGCAGGCCAACCGGGTGATCTCGGCCATCACGGGCCGCCCGGTCCGGTACTTCCGCCCGCCCGGCGGGGACTACTCGCCGCTCACGCTGCGGATCGCCGGGGAGGAGGGCCTGGTGACGACCTTCTGGACGGACGACCCGGGTGACTTCGCCAACCCCGGAGACGCGGTGGTTGAGTCGCGGCTGGTCCGGCACCTGCGCCGGGGCGGGATCGTGCTGCTGCACGACAACGCGCCCGAGGGGATCGATGTCCTCTCGGCCTTCCTGCGGGTGGCCCGCTCACGCGGCGTCGACCTGACGACCGTCAGCGACCTGGCGGGGAAGTGAGCTGGGCAGGGCCCACTCCGGGTCGGAACGTCAAGCCGTCGGGAGGCCGGGCCGCGGAGAGGGCCGGGGGGTGAAGGATGACGGACGTGACGCTCCCCGGGTGGCTGGGCGCGCTGGACCCGGAGTGGCTGAACGCCGCCACGCTGGGGCTGATGTTCCTGGAGGGCATGGGGTTGCCGGGCATTCCGGGCGTGGTGCCTATGCTGGCGCAGGCAGGAATGATCGAATCGGGCCGCACCACCTTCCCGGAGGCGGCCCTGTGGGGCATTCTGGGCAACTGGTCCGGCAGCCTCGCCGGATACGCCTTCGGCCTGCAGGGGGTCAGGCACCTGCCCGCCTCCTGGCAATCGGGGCTGGAGGGCGAGCGGGTGCGGGACCTGCTTGCCCGCTGGGGGGGGGCGCTGGTGATCGTGAGCCGCACGGTGGGCTCGCTGCGCACGCCGGTCACGTGGTCGGCGGGGCCGCTGGGGTACCCCTTCGGGCGTTTCGCGGGCTTCAGCTTCCTGGGCGCGCTACTGCATGTCCTGGTGTGGCAGTACGGCCTCTGGAAGTTCGGGGCGCTGCTGCTGAGCGCCGCCCGGCGGGTCGAGACGGATCTACTGGGCCTCGCGCTGCTGGCGGGCCTCGTCTGGGGTCTGGGCTGGGGCTGGCGCCGCTGGCGCAGGGCTCAGCCCTCAGCGCGTTGAGGGTGTGGTCTGCGGCACGACCTGACGGGTCAGCAGCTCGTTCTCGCGCACAAAGGCGAGCAGGAAGCGGTCCATCACGTTCATCTGCGAGCGGTGCTCGCGCAGGGCGCGCAGCTTGCCGTCCTCCTGCGCCCCGCTGAGGTCCACGCGCTCCCACGCCAGGCCCTCGCCGCGCGGCGGGACCATCAGCGGCAGCCCCCGGTGCAGGCCCTTGGGGAGGGGATACTCCAGGCCGCCGTGGACGATCCAGAAGCGCAAGCGGCCCGTCTCCCCCCGGCGCGCGAGCAGGCGCGTCACGAAGTAGCTCGTCGCCCGGTGGTCCGGGTGGCGGTCCTCCGGGCTGGGCGCCAACACGAGGTCGGGCCGCACCCGGTCGAGGACCCGGCCCAGGTCGCGGTTCACGCTCTCGCCCGTGTAGGGGGCGCCGGGCGAGAGGGCCTGCGGGTAGGGGACGCGGGTGGCGCGGGTGTAGCGCGAGGCGTAGGGCTGCGCGTAGTTCTCCAGAAAGAGGTGCAGCAGCCCACCGTCCGGGTACCCCAGAAAGGTCAGGTGGGCACGCGGCACGCCCAGCGCCCCCGCCGCGCGGGTAGCCTCCCCGATGCGCCGCGTGCCCAGCCCCGCGAGCTGGGGGCCACTGGGCCGTGGCGCGCGGTCGAGCAGCACGGCGTCGAGTTCGAAGCCGTCGCCGCTGGTCAGCCAGACCACCCACACCCGCGCGCCCGCCGCGAGCGCCCGCTGAATGCTCCCCGCGCAGCACAGCGTCTCGTCGTCCGGGTGGGGTGAGACGACCAGGATGCGCTGCCCCGCGCGGTAGGGCGTGGCTTCCGGCAGCGCGGCGACGGCGGCCGCGGCGCGGGGAAAGAAGACGCGCAGGGCGCTGGTGCTGTTGATGACGTAGGCGGTGACGAGCAGCGCGGCCCCGATCAGGACGGCGAGCAGGTGGCGGTTCATGGGGCGTTCACCCGCACCCCCCCCGGGAGAAGGCCGACTCCGTACATCCGTCCGTCCCCCCGCCCGCTGCGGCTCAGGAGCAGTTGTCCACGACGGGAACGGCGTTGCTGGTGAGCACGCGGGTCACGCCGCCGCCGCTGAACGCCTGCATCTCCAGCTCGGAGTACCCGATCACGTTCGGCGACACCACGATGCTCTGCGCGGCCAGCGTCCCCTTTCCCCCCGCCACGCTCAGCGGAGCAGTGCCCGCGGGCAGGTTGAAGGTCACCTTCCCCACGCCCCCCGAGATGTTCCTACCGGTCACGTTGATGCCCTGGCGCTCCCCGGTCGTGACGCCCACCAGCGACACCTGGACGCTTTGCAGGTCGCCGCCGTACAGGAAGCCGAACTCCATCGGCGTGTTCAGGTTGTCGCAGATCAGCGGCCTGCCCAGGTTGTCGGTGTATCCGCTGCGGAGGACCGGGTCGGTGACGTACAGGTCGCCCCCCGGCGTGCCCCCCCCGCACGAGGCGAGGGCGCCGAGGAGGGGAAGGACCAGGAGCGGGCGGGCCGACTTCGGGGAAAAGTGCATGGTGTCTCCTCCTACTGCCCGAGGGCGACGCAGTTGTTCGCCACGGTGATCTGGGGCTGGTTGAGCCCCTTCTGCTGCAAGAAGCCCTGGTTGCCCTGGGTCACCCAGGTGTAAAAGCCGTTGGTGTACCGCACCCCTGAGCCCGACTCGGTCTGGTAGAGGGTGTCGGTGCCCCCCTGCCAGAAGAGCTGGGCCGTGCTGGACCCGAGGTAGGCCACCGCGACCCGCCGCCCGCCGTCACAGGTGTAGTTCACGGTGTTGACGGCCGGGGGCGAGGGCGGGGGCGTGGGGCCAAAGGGACCGAAGCCCGGCACCGACGGGAAGGACGGCGCGAAGCCCGGCCCCGGGATGATGGTCGACGTCCCGTCGCCGGGACCCACGGGGATGATCGTCGAGGACCCGCCGCTGCCGTCGGTGGGCTGGCAGCCCGAGGCGAGGGTCTGGCCGTTCTGGTTGAGAAAGGCCCCGCCGCTGCCGATGTTCCAACTGGTCACGGGGTCGGAGTAGCGGATGACGCCGCCGTACTGAGGGGGTCCGAAGTTGCGCCGGGCGAGGGTGTACGTGACGCCGCCGAAGGTGAGCTGGGCGATGGAGCGGCTGCGGTAGGAGACGTCGAGGGCCACCCCGCCGCCACAGAGGTAGGAGACGTCGGTGCCGGGCACGGGCACGCTGGGGAGGCCCTGGGCGCGGGCGGGGGTTCCCACGGGCAGGAGGGCGAGGACGGTCAGACCGGCGGTCAAGCGGAGAGCCTTCATCTGGACCCCTGTTCTGGAGGCGAGGGGGTGAGGCCGGGCAGGCGAGCCCCGGCCCCAGCCACGCCTACTGGAGGAGGCGGTTGACCTGCCCGCGGATCTCACCGTTCGGGTGGGTCTCGGAGTGGACGTTGACGTAGAGCTGGCGGTTGTTCAGCCACTCGACCTGCTGGTCCGTCAGCGTGAAGATCCCGCTGATCCGCCCACTCCTCGCCCCGTTCGTCACCTGGTCGATGGTGAGTGGCAGCAGCACCGGGGCGTTGGTGTTCTCGTCCGCAGGGCCGTGGATGTGGGCCATCGTGGCGGCGGAACTCAGGTCCTGGAAGGTGCCCACAACGGTGAGGGTGCGGCCCTGGAGGGTGAGGCTGGTCTGCCCGGTCGCGGGGGTGGTGACGGCGGGCCGCTCGTTCGCGCCGGACAGGTTTGCGGAATAGGCGGTGGTGTTCTCGAACTGGCCGCAGGCGGTGAGGGTGAGGGCGAGGCCAGCGAGCGCGCTGAGGGGCAGTCGGTTCATAGTCGGTCTCCTGGGGGGCGAGAGGCGAAGGGGCGGGGGCCGGGGCATCCGGGGCGGGCGCTCCTCGCGGGGTGGGGGAGGGGGGGCGCGGGCCGCCCCGCTCAGCGCACGAACAGGAAGACCTGGAAGGTCGGCGGATTGGGCGGCAGCGGCTCGAAGGACCGGCCATAGGTCAGCGACAGCAGGAACTGCCCGGCCTGGACGGCGCGGTATCTCAGAATCACCTCCCCGGCGGCCCCCAGCCCCGTCCCGGATGGCCGGAACCCCGGACCGCCGAGCGGCTGCACCACCGTCCCGAGCGTCAGGTTGGGCGACCAGGCGTACCCGGTGCTGGGGTTGCCGGGCAGGCTCAGCTCCAGCGTGTCCCCCACCCGCAGGTCCACAATGCTGCCATTGGCCGCCTGATCCAGCCGGATGGTCTTGGGCACGGGGCGGGTGGGAACCGCCGGGGCCGGGGGCGCCGTGCCCCCCGGGCCCGCCACGGGCGCGCAGGCGCCGAGCAGGAGGGCCAGGCCCAGAACGCCGGGGGCCGCCCACCGGGCCGGGAGGCGCGCCCCGGGTGGGGGCTCGGCACCTGGGCCGAAGGAACCCGCGAACCGGCCTGGGATGTCCGTCATCGTGTCCTCCCGGGGGGAAAGGGCTCAGGCGTGCATGACCTCGGTGGGCTCCGGCGCGGGGGAGGCCGGTCCCCCGGCCGGGGCGGGGCCCGCGCGGCAGCTCAGCAGGAGTTTGCGCCTCCGAACGTGACACGAGCGTGATGTGAGGGGCGAGACCACCCCGCGCCGCATCACGTCCGGGCGTCACCCGGCCCCGGGGTCCGGCGCCCCCGCCCCGCCCCCGGCCTCCAACTCCATCCGGCCGGTGATGTCGCGCAGGCGGGCGAGTTGCTGCACCAGGAAGGGGATGCCCGCCAGGCTGTCCATGAAGTTCCACAGGTAGGCGATCACCGCGTAGATGGTCCCCGGCTGGGCGTTGGGCAGCCCCGCCGCCCGCACGAACACGAACCCCGCCAGGACGATCAGGAACAGTTCCAGCACCCCCCAGTGGGCCGCCTCCGTGTCCGACAGGCGCACGCGCCAGCGGGCCAGCCGCCGGTAGTGGTCCCGCACCGCCGCGCCGCGCGGCCGGGACAGGACGTCCACCTCGCGCTCCAGCTCGTCGTTGAGCTTGCGGTTGAGCGTCAGGGCCCGCCGGGCGGCGGGACGGCTGAACAGGGCGACCGGCACCAGCAGGGCCAGACAGGCCAGCCCGGTGAGCCGGTCATAGACAAAGAGCATCCCCAGCGCCCCGGCGAAGCCCACCAGCGAGCCCAGCACGCCGGGGACGTCGCGCTCGAAGAAGTCCACCACCTCGCGGGCCAGCGCGCTGCGCGCCACGACCTGCGAGGTGGGCAGGCCCCGGCGCACCTGCTCCGCCACCATCCGCGCGGCGAGCTCCCCGTAGATGTGCGTGAAGGTGCGGGTGTCGAAGCGCTGCCGGACCACCCCCGTGACAGTGTGCGCCAGCCACACGCCTGCGAAGAGCGCGAGCCCCGCGAACCGCCCCGCCAGCAGCCCGTCGATGGCGAGCCCGGTGGCAAGGGGGTAGAGCAGGTCGAAGACGTTCTCCAGCAGGCTCAGGGCGTAGGTCAGGAGCATCCGGGGGCGGTGGGCGCGGTACAGCGCCCCCAGGGTCCGGGTCACGGTGGCCGTCATGGGGCCTCCTCGGCGCTTGCGGGCAGGGCCGCGGGTTCAGGCAGCGGGTCCAGGAGGAGTCTGCGCCAGCCAACGTGACGCGGGCGTGATGCTGTCCAGGTCCGACGCACGTCAGGCTTTTTACTCCTCTCCTCAACGCCTGATCTGAGAGATGGAAAGCGCCGTATCGTACGAAGTTTTTTTCTCCCTCTCCCCTTGCGGGAGACTCGCGGAGCTGCTCGCAGAGGGGTGGCGAGTGCTCCTCTCCCGCGTGTCAGACGACGAAAACACGCCTTCCCCCACCTTCTCATTTCGCCTCAGGCGTCCTCAGGGGGGAGGGAGCAAAACTCGACCAGGAGCACGTTTTCCTCTTGTTCACCGCGACAACGGTATCGACCTGAGTCGGCCCTGTGAGGCGGCCCCGCCCGGTGGCCCGCGGGCAAGCTCATCGGGTACGCTGAACGTGCAGACCGCGCCGGGCACCGTCGCCCGGCCGAGGGTGGTGACGGTTTCGGAGTCGTCGGCGAACTCGCCGGGTCACCCTGAGGGGGCCGGGACATCCAGGACGTGGGGAGGGGACGTGGCACATCCCGGGGCGCGCCGTTCGGGAAGGCGGCCGGATCAGACGACCTCAGCGCGGCGCCGCGTGGGGACGTTCTTCCCGCCCGGGGGCGCGGCATGACGACCTCGGTTCGGCTGCTGGGCAGGGTGCAGGCCGAGCACGAGGCCCACGTCACGTCTTTTTTGCCCGACAAACGCTACCAGCTCCTGGCCTACCTCGCCTATCAGGGCGGCTGGGTGGACCGCGGGGAGCTGGCCGCCCTGTTCTGGCCGGAGAGCGCCCCAGACCTGGCCCGCATCAACCTCCGCCAGCTCCTGGTCCGGGTGCGGGCGCTGGACGTGGCCCCCGAGCTGGAGGTCGAGCGCCACCGGCTGCGCTGGGCGGTGCGGACGGACGTGACGGGCTTTACCGGGGCGGCGGGCGGGCAGGGCTGGCGGGAGGCTGTGGCCCGCTACGGCGGGACCCTGATGGACCGGCTGGAGGGCGACGAGCCGGGCGAGTTCGCGGACTGGCTCACGCATGAGCGCGGGCGGCTGCGCGAGCTGTGGCGCGTCGCCCTGCTGCGGCGGGCCGAGGAGCTGTCGGGGCAGGGCGCCCACCTGGAGGCGGCCGAGCTGCTGGGCCGCCTGCTGGAGGAGGGCGAACCCGACGAGGTGGCGCTCCAGGCCCAGGTCGGCGCCCTGCGGCGGGCCGGGGACCAAGGGCGGGCGCAGCGGGTCTACCACGTGTTCGTCGAGCGGCTGCGCGCCGAGTTCGGCCTCGCCCCCACCGCCGAACTCGAGAGGCTGGGCCGGGAGCTGCGGGACCGGCCCGGCACCCCGCCCGCGCCGCCGGATCAGGCCCCCCCCGCCGGGGTCCCCGCGCTTCTTCCCCGCGTGCCGACCTCCTTCGTCGGGCGCGACCTCGAACTCGCTGCCATCACGCGGCTGCTGTCCGCGCCGGACCGCCGTCTGCTCACCCTAACCGGCCCTGGGGGCATCGGCAAGACCCGGCTGGCGCTGGAGGCCGCGCGGCGCCTGGCGGGCCGCTACCCGGGCGGCGTGGTCTTCGTGCCGCTCGCCGCGCTGCCCCCCGGCGCCCCGGTCGTCCCGCGCGTCGCCGAGAGCCTGGGCCTGGCACCCCGGGGCCAGCCCGACCCCCTGCCGGAAGTCCTGCGCGCCATCGGCGACCGGCGGCTGCTGCTGGTGCTCGACAACTTCGAGCACGTTCTGGATGGTGTGGCCGCTCTCCTCGACCTGCTGGGGCAGTGTCCCGGCCTCGACCTGCTCGTGACCTCGCGCGAGCGGCTGGGCGCCGAGGCCGAGTGGCTGCTGCCGGTCGGCGGGCTGGGGTATCCCTGGGACGGGGACGTGGGCCTGGTCGAGGGCCAGCAGTTCGACGCCGTGCAGCTCTTTCTGGAGCGCGCCCGGCGGGTGCGGCCCGACCTCCCGCTGGAGCCGCGGACCCTGCCGCACCTGCTGCGGATCTGCCAGCTCGTCGAGGGCTCGCCCCTGGGCCTGGAACTGGCGGCGGTGTGGGCCCGGGTGCTGCCCCTGGAGGACATCGCCCGGGAGCTGGGGCAGAGCGTGGACTTCCTGCGCGACGACCGTGGCCGCGTGGACCGGCACCGCAGCCTGCGCGCGACCTTCGAGCACTCCTGGGGCCTGCTCGCCCCCGCCGAGCAGGAACTGCTCGCGGGGCTCACGGTCTTCCGGGGCGGGTTTCGCCTGGAGGCGGCGCGGCAGGTCGCGGGCGCGCCGCTCCCCCTGCTGGCGGCCCTGGTGGACAAGTCGCTGCTGCGCCTGAGCCCGGACGGGCGGTACGACCGCCACCTGCTGCTCCACGGCTACACCCGCGAGAAGCTCGCCGCGCACCCCGCGCGGGAGGCCGAGTTGCGGGCCCGGCACGGCGCGTTCTTCCACTGCTTTCTCCAGGGTCTGGAGGGCGCCCTACGGGGCCCGGGGCAGAAGGCGGCCCTCGCGGCGGTGGACGCGGAGTGGGAGAACGTCCGCCTCGCCTGGGACTGGGCCGTGGAGGAGGGGCGGGCGGGTGACCTGGGGCGCTCCGCCGCCGCCCTGGCGGAGTACACCACCGCCCGTGCCCGCCACCGCGAGGGGGTGGAGTGGCTCACCCGGGCGGTGGCGGCCCTGGGGGAGGCCGGGCCCGCGGAGAGGGCCGCCCTGTGCCGCGTCCTCGTCGCGGGCGCCCCGCTGCTGCACCGCCTGGGCCGCCCCGGCGAGGCGGAGGACTGGGCTGGGCGAGGCCGCGCCCTGGCCCGCACCCTGGGGGAGGAGGCGTCGGCCCGGACCGGCCTCGCCCTGCTGGGTAACCTGGCCTGGCGCCGGGGCGACTACGGGCTGGCCCGGACCCGGCTGGAGGAGGCCGTGGCCCTGGCCCGGGCGCGGGGTGACCGGGCGGGGCTGGCGGACAGCCTCAACCTGCTGGGCAACGTCACCCTGGACGGCGGCGACCTGGCCGGGGCCCGGCGGCACTACGAGGCGGCCCTCGCGCTGCACCGCGAGCTGGGGCACCCCAGCGAGATCGTGCGGCTGCTGAACAACCTGGGGTGCCTGGCCGCCTACGGGGGAGACCTGGCGGAGTCGGTGGCGCGGCTGGAGGACGGGGCGAGGCTGGCGCGCGACATCGGCCTGCCGCGGCTGCTGGCCCAGCTCCTGTCGAGCCTCGCCGAGACGTTCCACGAGCAGGGGGAGTTCGCCCGGGCGGTCGCCACGGCCCGCGAGGCGCTGGGGCGGGCGCGCACCAGCGGGGACCGGCGGCTGGAGGGCATCCTGCTGGTGGACCTGGGCCGGTCGGCGACGGCCCTGGGCGCGCTGGACCAGGGCGCGCGGCAGTTGCGCGAGGGGCTGGGCGTGCTGTGGGACCTGGGGGAGCTGCCGCAGGTCCTGCGGGCCGTGGCGCGCTGGGCCGAGTGGCACCTGGCCTGCGGCGAGCCGGAGCGGGCCGCCGCCCTCCTCGACCTCGTGGCGCGGCACCCCGCCACCAAGAGCGTGGACCGGCAGCCCGTCCGGCAGCGGCCCGAACGGGGCGCCGGAGACCCGCAGGTCCCGGACGATCCCCAGGCCGTTCTCGCCGCGGCGGTGGCGCGGCTCGTGCGGCCGGACTGATACGGGCCCCGATGCGAGCAGGAGACGAAAAGGGCTCCGCGCCCTGAACGGCCCCCGCCCTTTTGGCGGGATGTTCGGGAACCCGGCGCAAGGCGGTCTGACGGGGCAGGAGCCGCCTATCCGGGGGAGGTGCCCGGCCGGGACCGGGGTCGCGCGCCCCCGTGATGTGGGGTGTGGTGGCGCGCGGCGCATCACGGGCGCGTCACGCTGGGCCTGGCATCCTCGGGGCAGAGGAACGGGGAGGCCAGGACGGCGAAACACCGACCCTCCCGGAAGGCGGCGCTGAAGGATGCACGCACGGATCGTCACCGTACAGATTCGGCCCGGAAAGATGAGCGGGGCCGTTCTCATCTACCGCGACGTGGTGGCGCCCCTCCTCGCCCGGCAGCCAGGGTTCGCGGGGGCGCGTCTGCTCACCGACGCCCGGTCGGGCCGGGGCGTGCTGCTGACCCTCTGGGAGAGCGAGGCCGCGTTGCAGGCGGCCGAGGCCAGCGGGCTGTTTCAGGAGGAGATCGCGCGGTTCCAGCCGGTGCTGGGGGCGCCGCCCAGCGGCGAGGACTACGAGGTCAGCGTCACGGTGTGAGGCTGGCTGGCTCTGAGTTCCAGAACCTGCGGGACAGCGCCGCCTTCGCTGGCCCCAGACTCGGGGGCGGCCCCTCACCTTTCTTGCCCGGCAGGGCGAAGGCTGACCCGCCCATCGTCCACCGCCGCCCGCCGGTCTTCTTTGTTGCTCACGCTCCTGGGGAGCTGTGCCCGTCCGCTCGCCCCCGTCTTCGACTCACCGCCGTTTCGCATGAGCAGTGGCAACGCCGCCAGGACCGGACTCACGACCCGGCGGCCAGCGTGAGCGCCATCTGCCCTACGGCCCGCCGGAGCCGCACCCAGTACCCACGCGGCCGGATAAAGCGGCCCCGCTCATGGCCGGAGGTGCAGGCCCCCCGCTGGAGGTGTTCCGTGTTCAAGGCGCAAGGCCCAGTGAAGCGGCCCCGTTCCGCCGTCCCGGTTCCCCGGGGCGCAGCCCTTCTCTCCGGGTTCGCCGGGCGGGCGCTCACGCCGTGGCGGCGCTGATGGGGTGGCTGGCCGCCCTGCTGTTCATGCTGGCCGCCATGCTGGTCTCGCTGGGCGGGATGGGGCTGGTGCGCCGCTCGGTGCGGCTCTCCACCCTGGAGGAACACCGCGAGGTCGCGGGCTTCGTCTACGCCGTGATCGGGGTGGTCTACGCCGTCCTGCTCGCCTTCGTGGTGATCGTCGCCTGGGAGGAGCAGGGCGAGGCCCGCACCCGGGTAGAGCGGGAGGCCAACGCCCTGGCCGACCTCTACCGCGGCGCCCGCGCCTTTCCCGCCGAGGCCCGTATGGCCCGGCGCGAAGACCTGCGCAGCTATGCCGAGACGGTGGTGGGCCGCGAGTGGCCCGCCCTGGCCCGCGGTGGGGCCAGCCCCGAGACCCAGCAGGCCTACGACGGACTGTGGGCGGGGTATCTGGGGCTGTCTCCCCGCACCACGTACGAGAACGCCTGGTATACCCAGGCGCTGGAGCGGCTGAACGACCTGGGGGACGAGCGGCGGCTGCGGCTCCTGAGCAGCCAGTCGCGGCTGCCCGGGCTGATGTGGGGGGTGCTGTGGGTGGGGGCGCTGGTGACGGTGACCTTCTCGTATTTCTTCGGGGTGCGGAGCGCGTGGTCGCAGGGACTGATCGTGCTGTCGTTGTCGGGGACCATCGCGCTGATCCTGTTTCTGGTGCTCGCGCTCGACCGGCCCTTTTCCGGGGTCATCCGGGTGGGTCCCGAGGCCTTCGAGCAGGTCATCGCCATATTCGACCGGGTGGAGCAGGACGAGGCGGGGCGCTGAAGAACGCCCCGTGCCGCAGGATCAGCAGGACACGTTCATGGGGAACCCAGGCCACGGCCTGTCCACCCCCGTCCCGGGGTGCGGGGAACTCGAACTCCGGGCAAGCGCCGCCCTTGGTGCTGGAGGACGGCGCGGGTGCAGGACGTGATCGTCCCGGACCCGCGGTGGGCATGCGGTGTTTCGGCAGGCTTCTCCCGCGGCGGCCGTCAGCCCCCCAGCGGGAACGGGACAGCCGCGTGTTCGCGGCCCGCCCGGTAGATCGCCTCGATCAGCTCGACCGTCTTGCGCCCCTCCTCGCCGGGGACGAGCGACTCGCGCTCCTCGCGGATGGCGGCGACAAAATCCCCGATCTGGAGGCGGTGGTAGTGCGTCATCACGCCCTGGTGGGCGGCGCGCCCGCGGTCCCCCGCCTGCCACGCGGGGAGCAGGTGCGCCTCGCCGGGCACCGTCCAGAGGTCGTTGATGGGGGGTTCGACCGCCTGGGTCACGCCCGCCACGAAGGAGGAGCCCCCGTCCGTCTGCACGCCCACGCTGGCGCCGTTCTCCCCGTGGACGTGGATGCGGCCCCACAGCCCGGGATTCTGGCTGTTGCTCACCACGACGCTGCCCACCGCCCCACCCGCGAAGCGCAGGGTGGCGACCGCCGTATCCTCCACCTCGATCCCGGGGTGGTTGAGGTTCGCCCAGGCGCCCGAGACCTCCGCGACCGGCCCCATGAACCATTGCAGGAGGTCCAGGCCATGCACCGCCTGGTTCACCAGCACGCCGCCCCCCTCGCCTGCCCAGGTGCCGCGCCAGGCGTCCATCGCGTAGTATTCCGGCCCGCGCCACCCCAGCAGGCTGAGGGTCCCGAGGACGGGCCGCCCAATCTTTCCGGCGAGGATCGCCGCTTTCACCCGCTGGACCGGTTCGTACAGGCGACGCTGGCTGACCACCCCGAGCTTGACCCCCGCCTCCCGCGCCGCCGCGATCATGCGGTCGGCGTCCTCTAGGCTCACCGCGAGCGGCTTCTCGACGAGGAGATGTTTTCCGGCCCGCGCGGCCTGCACGGCGTCCTGGGCGTGGAGGGGATGCGGAGTGCAGAGGATGACCGCCCGCACTTCCGGGTCATTCAGGGCGCCAGCGAGGTCCGTGAAGGGGCGCGCCCCATACTCGGCGGCGAAGGCGGCGGTGCGCTCCTCGTTCCGGCCACACACGGCCGTGAGGTGGGCGCCCGGCAGGTCCACGAGGGCCTGCGCATGGGTATGGGCGACCTTCCCCGGCCCGACGATCAGGAAGCCCAGCCCGCTCAGGGTTCAAGCACCACCTTCACCGCGTCCAGGGTGCCCCGCGCGAGGTCACGCACGAGGTCCGGGCCTTCCTCCAGCCCGGCGACCCGTTCGATCAGGGGGGTCACGTCTACCCGCCCGGAGCGCAGCAACTCCACCGCCCGCCCGAACTCCTCCACGAAGGCGTAGGCCCCCCGCACCGTGATCTCGCGCGTGACGACCTCCTGCATGGGCATGTCCACGGTGGGCGCCGAGTTGCCCACCCACGTCACGTTCCCTCCATTGCGGACCATTTGAACGGACTGCCGCGCGGTGGCGGTGAGGCCGACGACTTCCAGCACGGCGTCCGCGCCCAGCCCGCCCGTCCGCGCCCGCACCGTCTCCACCGGGTCCACCTCGCCCGCGTGGAGTACCTCGTCGGCACCCATCCGCTGCGCGAGCTCCAGGCGGTGTGGGCTGAGATCGCTCACAATCACCCGGCCCGCCCCGCGCAGCCGCAGCGCCAGCACGGTCAGCAATCCGACCGGTCCCGCCCCCAGCACGACCGCCGTGTCCCCCACGCCCAGCGGCGTGAGGTTCGCCGCGTGCAGCGCCACGGCGAGCGGCTCGACCAGGGCACCCTCCTGCCAACTCACCTCGTCCGGGAGGGGGAGGGCGTTGCGTTCCGGCACGCTCACGAACTCGGCGTACCCGCCGTTCACCGACCAGCCGATGCCACGGCGGTTCAGGCAGAGGTTGGGGCGCCCGGCCCGGCACTGGGGGCAGGTCCCGTCGGAGATGATGGGCTGCACGACCACCCGGTCCCCCACCGCGCGCCCGGCCACCCCCTCCCCGAGCGCCTCGACGGTGCCGCAGAACTCGTGGCCCATGATGACGCCCGGACTGCGCCGTCCGGTCGAGCCAGTGAAGCCGTGGACATCCGAGCCGCACACGCCCGCCGCCCGGACCCGCACGAGCACTTCACCCGGCCCGGGCTGCGGGGCTTCCACCTCGCGCAGCGGCATCTGCCACGGCGCCTCGAACATCAGGGCGCGCATGGGGCTCCGGTTCGGCGGGAAGGACTGATTTCGGGCATGGCGTCTCCTGAACTCGGCGGGGGAGAGGGCGGGTTTTGAACTGTGTGTCCCACCTTAGGTCCGCCTGGCGGGGAAGGTCAACGCCACCTCCCCCGCGGCCGGGGTTGACAGTTTCCGCACCGAGGCGCACTCTTGGGGAAGTCTTCACAAATCTAAGGTTTCCGCCGCTGAGCACAAGGGAGGACATGCGCTGAGTTCCCGATTCGTCGTCCAGGCTGCCAATGCCCACCACCGGCTCGCAATGTCCCGTATGGGACTTCAGGAGGAAGCACCATGAAGCGAATCCTTGTCACCTCGGCCACGCTCGCCGCCGCCGCCCTCGCCGCCTTCGCCCTCGCCCAGGGGCTGCCCAAGCTGGCGGTGAAGAAGACCTACAAGGTCGGCTTCGCCCAGACGGAGAGCAACAACCCCTGGCGCCTCGCCCAGACGAAGAGCATGCAGGACGAGGCCAAGAAGATGGGCTGGCAGCTCGTGTACACCGACGCCGCCGGATCGGCCGCCAAGCAGGTCAGCGACGTGGACTCCATGATCGCGCAGCGGGTGGACGCGATCTTCCTCGCGCCGCGGGAGGAAAAGCCCCTCGCCGCCGCCGTGAAAAAGGCGCGGGCCGCAGGCATTCCCGTGATCCTCCTCGACCGCAACGTCGACCCGTCGCTCGCCAAGGCGGGCCAGGACTACGTGACCTTCATCGGCTCGGATTTCGTGCAGGAGGGCCAGCGCGCCGCCGAGTGGCTGACGAAGAAGATGAACGGCAAGGCCACCATCATCGAGCTCCAGGGCACGACCGGCTCCAGCCCAGCCAACGACCGCAAGGCGGGCTTTGCCAATTACATCAAGAAGTACCCCGGCATGAAGATCGTCGCCTCGCAGACCGGCGACTTCGCCCGCGACAAGGGCCGCCAGGTCATGGAGACGCTGCTCCAGGCCCACCCCGACGTGACCGCCGTGTACGCCCACAACGACGAGATGGCCCTGGGCGCCATCGCCGCGCTGGAGGCGGCGGGCAAGAAGCCCGGCAAGGACGTCATGATCGTCTCCATCGACGGCGAGAAGGACGCCCTGCAGGCGATCATCGACGGCAAGCTGGGCGCCACCGTGGAGTGCAACCCGCGCTTCGGCCCCAAGGCCTTCGAGACGCTGATGCGCTACGCCAAGGGCGAGAAGATCCCCGCCAAGATCATCAACCCCGACCGCTTCTTCGACTCGACCAACGCCAAGGCCAGCATCAGCACCTCGTACTGAGGACCAGACGGGTGGAGGTTCACGGAGCGCAGGCTTTCCGTGGGCCTCCCTCGCCTCTTCAGCGCTGCATACCTAAGGGAGCGACGTGAACCCAGCGCAACCCCTCCTCCTGATGGAGGGCATCACCAAGACCTTCCCCGGCGTCCTTGCCCTTCAGGACGCCTCGCTGCGCGTCGGGCCCGGCGAGGTTCACGCCCTGATCGGGCAGAATGGGGCGGGGAAAAGCACCCTGATCAAGATCCTGACGGGCGCGTACCGCCGCGACCGGGGCACCATCCACCTCGCCGGGCAGGAGGTGGACTTCCACTCGCCGCAGGCGGCTCAGCGTGGCGGCATCAGCACGATCTACCAGGAGGTGAACCTCGTCGGCTTCCGCTCGGTGGCGGAGAACGTCTTTTTGGGGCGTGAACCCAGGCGGGGGCTGTTGATCGACTGGCGCACGATGAACGCGGAGGCGAAGCGGCTTCTGGAACGCTTCGACGTGCGGGTGGACGTGACCCGGCCTCTCTCGTCCTACAGCGTCGCCGTGCAGCAGATGGTCGCCATCGCCCGCGCCGTGTCGTATCAGAGCCGCCTCGTCATCATGGACGAGCCGACCTCCTCCCTGGATGACCGCGAGGTGGAGACGCTGTTCGGCGTGATCCGGCAACTCAAGGCGGAGGGCGTGAGCGTCGTGTTCGTCTCGCACCGCCTGGACGAGCTGTACGCCGTGTGCGACCGGGTGACCATCATGCGCGATGGGCGCACCGTGGACGAACGCGCGATGGGGGAGATCAGCAAGCTCGAACTCGTGGCGAAAATGCTCGGCAAGGAGATCGGCGAGGTGCGCCGCGAGGGCGAGACGGCCTTCGAGCGCACCGGGCCACCCGGCGAGACGGTCCTCGACGCGCGGGACCTGCGCTCCGGCCCGGCCCTGAGGGGGGCGAGCGTGAATGTCCGCGCGGGCGAGATCGTGGGCCTGGCGGGCCTGCTGGGCTCCGGGCGCAGCGAGACGGCGCGGGCCATCTTCGGGGCCGACGAGCTGACGGGCGGCGAGTTGCGGGTGAACGGGAAGTCCGCCGCGTTCCACTCCCCCGCCGACGCGATCTCGCGCGGCATCGGCTTCTGCTCGGAGGACCGCAAGACGGAGGGCATCATCCCCCACATGACGGTGCGCGAGAATCTCACGCTCGCGCTGCTCCCCGCCCTGTCCCACGCGGGCATCGTGAATCCGGCGCGGCAGGCCGAGGTGGTGGACCGCTTCATCGCCCGGCTGGGGATCAAGACCGCGGGGCCGGACCAGAAGATCCGCGAACTCTCCGGCGGCAACCAGCAGAAGGTGCTCCTGGCCCGCTGGCTGTGCCTCAATCCCAAACTCCTGCTCCTCGACGAGCCCACCCGCGGCATCGACGTGGGGGCCAAGGCCGAAATCCAGAGCTTGCTCAGCGAACTCGCCCGCGAGGGGATGGGCGTGCTGATGATCAGCAGCGAGCTGGAGGAACTGGCGGAGGGCTCCAACCGGGTCGTCGTGCTGCGTGACGGGCACTCGGTGGCGGAACTCCCCCGCGAGGGGCTGACCCAGGACGCGATCATGACGGTGATGGCCCACGGCTCGGCCCCGGTCGAGGCGGAAGGAGGCGCCCATGCCTGACTCCAACCCCAATACCGTGACCGTTCCCCAGGCGGCGGTTCCCTCCCGGCCCCGCGTTTCCTGGTTACGGGGCAACGCGCAGATTCTCGCGGCGCTTGGAGCGCTCGTGCTGCTCTTCCTGTTCAACGCCCTCTTCACGCCGCACTTCCTGAGCGTGCAGACCCTGAACGTGAATCTGACGCAGGTCGCCACCATCGTGATCGTCGCGGTGGGCATGACGCTGGTGATCGCCTCGGGCGGGATCGACCTCAGCGTGGGGGCCCTCATGGCGATCAGCGGGGCGCTCGCGCCCATGCTGTTTCTCCACCCGCCCTTCGGGAGCCCGGCCCTGGGCATCCTGCTCGCCTTCACCGTGCCGGTCCTGGTCGCGGGTGTGTTCGGCCTCTTCAACGGCACGCTCGTCACGCGCTTCGGCATTCAGCCCTTCATCGCCACGCTGATCCTGTTTATCGCCGGGCGCGGGATCGCGCAGGTCATGACGAACGGCCAGCTCCAGACGTTCTCCAACACCACCTTCCAGTACATCGGGCTGGGGCGCCCCTTCGGCATTCCCTTCCAGGTGATCCTGATGCTGGTGATCGTCGCGCTGTTCGCCTGGATCATGGCGCGCACGGTGTTCGGTCGCTACGTCCTCGCGGTGGGCGGGAACGAGCGGGCGGCGGGGCTGGCGGGGGTGCCCGTGCGGCGGGTGAAGCTCCTGGTGTACGGCATCAGCGGCCTGCTCGCGGGGATCGCGGGCCTGATCGTCATCGCGATCAACTCCTCCTCGGACGCGAATCAGGTCGGGCTGAACATGGAGCTCGACGCCATCGCGGCCGTCGCGGTGGGGGGCACGGCGCTCACGGGCGGGCGGGCGACGATCATCGGGACGCTGCTCGGGGCGCTCATCATCCAGCTGATCCGCTTCACGCTGCTCGCCAAGGGGGTGCCCGACGCGGCGGCGCTCGTGGTGAAGGCCGCGATCATCCTCCTCGCCGTCTACGTGCAGCGGCAGCAGCACTAAAAGGAAGTTATGTCCCTGCTCAATTCCCCCGCTGACCTCGCCCAGGACCGCCGCGCCCGCGTGGCGAGCGTGCTGCAACGCTACGGCGTGCTCGTGGCGCTCGCGCTGCTGCTGCTGTTCGGCGCCCTGCGCTACCCCGGCTTCCTGAGTGCGTACAACGTGTTCACAGTGCTCGGGTACAACTCCATGTTCGGCCTGATCGCGCTGGGCATGACCTTCGTGATCATCACGGGCGGCATCGACCTCTCAGTGGGGAGCGTCGCGGCGTTCGCCAGCGTGGTCGGCGCGCTGCTCAGCCCGCACGGCCTCTGGCCCGCCCTGCTGGGGGCGGTGGCGGCGGCTACGCTGCTGGGGCTGATCAACGGCCTGCTCATCGCCTACGCGCGCATCCTGCCCTTCATCACCACGCTCGCCATGCTCCTCGCCGCGCGGGGCCTGGCCCTGCTCTTCGCAGGCAACCAGTCCGTCAGCGTGGACTACGATCACGGCTTCACGGCGCTCGGGCAGGGGAATCTGGGCGGGGTGCCGTACACAGCGATCCTGCTGGGGGTGGCCTATATTGTGGGCGCCCTCGTGCTGCGCTCCACCCCCTTCGGTCGCCATGTCCTCGCGGTCGGCGGCAATGAGGAGGCGGCCCGGCTGATGGGGCTGAACGTGGAGCGGGTGAAGGTCCTCGTTTACACCCTCTCCGGCGCGATGGCGGGCCTGGCGGGCGTGATCCTCGCCTCGCAGTTCGGGGCGGGGCAGCCGACGGAAGGGCTGGGGTGGGAACTCACCGCCATCGCGGCCGTTGTCGTCGGTGGCACGCTCCTCACCGGGGGTCTCGGCTCCGTCGGCAGCACCCTGGTCGGCGTCCTCTTGCTCGGCATCATCTTCAACATCCTCAACTTTGAGAACGGGCGCGGCACGATCAGCCTCAGCGCCTACTGGCAGAGCGTGATTCGCGGCGCCTTCCTGCTGCTGGTGGTCGTGCTGCAAAATCAACTGACGCAGCGCGGGGGCCGCCGGACCTGAGCCCCGTGTGCCCGGAATTTCACTCGCTTCCCAGCAGGGAGGCGCAGAATAGGCCCTGATCCGCCCGCGCCCCCCGCCCTCTCGCCCCCTCCCAGGAGGACCCCATGACCACCGCGGATAACACCAAGCTCGCCCCCTCCATGAGCATGAGCGCCGAGGCCCCGACCTCCACCGACACCCAGACCCCGATCAACGCCACGCCCTACGCCGACCCGCAGTACAGCGTGCCCGCCATCATGGCCGCGATCTATGGCGACGGCATCACCGGCCTCAAGGGAGCTTTTTCCCGCGAGTGGGTCGCCAAGCTCGGTGAGGAACTCGCCGTGCTGTACAAAGACGCCCTCGCCCGCCCCGGCGGCGCCGTCGGCCGCGGCACCAACCGTCACTACGTCGAGATTCACCCCGAGGACATCAGCGGCTTTTACGACCTGATTACCCATCCTTGGGTGCAGACGGTCTGCGCCTCGGTGCTGGGGCCGAACTACAAGATCGTGGAGATCGGCTTCGACGTGCCCAATCCCGGCGCCAAGGATCAGCCCTGGCACCGCGACTTCCGCGCGGGGAGCGAAACGCTGGTCGACCGCCGCCTGAACTCGCTCGCCTTTAACCTCACCACGGTCGATGTCGAGGAGGACATGGGGCCCTTCGAGATCGCCCCCGGCACCCAGTGGGATGACCCCAGCGAGTACGACCACGGCATGTTCCCGCCCGTCTCGCTCTACCCCCGCTACCACGCGTTGGCGCAGCGCAAGTACCCCAAGATGGGCGACATCTCGGTGCGCAGCGCCCTCACCATCCACCGCGGCACCGCGAACACCAGCAACAAGCCGCGCCCGGTGCTTGTGCTCGGCGTGGACGCCCCCGGCGCGGGCCACGACGAGTGGCACGACCTCCAGTTCACCAAGGAGTACTACGAGAAGCTTCCCCAGAGCGTCAAGGACCACCTGATCTGCCGGGTGGTGGACCAGCTTGAACCCATCATGCAGGGCCACACCATCGAGGGCCTGATGATGGGAGACGCCTGAGGTGACGCGCGAGTACAACACGGTCGTGGCGCACTTCGGTGCCGCGGCCGTCCCCGGGCGGATCGAGGCGCTGGAGGGGGGGCGCGGCTTCATGCGCGTCTCCCTGACAGAGCCCCTGCCGGAGGCGGGCGAGGGCAGTGAGGGCGTGCTGGAGATGCACGACGGCGCCCGCTTCCGCGTCACGGTCACCGAACGTATCTCGGGGGAAGGCAACGAACTGCGGATGAAGCTGGTGGGGCGCGGGTAGAGCCGCGGCCTGAGCCAGAGGAGCAGTAGATCGCTCAGCATGTCAAACCCCCCTCGGCGGGGGTTTTCTTTTGCCTTCCCATCCACTCACGTCTGTATCCTGTCGGTATGAACGCCCGTCCCCTGATCGGTCTCAGCACCTCGCACTCCGGTGAGGGCGGCTCGCGGCAGCTCAGCAGCGCGCCGCGGCACTATGCCCGGGCGGTTGAACTGGTGGGGGGCACGCCCATCCTGCTCCCGAGCCTGCCCGAGGTGGCCGCCGACTACGCGGCGCGGGTGGACGCGGTGCTGCTGACCGGGGGCGTGGACGTGCATCCCCGCCACTACGGTCAGACTCCGAAACGAGGGCTAGGTGAGGTGGACGAGGAACGGGACGCCTTCGAGTTCGCCCTGTACCGGGCGGCCCGTGAACTCGGCAAACCGGTGCTGGGCATCTGCCGCGGCATGCAGATGATGAACGTGCTCGAAGGCGGCACCCTGCATCAGCACCTGCCCGACGTGCCCGGCGTCTGGGCCGACCATGCCCAGCTCGGCCGGGGCGCCACGCTGGGGCATGAGATCGCGTTCGGCCACGGGAGCGTGCTGGGCCGTGCCCATGGGCCGTCCGCCCTGCTGAACTCCTACCACCATCAGGCGGTGGACGAAGTGGCGCCCACCTTGACCGTGGCCGCGACGGCCCCCGACGGGGTGGTCGAGGGGGTGGAGGGTGACGGCCTGATCGGCGTGCAGTGGCACCCCGAGATGCTGGTCGAGCGCCATCCTCATGCCCTGGGGACCTTCACGGCGTTCATGGCCCTGCTCGGGGTGCCGGTGTAGGGCGGGGTGATCCGCCGAAGCGTCGCCTGAACTCAGACCCGGCCATGCTCGCTCCCCGTGTCTTGGGGAGGGGAGAGCGGCCACCATTCTGTTCCGCTGTCCCAGACATCCCCGAAAGGTTGCAGAAAGGATGGCAGGCGTAGCGTGGCCTCATGCCCCAGACCACCCGCGACCTTGCCTCCTTCCCCCGGACGCGCCGCGCCCCTCTGGAAGTGCTGCTGGTGGAGGATAACCCGGCGGACGTGCTGTACGCCCAGGTGATGTTCGAGGAGGCGGGCCCTGACCTGCGCCTGCATGTCGTGAGGGACGGGGAGGAGGCGCTGGCGTTCCTGCGCCGTGAGGACGGGTACGGCTGCGCTCCCCGGCCCGACCTGGTGCTGCTCGACCTCAACCTCCCGCGCATGGACGGGCTGGAGGTGCTGGCCCACGTGCGCGCGGACGAGGCGCTCCGCGAGCTGTGCGTCGTGGTGCTGACCAGTTCGCCCGCCGAGGTGCACATGTGGGTCTCCCGGCAGACGGGCGCCTCGGGCTTCCTGCCCAAACCCGTGGACCCGGCGGCGGTTCGGCGCCTCCTCCCGGTGGACAAGCCCTCCTGGCCCCCGAGGCGGCCCGGCGAACGCCCGGACATGCTGGGCTGAGCGGGGGAAGAGCCCGCCCCGTGCCAGTCACTCAGTGCTCAGCGCGGGGGTCGGTCCTCCCACGACGCCGTCTCGCTCCAGGCCTCCGCCAGGGCGCCCGCCCGGTCCAGAATCTCCCGCACCTGCTCCAGCGCCGGGCCTGGCTCCGCGTTGACGCCCGGCCCCAGCGCCCGGGTGTGCAGGGGCAGCAGCACCGCCGCGCCCGCGTCCAGTTGCTCCAGGGCGTCCCGCGCCTCGGCCGCCCGCGGGTCGCGGTGCCAGCGGGGTTCGAGCGAGGCCGCCCGCAGAACCTGCCCGGCCTGGACCCGCCGGGAGCGGGCCTGCCGCTGCGCCTCCACCAGTGAATCGGGCGGTCCGCCCCGCAGCACCGCCTCCAGCTGCCGGGCGTACGCCTGTTGCGCGGCGGCCGCCGCGCGCAGGGCCTCCCGCACCTCACGCGAGCGCCACCGGGGCCACAGCAGGGCGGTGCCCAGCGCGATCAGCCCACCCAGCCCGGTGGCCGCGATGCGCTCGGCGCCGACGGCCTGCTCCGCCATCCCTGAGGCGGTGAGCGAGAACACCACGTACAGGGTGACGGCAAAGGAGAACGGCGCGTAGCCCGCGGGCAGCAGGGAGAACCCCAGCCAGGCCGACAGCACCACCAGCAGCATGAGCGCGGCGAGTGGCGGGTGGAGCAGGGTGAGCAGCGTCGCCACCAGGACCCCGCCCAGCGTGCCCACCAGCCGGGCGACCCCCCGCGTCAGGGTCAGCGCGTACTCGGGCTTCAGGACCACCGCCACGGTCAGCGGCAACCAGTACCCGTGCGGGAGGTGCCCCAGGCGGTAGGCCGCAGTCGTCACGCCCAGGGCGACCGCGTACCGCAGGGCATACCCCGCCACCAGGGAGTCCGGGCGCAGGGTGGCCAGGGTCTGCCGGACCCGGTCCGGGAGGGGGCGGGCGGGTGGGGCCGCTTCCGGCAGGGCGGGGATGGGGCCAGGCGAGGCAGTGGGCAGGGCCGCCAGCTCCCGCAGCAGGCCCACGATCCGTGCCCAGCGGGCCTGTTCCGCCCCGTCCGGCGCTGAATGGGCCACCCAACGCTCCAGGGTGCGAAGGGCCTGCGGGTCTTGCCGCACGGGATGCCCCCGCCGGAGGTCGTGGGCCACATCGAGAAAAATGCGGTGCAGGGTCTCGGCCGCCCCCGCGGGGAGTGGGCCGACCAGGGCGTTTCGCAGGTCCTCGGCGTGCTGGAGCGCCGCTTGCAGGCGGGCGTGATCGGGATGCCCCCCCAGCCGCCGCGCGTCCTCCAGCGCGGTCCACGCCTCCTGAAAGGGGACGGCGCCGGGAAGGCGGACCCGGTCCGCGCGGGGGGAGGTGACGAAATCCGCCAGGCTGCGGTAGGCCCGCGCGACCGCCCAGCGCTCCGGGAAGACGGGATCGAGCCGGGCGGCGCCACCCAGCAGCAGGGTTTGCAGCACGCCGCCCGCCAGGACCAGCAGCGCCCCGCCCGGGGCCTGCGCCGCGCCCAGGGGCAGCCCGCTGAGGATGATCAGCACGTTCGTCGCCTGGAGCGCCACTGTGCCCGCCGCCGCACCCGACGCGCCGATCACGGTCAGCACGCCCGCCACGGCGGTCACCGCCAGGGCACTCGCCACGGCGCTGGAACCGACCAGGCCCGCCAGCAGCGTGACCGCCGCCATCCCCACGCTGCTCGTCAGCATCAGGCGCCAGCGGGCGCGGTAGGGGCCACTGAGCGAGGCGAACCCGGCGTTCAGCGCGCCGACCCCGGCCAGCACCCCCCACTCGGCGTGGCCGCTCACTAGGGCGAGCAGTAGGGGCAGGGCCACCCCCACCGTGCAGCGCAGGGCGGTGACGGGCTTCCAGCGGGTGGGGTCAAAGTCGAGGGCAGTGTTCAGCATGTGGTCGGCCCGGGCCGGTCCCCTGGCCCTCAGCATGCCACGGCCTCTCCCTGGCCCCGGGTCAGGCGGTCGCCAGTCCGCCCCCCGTCTCCTGAGCACGCCACCCTGCAACGTGGAAATCTAAACAGACGCTAAAGGAAAAATGAGTTATCTTTCCGGATAAGGATGCTTACGGTCAACCTTCACCTCATCAACGGCGACGTCATCACCACCTCCATGACCCGCGCGCAGCGGGACCGCGTCAGCAAGACGCTCAACCAGAGCCTGCTTCCCAACGCCCCCTTCGAGGTCACGGCGGGAGAGGCCGATCTGCTGATCCCCTGGCGCTCCATCGGGTACATCTCCACCGCCGCCCGGACCGGGCTGGACGCGGGCTTCCAGGCCACGGAAGCGGCGGACTGAACTCCTGACCCCCCGGCCCCGTCCCAGGACGGGGTTTTTTGTTGCGCCTGGGTGAGGGGTGCGCCGGGTCCCCGGCCCTACTCCAGGTCGGCGGGCTGTTTGGGCAGGGCCACGTAGAAGGTCGCGCCCTCGCCGACCTTGCCCTCGGCCCAGACCTGGCCGCTGCAGCGAGAGAGCACCCGGCGCACAATCGCCAGGTCCACCCCGGCGCCCTCGTAGTCGCGCTCGCTGTGCAGGCGCCGGAAGACCCCGAACAGGCGGTCGCGGCAGCGTATTTTGAAGCCCACCCCGTTGTCGCGCACGCCGATCACGTATTCGCGCCCGGTGTCCTAGTGAAGATCCAGATGCGGGCCTCCTCACGGGTGCGGGTGTACTTCAGCGCTTTACTCAGCAGGCGCCGGAACACGACTCGCATAGCGCTCGGGTCGGCGGTCACGACCGGCAGGGCATCGTGGGTGAGCCGCATCCGGCGGGCCTGCAAATCGGGTTCGAGCCGTTTGCGGACCTCCCTCGTTCTGGCGCTCCAGTTCGATCTGCTGAACCTGCAACTCGTGCAGCAGCGCGGCGGGGTCCTGCAGGAGGGGGTCCGGCCGCCGCGGGGAGGCCGCCCGCCGTTCGCGCTCGGCCTGCTCGCGCAGCCCCCATCGCCGGTCTGTTCGCTGTGCTGACTCATCCGATGACTCCGGGGAGGGTGAGGTGGTCAAAGAGCCCGGGCCCGGTGTGGAGGGCAGATGGCCGCGCGGTCACGGCTGGGGAGTCGGGCGGATGAGGGGAGGTTTCGCGTCCACTATACCGCTGCCCCACGCGGTTTGCCCGGGAGGTCAGTAAAGTTCGTGTGGGCGGGTGCCGGGCAGGCCACAGCAGGGAAGCGTCACGGAGAGCGGCTGTGGCTGGGGAGCCGGGGGCCTTCCTCCGTGGGGGTCGCCGCCCCAGTGACCCGCTTTAATAGAGCCATGATGTTTCAACCTGGCTTTGAGGCGCTGCCCCGGCCCGAGCTGCGCGCCCTGCAACTTGCGCGGCTCCAGGAGATGGTCGCCCGGCAATACGAGTGCGTCCCCGCCTACCGGGCGAAGTTCGGGGCGGCGGGCGTCACGCCGGATAATCTGCGAACACTCGACGATCTGGCCCGCTTTCCCCTGACGCGCAAGGCGGACCTGCGGGACCACTACCCGCTCGGCCTCTCGTGCGTGCCCCGCGAGGAGCTGCGCCGCCTGCACGCGAGCAGCGGCACGACCGGCAAGCCCACCGTCGTCGCCTACGACGCGAACGACCTGGACGTCTTCGCGGAGGTCGTGGCCCGTTCCCTGTACGCGGCGGGGGCGCGGCCCGGCATGACCTTCCACAACGCCTACGGCTATGGCCTCTTCACCGGGGGGCTGGGCACCCACGCGGGGGCGGAGCGCCTGGGGCTGTGTACCGTCCCCGTCTCGGGTGGTGCCACCGAACGGCAGGTCGGGCTGATCCTCGACCTGGAGCCCGAGGTGATCGCCTGCACCCCGAGCTATGCGCTCGTGCTGGCGGGGGAGTTCACCCGCCGTGGTATCCGCCCGGAGGACCTCTCGCTGCGCTACGCCGTGCTGGGCGCCGAGCCCTGGACCGAGAAGACCCGCCGGGAGGTCGAGGCCCGGCTGGGCGTCACCGCCACCAACATCTACGGCCTGTCGGAGATCATCGGCCCCGGCGTCTCCAACGAGGACGCCGCCGAGCAGCGGGGCAGCTACCTGTGGGAGGACCACTTCTATCCCGAGATCGTGGACGCGGGCACGGGCGAGGTCCTACCCGACGGCGAGTGGGGCGTGCTCGTGCTGTCCTCCATGACGCGCACCGCGATGCCGGTGCTGCGCTACTGGACGGGCGACATCACCCGCCTGATTCCCGAGGCCAGTGAGCCCAACACCACCGGGCGGACGGTGCGCCGCATGGACCAGATTCGCGGCCGGGCCGACGACCTGATCATCCTGCGCGGGGTGAACGTGTACCCCACCCAACTGGAGGCCGTTCTGGTCGGCATGGGCCAGGTCAGCCCGCACTACCACATCGTCCTGACGCGCACCGGCACCCGCGACGACCTCACCCTGCGAGTCGAGACCGAGACGGAGAGCGCCGCCCTGAGGACCGAGATCGAGCGGCTGGTCAAGGCGCAGGTCGGCGTGACGGTGCGCTGCGAGCTGTGCGAGCCCGGCTCCCTGCCCCGCAGCGAGGGCGGCAAGCTCAGGAGGGTGACCGACCTGCGGGGGGAGGGGTAGGTCCGGACGGCTTCCCGGTTTCCCCCGCCCTGGCTCGTTTCCGGGGAACAAGTTCCGGCTGGCTCCGGGCCTCCCCGCCGGTCAGGCGCCGGGCTCCAGATCCAGCACGGCGAGTTCGGCCGGGCAGGCCCAGCGCATGGGCACGCCGGTCACGCCCAGGCCGCGCGACACGAACCCGAGGGCGTGCCCGTCGGGCGCGTCGGCGGGCGTACCCTCGGCGGGCGACTGCACGATACGGGCGCCGCGCACCCACCCCTGCCGCACGTTCAGCAGGGTCGAGCGGCGTTTGAGGGGCCCGAACAGCGGCAGGCGCACCTGTCCGCCGTGGGTGTGCCCGCTCAGCGTGAGGTTCACCCGGGACGGCACCTGCGTCAGGTAGTCCGGGTTGTGGGCGAGCAGCACGACCGTCCCACCCGTATAGCCGCGCAGCGCCGCGTCCAGATCCTGCATCCCGAACCACCAGTCGTCGACGCCCGCCACATACAGGTCATCCCGGACCTGAACGCCCGCGTTGTTGATGAGTGTGACGCCGTGCAGGCGGAGCTGCTCGGCGAATGCCACCCGGGTCGCGTTCGTATTCAGGCTCGTCCAGTCGTGGTTGCCCCACACGGCGTACACGCCCAGGGGCGCGCGGAGCCGGGACAGCTCTTCCAGCAGCTTGCGGTGCCGTTGGCCGCCGACGCCGCTGTCCAGAAAATCGCCCGTGATGGCGATCAGGTCAGGCCGCTCGCGCCGGACCGAGTCCACCCAGCGCCGCACGGTGCCGCGCCCCACGAACAGGCCGTAGTGCAGGTCGCTGAGATGCACGATCCGCACGGGCCGGGTCAGGCCGGGCAGGGCGAGGCCGTGGCGGGTGGTGGTAAACCGATAGGTGTTGGCGACCCCCAGCGTGCCGAAGGTGAAGACGCCCCAGCCAAGGGCGGACAGGACGCGCTTGAGGATCATGGAGTGAAGCTTAGAGCAGTTCCCCGAATGCCGCGGTCCGGACGCCAGGCTTCGGGCGGCTCCCTTCCCCGTCCTGCCCGGCAGCGAGGGCGGCAAGTTGAGGAGGCTGACCGACCGGCGGGCACAGGAAGGGTAGGTCCGGGATAAGAAAAAGCCCCGACCATCTGGAGTCGGGGCTGCCTGCTCACTGCGCCTTCTGCTGGTGGTACTCGCGGATATTGTCGTACACGTGGTCCGGGAAGTTCAGGTCGCGGTAGACGTTACCCTCGTCGGGGTCTTCGGCATTCGGCAGGATCGGGAAGTCCTGCTTTTCCATGTACTCCAGGATCTTCTCGCGGCGGGGCGGGTTGTAGTCCGCCTCCTGCACCTGCCCCACCAGGCCCCGGGCGTCCTCCTCGCTGAAGTCGCGGTCCTTCGCCAGCTGCGCGACCAGCTCGTCTTCCGTCAGGAAGTGCCGGGCGATGATGGCGTACACCAGCCGCCCGTAGTGCCCGATGTCCTGGCCCTGGTCCAGGGCGTCGGTGAGGTGGGCCATCATATGGTTCTGCTTCAGATCATCGATTGTCATAATTACCTCGCGGAAGTAAGGTTAAAACGTAACAGCCGGGAGAACATGACGGGCGCCCTAAAGCCTCTTCATGCTGGGAGCCTGTGATGTCGGTATGCGCTCGCGGGCATCTGCCCGCAGGGTGGAGGTGGGCCTTAAGGTTGACGACCCCCATCCCGGTACAGGGCCGATATGCTGGCGGAACGGGACGTGTCGGTGTCGCGGGGAAGGACGTCAAACCCCACCCTGTGTTCACCGACGGCCCGCCACACGCCGTGCCTGACTCCACCGACCCGGCCTCATGCCGACCTGCCCTGCTCACCGCCTTGCCCGTTCGGAGGAACTGTTCCCTCATTTCTGCGAAGAGGAAACGGAAGCACCGGGACACTTCACGCCAGAGGCAAAAGCAGAGATGTCGCTACCGTCCTGCCGCCCCCGCCAGGTGATGAACGATGTCGCGCGTCTGGTCATACAGCGCCCGGTACTCCCCAAAGCGGGCGTCGTAGATCGGTCTGACGCCTGGATTCGGGGCGATGGTCTCGCGGGGCGGGTTCCACCGCTGGATATCGTCACGTCTCACGGCACCGCCAACCAGGCCCGCCAGAAAGGCGTCCCCATAACTCGCCCCGATGGTCACGGTGGGCAGAAGTTGCGGGACGCCGGTGATATCCGAGACGATCTGCAACCACTCGCGGCTGCGTGTGCCCCCGCCCACAGCGACGATCCGCTGTATGGGGGCGCCCAGTTCCCGAAAGGCCTCCAGATTGTGCCGGATACCGAGGCCGATGCCCTCCAGCGCGGCGCGGAAGAGGTGACCCCGGGTGTGGGTGAGGTTGAGCCCCGCCAGAACTCCCCGGGCCTGGGGGTCCTGGATGGGCGTGCGCTCCCCGCTGAAGTACGGCAGCAGCAGCAGTCCGTCTGACCCGGCGGGCACGGCAGCCGCCTCCTCGAACAGCCGGGCAAAGGCCTCTTCCTCGCTCACTTCGGGCAGCAGAGTCGTGCGCAACCACTGCGTGAGGGCCCCGGTCGTCGCCATCCCGGCGGCGATGTTGCGTTGCCCGTCGTAGGCACCCGAGACGTTCCACAGGGACGGGTGCGGGGTCAGTTCCTGCCCCACCAGGATGAAAAAGGCGGTCGTGCCGTACATCAGCATCAGGTCGCCGCTCTCCACCGCCCCCACGCTGATCGCCTCGCTCAGGGCATCGACTGCGCCGACCGCGACGGGGGTGCCCGCCCGCAGGCCTGTCTGCATCGCCGCCTCCGGGGTGACTGTTCCGGCCAGTTCGTCACTCCACCCCAGCCGGGGCAGCATCCCGAGGTCCAGGAACCCGAAGGCGTCCGTCCACTCTTGCGTCCGCGCATCGAACAGCGGGATGAAATAGCTGGCCGTGTGCCGGTCCATGACATGTTCGCCCGTGAGCCGGAAGGTGACGTAGCTGCTCGCCGTCGTGACCCGCGCCGTCCGCGCCCAGAGATCAGGCTCATGCCGTTGCATCCACAGGATTTTGGGTCCCACCGCCTGGCTGCTGAGGTTCATGCCCGCGTCGCGGAAGATACGCTCGGCGCCGTACCGGTCTTCCAGCAGCTGAATCTCCTCTGTGGCGCGCGTGTCGATGCCGTAGAGAATGCCGGGGCGCAGCGGCCTCCCCCCGGCGTCGAGCGGGACCAGGCAGGGGCCGATGGCACTGACCGCCAGGGCCGCCACGTCCGCGCCCGTGTAGGGCTCTCCGTCCAGCAGGGCCCGGCAGATGGCGATGACGTCATGCCACCACACCCCGTCGGGGTCCTGCTCGGCCCAACCCGGGTGGGGAAGGTCCAGACCGTGCGGGACGACGTGCGTTCTCAGAAGCTCGCCGTCCGGGGTGGCGAGGACGCCCTTGCTGCTGTACGTGCCGATGTCGATGCCGAGGAGCAGGGTGCTCACGAATGGACCTCTGGGATGCGGATGTTGTTCTCCCTTCTCGCCTGCCGCCACTGTGTCCCTCAGGGTGGGGTGAGGCTCACGTCGCCCACCTGAATCCACAAGTCCGCGCCGGGAGCGTGGTAGCCCGCGAAGACGGTAACGGAGGTGTTCGTCCCGGAGTCGAGGTCCACCGTGAGCAGCGAGGAGGTTGGCAGGCCGCCGAAGCAGGTTTCGGCAGACATGGAGCGCTCTTCCTGGTCGCCGGGACAGATCCCTCCTCAGACCATCCCGGCCTTCCCGCACAGGTGGACCCGCACGCCCATCGCCGCCAGCATCGCCGCCTTGGCGGCGAGGGCACGGTCGGCCACCTGGGCGGACGGAGCGTAGGCCACCTGCACGTGGTTCGCCTTGTGCCGCGCCATCATCTGGTCGCGGGTCACGCCGCTTAACACCGCGTGCATCATCGGCCACTGCGGGTTGGTGAGCTGCCAGCGGCGCTCGGTCTCCTCCCGCGGCAGCTGCACGGCCTGAGCCCGCCCGAGGTCGGCGTGCAATTCCCCGTCCATCACGAAGACGCGCGACCACACCAGTTCGCCGGGTTTGCTCACCCCCTTGAGGGTGCCGCCGCCCGCCGGGAAGAACATGGGGGGCTGCCGTTCGCTGGAGGCTCCCGCGTACCCCCCCTCGAAGTGTGAGGGTGGCGCCGCGCCGGAAATCTCGAACACCCAGACGAACTGTCCGCCGTAGTCCTCGCCCCAGCGCACGTCGTGCAGAGTGGTGGCCGGGTCCAGACCCATCGCGCTCCACACCCGGTGGGTCACGAGGGCGTCGAGCGCCGCCCCCTCGTCCACCTCGTTGAAATGGGGGAGGGGGCGCCCCGCGTACAGCTCGCGTTCCCCATCCCGCGAACGAACGGGCGGACGCTCGGCGTTGTTCAGCAGCCCCTCGGCGAGGTCGGAGGCGGGCGCCATGTCCTTGAGCCCCTGCTGGTACTGGATGCCCACCGCGTCGCAGCCGAAGTCGTCCGCGATGCGGGTGGCGGCGACGTACATCTTGAGCTGTTCGAGGACCTGCCGCTCGGTGAGCTCGGTCGCCTCGTCCTCGCCGAGGTCGAAGTGCATCCCCCGCTCTTTCAGCCACTCGTACGCCTCCCGCGCCTCCCCGTCCGTGACGCGGCGCATCTCCGCGACGAGGGCGGACTGCGAGAGGCGCTCCTTGTACACCCCGCAGGGGTTGAGGAGTTCGTCGTCGATGATCGCGTTGTACATCCCCATGCAGCCCTCGTCGAACACGCCGAGGATCGCCTTGTCGCGCCGCAGTTGCCCCGCCAACGCCTCGCCGAGTTCGCGCTCGGGAAGGGGGAGGTGTTCTGGGTCCAGGTCCCGCACGTGTGAGAGATCCTGGGTGACCCGCCCCGTCTCCAGCCACTCCCCCAGCCCCCGCCGGAAGAAGTCGTCGGTGAAGTCCTCGCTCCACAGGCTGGAATACGGGACGCCCATCTTGGTCAGCCCGCCGCCCAGGTTGAGGAGCCCGACCAGACCCGGCCACTGCCCGCTCCAGTTCGCCACGGTGAGAACGGGCCCCCGGTGGTCCCGCAACCCGGCGAGAACGTGGTGGCTGTACTGCCACACCGCCTCGGCCACGACGAGAGGTGCCCCCGGCGGAATGGTCCGGAACACGTCCATCCCCATGCGCTGGCTCCGGATGAAGCCGTGCCCCAGCCGCTCGTCGCACGGGTGGGCGCGCTTGACACGCCAGCCGTGGTCCCGGAAGGCCGTCTCCAGCCGGGCCTCCATGTCGCGCTGGGCGGGCCAGCACATCCGGTTGGCGCTCTCGCGCAGGTCGCCGCTCGCCACGAGGTAGACGGTGCGCGGCTCGGGTGCCGGGGGAGGGGAGAACTCGGGAAGGGGATACGTCATCGGGAGCCTCCGTCGCGCTGCTCGAAGATGGTGCGGTAGGCGGGCAGGCGGTCCCCGGCGGCGGGAAGCGCGGGAAAGGGGGCGTGCGGCTCGCTCTGGTACCAGAAGGCGACGCTCGTCATCTCGTCGCCGCGGCGGTTGGCGTGCCCGTGCTCGATGGTCACCCGCAGGTCACGCCGGAACACGATGGGGTCCTCGATGTGAAAGCGGTACAGGGTCACGGGATCGGTCCAGTTCGGCCCGCCGCCCGCGATGATGCCGTGGTACGGCGCGGCGTACTCCTGGTTGGGGCACCACGCGGTGTTGAAGTAGTCCTCGGTGCCGGTGCCGTGCAGGGTGGGCGGCCAGGCGTCGTTGGCGCCCTCGCCCGACTCGGGCCGGGGCTCGATCACCGGGTAGTCCTGCTCATGGGCAAGCGTTTTGCCCCGCCCCACGTCGGGCACGCTGATCCCCGGCTCGCCGTCCACGAAGATCAGGTCGTCGCCCTCGCCGTACCAGTCCCAGTCCCGTGAGCGCCGCAACGAGTACACCGAGAGGATGGACCCGACGTAGTGCCCGTGACCGCGCGCCTCCACCAGCGTGTAGTTGTTCGCCCCGTCGGTGTTGACCCCGCCGAACTGGTACTCCTCGTTCGTCAGGCCCTCCTCGGGGATACCCTCGGGGATCGCGCGGCGCCAATGGGCGTGGAAGCGGCCCAGACCTTCCTCCAGCGCCTCGTGCAGTTCGAGGTCCACGTAGTAGTAGAAGTGCACGACATGCTCGCACTCGTTGGTGACGGTGAAGCGCATCCCGTCCGAGAAGGGCATCGGGAAGTAGCAGTTGAAGGCCTTGCCGTCCTGCGGGCTCATCTGGAGGGGCAGGCTGGCGTAGTTGCGGCTCTGCGCGTGGCCCATCCCGAAGAAGTCGCCGACCGGGCACTCGACGCTGGGCGTCTCCTCGCCGTCCCAGTAGGCGCGCAGGACGATCTTGCGCAGGTAATGCGGGGAGTCGCAGGCGATGGTCATCCACAGGTGAGTGACGATCCCCGCGCCGGGTGTTTCGGCGATCAAGACGGTCTCGCCGGGCTGGATGTGCAACCGGTCGTCGTTGCCGCCGGTGCGGTCGTAGCTCGAAAAGCGGCGGGTGCGAACGTCGCGTAATTTGGCGAGGCCGCGCAGGGGGGAGAGTCCGGCGTTTTGCATTTATCGCTCGATGCTCGCTTTCATGACGAAGGTGTTGTACGGGCCGAACTGCGACATGACGAAGTAGAGGGTCCGGCCGCCGTCCTTGAGGTAGGCGGGGGTCATAAAGGCCCCGTAGAGCTGCGGGTAGTCCGCGGCGGTGGCGAGGGTGTGGGGCGCGCTCCACGGGCCCCAGGGCACCCGGGCCTCGCGCAGTTCCAGCGCCGCCGTCCCCTCGTTGAGATAGGTGTACATCCAGCGCCCCAGGTACGGGTTCCACAGCACTGACGCCTCCCCGACCGGGCCGCGAATCACGGCGGCAGCCCGGGAAGGGTCGTTCACGAACTGCGGCTGACCGCTCCCGTCCAGCCCCGTGAAGTATTCCCACCGTTCGGGCTGCGCGACCGCGTCGGGCCGCACCCGGGCGAGCCGCACGTCACCGAAGCGGCCGCAGGGGGTGCCGAGGGCGTAGACGTACCCGCCCCGCTCGTTGCCGCCGCCGCGCTGCGCCGTCAGGGCGAGCATGTTGAAGGGGCTGTCCGCCCCGCCCAGATTCCTCCCGGCGTCCTTCCAGGTGCGGCCCTCGTCGTCGGAAAACACGAACCCGGAGGAGTTGCACTGCCACACGCCCCCCTGCGGGGCGAACCCGTGGACCGACATGAGGTGCAGGTACACCCGCTGCCTGACCGTGACCATCGCGGTGGGAATCCGGGTCTGCTCGCCCGTGAAGGCGGGCTGGTGCGCGCCCTCGCGTACGGCGGTGGCGTGGCCCCCCGCGCCCATCAGCCAGCGCTCCCAGGTCACGCCGTCCGAGGGGTCGAGGTCGCTCGACACGCCGAGCAGGTTCGAGCGCCAGTTCGGCCCGAACCGGGGGCACGCCTCCCCCTGAAAGCCGAAGGAGTCGCCGAAGGCGAAGAGCACCCGGCCGTTCACCTCCGTCATGGTGCCGAGGTCAGTGCCGCAGATGTCTGCCGCCCGCGTGCTGGAGCTGGCCCCCGGGCCGGTGAGCTGGGCGACCCGGCTCACCGTCAGACGCTTGATGGTGGCGACCTGCGCTCCCGGAGGGGTGCCCGCGCCACCGGCCAGTGCCCCCGCGGCCAGGGTGAGGGCCGCGGCCAGGAGAAGGTGGCCCGGGGAGCGCCGCCCGCTGGCCCCCCTCACTTCAGCCCCGAGAGCTTGATGCCCTCGATGAGGTAGCGCTGCAGGAACAGGTACAGCAGCAGGCCTGGGATGGCGGCGACCGTCGCGCCCGCCATGATGAGCTGCCACTCGGTGGAATGTTCGCCCGAAAAGGCGGCGAGCGCGACCTGCGTGACCCGCATCTCGGGTTTTTGCGTGACGATCAGCGGCCACAGGTAGGCGTTCCAGTTCGCCAGGAAGAAGAAGGTGGCGAGCGTGGCGAGGATGGGGCGGCTCATCGGGAGCGCCACGTACCAGAAGATCTGGGCGGGCGTGGCCCCGTCGAGCCGCGCGGCCTCCTCCAGCTCGTCGGGCAGCGAGAGGTAGAACTGGCGCAGCAGGAAGATGCCAAAGGCGTTGGGAATGGCGGGGACGATCAGCGCCCAGTACGAGTCCAGCCAGCCCAGCGACCGTACGAGCAGGAAGGTGGGGATCAGGGTGATCGAGAAGGGGATCATCAACGTGGCGACGATGCCGAGAAAGAGCACCTCGCGCCCCCGGAAGCGCAGCCGGGCAAGGGCGTAGGCGCTCATCGCGTGGAAGAGGAGTGCCACCAGCGTCACGGTCGTCGCCACGAAGAAGGTGTTGAAGATGTACCGGGCGAAGGGCACCCGGGTGAACACCTCGACGTAGTTGTGCCAGACGAAGACGTGGGGCAGGAAGGTGGGCGGGTACTGCACCACCTCCTCGGGCCCCTTGAGCGACCCGAAGATCATCCACGCGAGCGGGATGAGGGTCAGGAGCGCGACGAGCAGGCACAGGGCGTAGACGAGGAGGTTGCCGAGCAGACGCCCGAGGTGACGCCCGGGACGGCGCCCGGATACGGCATGGGGGACTCGCACCGTTCGCACCGCGCTCACTCCCGCCTCCTCAGGAACCAGAACTGCGCGAGGCTGAACGCCAGGATGATCAGGAAGAGCGCGAAGGCGATGGCGCTCGCGTAGCCCAGGTTGAGGTACTGAAAGGCCTGCTTGTAGATGTAGATCACCGTGACCTGGGTGGCGTCCGCCGGGCCACCCTTGGTCATCACCCACACCTGGTCGAAGACCTGGAAGGCGCCGATCAGGCACACCACCACGACGAACAGGGAGGTGGGCCTCAGCAGCGGCAGGGTGATGCGCCAGAAGGTCTGCCAGCCGCTCGCCCCGTCGATGCGGGCCGCCTCGTAGTACTCGCGGGGGATGTCCTGAAGCCCCGCGAGGAAGATCGTCATGTAGTAGCCCATGTTGATCCAGACGCTCACGACGATGATCGCGGGCAGCGCGAGGTTCACGTCCCCCAGCCAGGCGCGCGGCTCCATTCCGACCAGGCTGAGCGCGTAGTTCAGCAGCCCCACCTGCTCGTCGAAGATGAAGCGCCACATCAGCCCCGTCACGACCAGGCTCAGCACGACGGGCACGAAGAAGATCGTGCGGAAGAGGCCGATCAGGGGCACGCGCTGGTTGGCGAGGACGGCCAGCCCCAGCGACACGGCGTACACCAGGGGCACGTACACGACCGTGTACACGGCGGTGACGCGCAGCGAGGACCAGAACTGGGGGTCGGCGAACAGCCGCTGGTAGTTCGCCAGGCCCACCCAGCTCGGCGCCCCCAGGGCGTTCCAGTTCGTGAAGCTGATCAGCAGCGCGGCGAGGATCGGCCCGACGACGAAGACGAGCAGGCCCAGCACGTCCGGCAGCAGGAAGCCGAAGGCGGTGAGCCGCTCACGCGCCTCGCGACGAGGGAGCCGGGAACGGGGAAGGGTCGCGAGGCGCGTCATGGAAAACCTCCGTTCTCAGCGAGCCAGGGTCTTGAGGTAGGGCTCAAGCTGGCGCTGGGCCTGGTCGGCGGCCTGCGCCCCGCCCGTGTTGCGGAACATGCTGGACTGGATGGCGTCCCCGACGATCTTCACCATCTCGGCGGGGTAGCGCGGCTCGGCCCTTGCCGTGGGGAGGATCAGGTCGCGGAAGTCGCGCAGGTAGGGCTGGTCGTAGTACGTCTTCCCGGCGGCGGTGACCGAGCGGCGCGGGCTGAACTTGCTGTTGGCCTTGGAGACCCACTCCAGCGGCCGCTCGGTGCCCTGCGCCCACATCCAAGCGGTGAAGCGCTTGGCGGCGTCCAGGTTCGGGCTCTTGGCGTTCACGACCTGCGTCCAGCCGCCGTACACGGTGACGGGATTCTTGCCCGTGGGCGTGGGCAGGTGGGTGATCCCGAAGCGCACATTCTTGGACCCGGTCTGAAGCTGTTGGATGGACCACATGCCGTCCACCGCGAAGGCAGCCTTGCCGCTGCCGAAGGCGGTCGCCACGATGTTGCAGGTGCAATCCGAGGCGGTGCGGGGGGCGTAGCCCTTCTGCACCAGGGTGCGCCACAGGTCCAGCGCCTGCCCGGTGCCCTTCGCATTGAAGGTGGCCTTGGTGAGGTTGGGGTCCGCCACGTTCGCCCCGGTCTGCCACAGGAAGGGGTACCACGTGAAGTTCTGGTAGGGGCCGGGGGCGGGCTCGATCACGATGGGGGTGATGCCCTGCTTTTTCAGCGTCTCGCTTGCTTTCAGGAGATCGGCCCAGCTCTTCGGGACGGCGACCTTCGCCTTGGCCAGCAGGTCCCTGTTGTAAAAGAGCGCGACGGGTTCCTGCTCGAAGGGCATCGCGTAGGGCTTGCCGTTCACGCTGACGGCCTGAAGCGCGGCGGGCAGCAGGTCCTTCCGCAGTTCCGGCGTGAAGATGCTGCTGAGGTCCGCGGCGATGCCGCTCGACACGTACTGGAGGAAGGTCCCGGGGGACGCCCAGAACACGTCCGGGCCACTGCCCGAGGCGAAGGCGGTGGTGAGGACCGGGCCCGTGTAGTCGTTGAAGGGAAAGAGCTTGAACTGCACCTGCGTGTCCGGGTTCTGCTTGTTCCAGTCGTTCACCCACTTCTGCAGCGTCTTGTTGGCCGTCTCCTCGGGCTGGCCGAACTTCCAGAATTGCAACGTGGCGGCCTGGGCGGGGGCGGCGAGGAACAGGGCGGTGAGGAGCAGCGCGCACTTTCGCATGGTGGTCTCCTGGGTCGGCGGGAGGGAAGGGACGACGGAACGTTCCTGACTGCGGGCACCTCCTTTCTGTAATCGTTTACATCGCCAGTGCGTTGGAAAGCCTCAGACCGAAAACGGCGGGGCCGTGGAGGAGCGGACGATCAGCTTGGGCTCCAGAACTTGCGGCGTGCTCGCAGAACCGCCCGCCAGCTGCTTGAAGAGCATTTCGGCGGCCAGGGCGGCCATCGCCTCGACCGGCTGGGCGACCACCGTGAGGGGGGGGTGGATGTACTGGGCCCAGCGGGCGTCGTCAAAGCCCACGAGGGAGAGTTGCCGGGGCACCTGCAGGCCGAGTTCGTGGATCACGGCGAGGGCCCCCGCCATCATCTCGTTGTTCGCCACGAACAGGGCGGTGGGGGGGGCGGGCAGCGCGAGGAGTCGGCGCATCGCCCGGGCCCCGGAGGCCTCCCGGAAGTCGCCGACCTCCAGGTACTCCCAGGGCAGGGTCTGCCCCGCGGCCTCCAAGGCCAGCCGGAATCCCTCCAGCCGGTCCCGACCTGTTGTGAGGTGCAGCGGCCCGGCGATGGTGGCGAGGCGGCGGTGTCCCAGGGCCAGGAGGTGTTCGGCGGCGAGCCTCGCCCCCAGGTTGTTGTCGACCAGAACGGCATAAGCCCCATCAATCCCGGAAGCGCGGTCAAGGTCAACGACCGGCACACCGCGGGCACGCAGTCGCTGCAAAGCTCCCCTGTCCTCCCCGATGGGGACGTGGATCAGACCGCTGACCTGATGCGCCGCCAGCAGGTGCAGGGCCTCGTCCGCCTTGGCCGCGTCCTCGTTGGCGTTGCAGACCAGGACGCTATAACCGTGCCCCCGGGCCACGTCCTCGACGGTCGCGGCGATGGCCGCGTAGAAGGGGTTGCGGATGTCGGACACCACCAGGCCGATGCTCCGGGAGCGGCCTTCGCGCAGGGAGCGCGCGATGGCATCGGGTTGATAGCCATGCAGGGCGACCGCATCCAGCACCCGGCGCCGGGTGCTGTCCGCCACCGTCTCGGGGCGGTTGATGGCCCGCGACACGGTGGCCGTGCTGAGCTGAAGTTCCTGCGCGAGTTCCTGTAACGTGATCGCCATCGCCCCTCCCCGGAGCCGACACCCGCACTTCGCCCCGCTGGGGAAGCAATGTAATCGTTTACGATAAGGTGATCTTACTTACAAGCAGAGGCTGAGTCAAGCCTGCCCGGCGAGGAGTTGGGAAGCAGGAGGTATTCCCGACGCTCGACCGTCTGGGGCAGAGAAACCGCCCCACACCGGGAAAGGCCGGGGAGCGCCGTGCCCGGAAGGGTCTGCTCCCCTGGGTTCTGGTTCAAGCGTCAGCGCCGTTCAGGGCAGCACTTGGTGCAGCCAGTCCCGGCCGCCGGTGGCAGGGGTGAGCTGTACCCGCTCGCCTGCGCCTACGAATTCGAGCCAAGTCTCATTCGGCCCCTGCCAGCTCCGTTCGCCCGGGTCCGGTCCGGTGCAGGAAGCGCGTCAGCAGGGCCGCCGCCGCCGTGACCAGCCCCGCCGTGAGGCCAAACCACAGCCCGCGCGGCCCCACGTTCAACACGAAGGCAAGGAGCAGGCCGGTGCCCAGCCCGACCACCCAGTACGCGCCGAGCGAGATCAGCAGCGGCCAGCGGGTATCGTGCAGCCCACGCAGGGCGGCATTGGCGGTGACCTGCACCCCGTCCACCGTCTGAAACAGGGCGGCGATGGCCAGCAGCGTGGTCGCCGTGGCGATCAGCGCCGCGTTCCCCGGGTCCCCCACGTTCACGAACACGCCCAGCACCGCACGCGGGGCGAGCAGTTCCAGGGCGGCGAAGGTCAGCATCACGCCCGCCGCGACCGCGATGCCGGTCAGGCCTGCCCGCCGTGCCCCAGCCCGGTTCCCGGCCCCCGCCGCGTGCGCCACCCGGATGCCGGTCGCGGTCGCCAGCCCCAGCGGGATCATGAACACCGCGGTGATGACCTGAAGCGCGACGTTATGGGCTGCCAGGGCCTCACTCCCGAAGCGGGCCATCAGCAGGGCCGTCACGCTGAACATGCCCCCCTCGGCCCCCAGCGTCAGACCGATGGGCCAGCCGAGGGAGAGCAGGGCCCGGACCTCGGCGCGCAGGGAGGTGGGGGCCAGGCCGGGGACCGGCGGGGCGCGGCGCAGGGCGACCGGCAGCAGCGTCAGCGCCGTCGCCCAGGCCGTCAGCGCGCTCGCCGAGGCCGCTCCTGCCAGCCCCAGCGCGGGCAGCGGCCCCCAGCCGAAGGCGAGCGCCGGGCTCAGGAGTGCCACCCCGCCCACCCCGCCCAGCGCCACGGCCGTGACCGTTCGGGGCCGCCCGGTGCCCTCCAGCGCGCCGCGCAGGGCCGTGAACGCCAGCACGGGCAGCATACCCAGCGCGTAGAGGCGCAGATAGGTCGCGGCCAGGTCCGCCCGGATACCCCGTGGGGCGAGGGCCGGAAGCGCGGCCGCCACGCCCCACATCAGCGGCAGGGCGAGGGCGGCCAGGCCCAGCGCGAGCCACAGCCCACCCCGCAGGGCGCGGGACACGCCCGCCGCGTCCCCGGCCCCGTGCGCCTGCGCGACGCGGGGCCCAACCGAGAGCATCACGCCCAGCAGCACCATGAAGACCAGGTAGTAGGTGGCGTTCGCGTACGCCGCCGCCGCGAGCTGCGCCTCGCCCAGCCGCCCGATCACCGCCGTGCTCACCAGGGTCAGCGCGTTCGACGCGAACTGCGACACGATGACCGGCACCGCCAGCCCCAGCAGGGCGGCCAGTTCCGCCCGGGGGGCCGGGCGCGAGAGGGGGGTGGGCTTGGTCGTCACACCCGCGAGTGTACGCGCCCAGGCCCGTGCCCGCCGGGGCAACCCTGCCTCAGAACGCCGCTCGCTCAGGCGCGTTAATGAAGAACCCCTAACTGAAGGAGAGAAAGATGAGCTTTCTGCGATGTTGAGATAGGGAAGGCACTCCCCGCAGCAATCCACGGGGGCATTGCGAGCGCGGGCTGGAGCGTCCAGGAGCTTGTATGCGAAGAGGTCAGCTCGGCTCATTTCTCGTCCCGGGCCTTTCGTTCCTGCTGTTCGCCTGCGGTCAGGGTCCCGATTCCGCAGCCACGGACCCTTACGCGGGGAACACGTCGTATCCCTGGAGCTACGCGGCCCCCGCGGGCAACCTCACCGCGCAGCGCCTCACCCCCGGCTGGAACAACCTCTATTACGAGCCCATCCTGGCCGCCCGCAACAGTTGGGGACCCGTCGAGTTGAACCGCAGCAACGGCGAGCAGGCGGCCGGGGACGGCCGGACACTCACCCTGAACGGCAGGACCTACGCCCGGGGCTACGGCACCCACGCGAGCAGCGAGCTGCGCTTCCGTCTGGGGGGAACGAACGCGGCCCAGTGCACGCGCTTCACGGCGGACATCGGGGTGGACGACGAGGTGGGGTCCAGAGGCAGCGTGGTCTTCCAGGTGTATCTGGACGGCCAGAAGGCCTACGACTCGGGCACGATGACCGGGGCGAGCGCGACGAAGCGGGTGGACCTGGACATTACGGGCAAGGGGGAGTTGCGCCTGGTCGTGACAGATGCCGGGAATGGCATCTCCTACGACCACGCCGACTGGGCCGGGCCCATGGTCTTTTGCGAGCGCCGCGAGTCCTTCTACCGATTCCACTTCGAGCCGCAGCGGGTCAGCGCCCGCGACGGCGAGACGGTGACGGCCACGCTGATCGTGACGGACGAGGACATCTCGGGGGAGGGGCGCCCGCCGAGCGGTCCCATCTCCTTCCGGCTGAGGATCTTCAACAAGAGTGGGGGCGGCACGGCACTCGTCGAGCCTGAACGTCTCTACACCGCCAGCACCTTCCCGGCCCGTTTCCCCGTCCGCCTCTACCTCAACGTGGACCATCCGGAATTCACCGACCAGAGGATCGCCTTCTACGCGCTCCTGGAGGGGTACGACTTCGGGCTGCTCGACCGCCGCTTCGACCTCTTCTGGACCATCCTGCCCTGAGGGGCCTTCGGGGGTGAAGGCCCCCGCAACCTGGCGGCCAGCCGAGCACCGGGTTGGGCGCGCCGCTGCTGATCCGGCCCGGTGCTCGGCTGGCCAGGTGCAGCCCTTGAAGATGCAGGACCTGCGCCCGCCCGGGTCCTTCCGTGGGGTGGGGGGCGTCACTCGCCACCGATCAGGATTTCGGCCTCAGGCCCCACCCGCACCGGCTCCCCCAGGGTGTAGGGGTCGTCGCCGCACCAGTCATACAGCCGGAATTCGACCAGCCGCCAGGCGTTCCCACCCGGCCAGGCCCGCGCCTCAGCGTCAGGACCCGCGACCGTCACCGCTTGCCGCAGATCGGCGGGGCTGACCGGCTCACGCGTCAGCTCCTCCAGCGTGCTGATGACGGCCCCAGAGTACCCGGGTCCACGCGGCTCGCCTCGCCCCGCGCGAGCGCTGAGACCGTGCGCTCGCTGATCCGTCCCCTGGCCGCCTGGGCAAGCCGTTAGGCGCCGAGGCCGTGAGCGTTCAGGTCCTTCCTCAGGGTGAGTTGAAGGGCTCGCATGGCGGCAACGTCCTACCAGGGTTGCCTCAGCCCACCGTTGTCCAGGGGCGGGATTCAGTCCTCCCCTACCTCCAGCGGCGCCACGTCCCCGCCGGTAAAGCGCTTCGTCAGCCAGCGGTCGAAGCGGGCGAGGCCCTCGGCCTGGCGGGCGTAGGCCTCCTGCAGCAGGCGCAGCCGGGCGTGGATGATTCGCAGCTGCTCGTCGCCCAGGGGAATGTCCTCGCGCGTCCAGTCGCGGCGATAGGTGCCGCCTACGGTGTGGGTCGCCCGGCGCAGGATCACCATGTCGCGCACCTCGTCGAGCGGGACGCCCAGGGCGCGCAGGTCCATCACGTCGCGCAGCAGCCGCAGCGCGTAGGGGCCGTAGAGCGCCCGGCCCGAGGCGGTGACCTGATCGGGTGTCAGCAGGCCGAGTTCGGCGTAGTGCATCACCGTGCGCCGGGTCACGCCCGCCTCCCGCGCGAGTTCGGCGGTCGTGTAGAAGGTGACGGGGGTCGGGGAGGTCAGGGCGTCACCACCACCTTTCCGGTCACGCGCCGCTCCAGCAGGGCGCGCAGGGCGTCCGGCGTGCGTTCCAGGAGGTAGCGCTCGCTGACGAGCGGACGGATCGTCCCGTCCGCCACCCAACCGAGCAGCCGGGCGAGGTTGCGGGCATTGGCACGCGAATCGCGCCGGGCGAACTCGCCCCAGAACACGCCGACGAGCGAGGCGCCCTTGAGCAGCGGGAGGTTCAGCGGGAGTTTCGGAATGCCGCCCCCCGCGAAGCCCACGACGAGGTAGCGCCCGCCCCAGCCCATGGAGCGAAAGGCGGGCTCGGCGAGGTCACCGCCCACCGGGTCGTAGATCACGTCCGGCCCCTTGCCGTCCGTCAGGGTCTTGATCTGCTCGCGCAAGTCCCCGGTGCTGTAATTCAGCGTCTCGTCCGCCCCGTGTTCGCGGCAGAGCGCCAGCTTCTCCTCGCTGCTCGCCGCCGCGATCACCCGCGCGCCCAGCGCCTTGCCGATCATGACCGCCGCGAGGCCCACCCCGCCCGCCGCGCCGAGGACGAGCAGCGTCTCACCTCCTTTCAACTGTGCCCGGTCCACCAGCGCATGCATGGAGGTGCCGAAGGCGAGCGGCAGTCCCGCCGCCACGTCCGAGGGGACCCCGTCCGGCAGCGGCATCACGCTCGTCGCGGGGGCCAGGAGCTGTTCGGCAAAGGCGCCCGTCCCCGTGAAGGCCGCCACCCGCTGGCCCACCCGCAGGTGCGTCACGCCCTCACCGACCGCCGAAATCACTCCCGCCGCCTCCGCGCCCGGCGTGAAGGGGAGGGGAGGTTTGACCTGATACTGCCCCATCACCATCAGCGCGTCGGGGTAGTTCACGCCCGCCGCCTCCACCCTCAGGACCACCTCGCCGGGGCCGGGGGTGGGGTCGGGGACGGTCTGGACGGTGAGGGCTTCGGGTTGGTCAAAAGCAGAGCAGATCAGGGCGCGCATGGCAGGACCTCCTGAAGGTCGGGTGACGAGGAATGCCCCATCTTACGGGCCTGCCCGCCCAGTGTGAACGCCCACGTTCAAAGTGGACGTGGACGGACACTTGGCGAAATCTAACTCTTTAACTTGACCAACCTACTCGGATTAGTGCAGTATCCCCTCGTGAAAGCCTCGTTGCTCGCCCTCGCCCTCCTTTCCCTCGCCCCCGCCTCGGCGCAGACCCTCACCGTCCGGCACGATGAGGGGACCACCCAGGTTCAGCGTGATCCCAAGCGGGTGGTCGTGCTGGATGAAGAAGCGCTGGGCTGGATGTACGCCCTGGGTCTCGGCGACCGCGTGGTCGGCCTGGGCAGCGCGACGATCACCCCCGCCCAGCTCACGGCGAGCGGGTCCATCAAGCCCGAGGTGCTGAAGGGCGGCTTCCTGGCGCGCGGCAAGCTCAACACCCCCCGTTTCGTGGGAAGCTGGACCGCACCCAACCTGGAGACGATCCTGGCGCTGAGGCCCGACCTGATCGTGCGCCTGACCTGGGAGGGGAACGGGAACTACGCCAACCTGGTCAAGATCGCCCCTACCGTCGGCTACCGCGAGGACGCCCCCGGTTTCTGGAAAAAGGGGCTGAGGGACCTCGCCCGCGTCTTCGGGCGGCAGGAGCAGGCCGAGCGGGTGATCAAGCAGGTGGCGGATACCAGCCGCGCCAACGCGCGCAAGCTGCTCGCGGCGGGCGTGTTCCGCAAGTACCCCAAGGCCGTCGTGATCTCGCCCTTCGCGGGGGGCAGCACCTGGATCTACACGAAGGTGCGCCTGATCGACGACCTGCGTGCCCTGGGCTTTAGGGACGGGCTGAAGGCGGGCACGACCACCCTGGGCATCGGCGCCCAGATCAGCGACGAGGCGCTGCTGAACCTCGACAAGCAGACGCTGGTGGTCATCATGCCGCCCGGCGGGCAGTACGACGGTGCCGACGCCTTCCTGAAGTCGCCGGTCGGCCAGCGCCTCAAGGGGCAGAGCGTGGTCTACAACCTGGAGGCGAACAGCCCCTGGTCCGGCCCCCTGGTATCCCTCCGCAACAGCAACGAGGTGACCCGGCTGATCCTGGAGGCGGTGAAGTGAGGGGGGTGTCGGGCCGTTGAGCCACATGCCTGCCCCCCCCGCCCGCCTTCCCCTGTGCGCGGACGCCTCCCGCGCGTCCGGGGAGGACCCCATCGCCACCGCCCCCCACTGGCAGGAGGTCACGGTGCTGGAGCTGGACGTGCCCGTGTGGGCGGCGCTCCGCGACGTGGACCGCTGGACCACTGAGCAGCGCGGCGTCTTCGAGGCGCTGCGGGGCCGGGTGGAGGCGAGCGGCGCGGGCTTCGGTCTGCTGATGTCGGCGCCCGAGCAGCCGGGCCCGCCGCTGCGGGTTCGCCACTACACGCGCGGGGCGGGCGGTTTCACGCGGCGCGACTACCAGTCCGCCCTGCCCCAGACCGAGTGGGCGCGCGGCCTGAGCGCCACCCTGCTGCGCTCCGGGGAGCTGGGCGACTGGGCGGAGGTCCCCGTGCCCACCGGCCCCGACTATCACGTCTGCACCCACGGGACGGTGGATGCCTCTTGCGGCAAGTACGGCATTCCGGCGTTCCACGGCCTGCGGGCAGCCGGGCACCGCGCCTGGCGTACGGGCCACTTCGGCGGCCACCGCTTCGCCGCGACCGCGGTGGAACTCCCCAGTGGGCTGCTGTGGGCGCACCTGACGCCGGAACTGGCGGCCCGCGTCGCCCGGCGGGCCGTCCACCCCTCCGAGGTGCGCGGCCACCTGCGCGGCTTCGCGGGCTTGCCCCCCCTCGCGCAGCTGCTGGACCGGGAACTGCTCGTGCGTTACGGCTGGGACTGGCTGGGCGCCGAGCGGACGGCTCAGGTGGAGGCGGAGAGCGACGGGCGCGCCCGGGTCACCCTGGACTTCCACTGGAACGGGCAGGCCGGCCGCGCAACCGCCCTCGTCCGGGACGGGGTGCCCCTGCACCTCCCCGGCTCCAGCCACAAGGCCGACCTCGGCCGGATGCGGCAGTACGTGGTCGAGGAGATGCGGGTCAGCCTTTGAAGCGTCCCTTCCTCCTCCTGCTCGCCGCCGGGCTGCTGCTGCTCGCCCTGCTCGCCTCGCTGGCGCTGGGGGCGAGCGACATCGCGCCCGGCCAGGTGACCCGGCTGCTGCTGTGGCCGGACGAGAGCACCGAAAGCCTGGTGATCCATACGCTGCGGCTGCCACGCACGGTGGTAGCGGCGCTGGCAGGGGCGGGGCTGGGTGTGTCGGGCCTGCTGCTCCAGGGGGTGACGCGCAATCCGCTCGCCGACCCTGGCATCTTGGGGGTAGAGGCGGGCGGGGCGCTGGCGATCCTGGTCATGGTCGTCTTCTTCCCGGCGGCCCCGGCAGCGCTGTTCGTGCCCGCCGCCTTCCTGGGGGGGGCGCTCGCGGCGGCGCTCGCCTACGGGGTGGCGCGGCGGGTGGGCGTGACGCCGCTGCGGCTGGCGCTGGCGGGCGTGGCGGTGGCGAGCCTGGTGGGGGCCGCGACCCGGACCGTCCAACTGCTGTTCGAGGAACGGGCCCAGGGCGCGCTGTTCGCCCTTTCCGGCTCGGTGGCGGGCCGCACCTGGGAGCAGGCCGCGCAGGTGGCCCCCTGGATGGGGCTGGGGCTCGCCCTCGCCCTGCTCCTCACCCCCCGCGTGAACGTGCTGGCCCTGGGCGAGGACGTGGCCCGGGGCCTGGGTGCCCGCACCGAACGGGACTCCTTCCTGGTCACCGCGCTGGGCGTGCTGCTTGCCGCCGCGTCCGTCAGCGTGGTCGGGCCGGTGGGCTTCGTGGGCCTGATCATCCCTCACGCCGCCCGCGCGCTGATGGGGCCGGACCACCGCTTCAGCCTCCCGCTCGCGGCCCTGCTGGGAGCGGCCTTCCTGACCGCGGCGGACATCCTGGCCCGGTTGATCGACAAACCCGCCGAAACGCCCGTGGGCATCCTGGTCGCCGCCGCCGGGGCACCGTTTTTCGTGGCGCTCGCGCGGCGGATCGGTCGGCGGTGATGTGGGAGCAAGCCCAGCGGCAATACGTTGTTCTCCCTCTCCCACCAGGGGAGAGGGCCGGGGTGAGGGGGCCACGGGCAAGTGCCTCCGCGAGCACGATGCCCTGCCTCCTCCCCTGCAAGCAGCTCCGTGAGTCCCAGCCTCCCCCCTCAAGGGGGAAGAGCAAAGAGCAACCCCCATCCAAATTAAGGAGAACCCTTCCATGCCAAAAAATCTGCTGACCCTGACCGCCCTCGCTCTCGTCACGACCGCTGCTGCCGTCACTGTGGCGCACGAGCGGGGCACACTGACCCTCGACAAACTGGCCCGGCGCGTCGTCGCGCTGGAATACTCCTTCGTGGATACCCTCGTCGCGCTGGGGGTTCCGCCCGTTGGCGCCACGCTGGGCACCCAAGGTGGGGACCGGGGCACGCCGCCCTACCTGCAACCGCGGGTGAAGGGGGTGGCCGTCACCGGCAGCCGCGCCCAGCCCAGCCTGGAGACGATGGCGGCGCTGCGGCCCGACCTCATCCTGGCGGACGCCTTCGTTCACGGGGACGTGTACCCGCAGCTCTCGCGGCTGGCGCCGACCGCTGCCCTCCAGAGCCGCCGGGGCAGCCTGGACGACCTGAACGCTCAGACCCTCGCCATCGGCAAGCTCGTGGGGCGCGAGACCGCCGCCCGGCAACTCCTCGCCGACCAGAAGGCGCTGCTGAACAAGGCGCGCGTGTTTGCGAAGAAGGGCGCCCCTCCCTTCGTCGCCGCCGTCGTCACGCCCAAAAGCCTCACCGTCCACACCAGCGGGAGCTTCGTGGGAAGCTTCCTGGAGGATGTGGGGCGCAAGAACCTGCTCCCGGTAAAAGGCGATCAGACCCAGTACGAGATTTCGCTGGAGGGCCTCCTCGCGCTGAACCCCTCCACCCTGGTGCTGTTCACCGCTCCCGACGAGACGCCGATCACCGCGGCGTGGAAGACGAACCCCCTGTGGCAGCGGCTGAGCGCGGTGCAGCGGGGCCGGGTGTACGAGTTCAACCGCGACAACTGGACGCGCGGGCGCGGCCCCCTCGCCCTGAAACTGATGGTGGCGCAGACCATCGCCAGCCGCTTCCTTCAGGACGCCGCGCCCCCGGCGGAGTTCCGGTACTAGTGGTCCGGGTCCCGCTCCATTTCGGACCTCCCGGGAGGGCGCCGGAAGGTCCTTCATTTCACGGAACCCGTCCTCTCTCCTGCTCCTTTCAGTCGGGAACTGGCCGTGAACAGATACGGCCAGTTCCGGAGAGCGGGTGATGGTCAGCCCCTACACCTCCCGCCGGGCCGTGCTGATCGGGCTGGGGCTGGCGGGCGTGACGCTGCTCGTCTCGGTGCTCGCGCTGGGCCTGGGGGCGGTGCGGACCCCCGCGCCGGACGTGCTGCGGGTCCTGACGGGCAGCGGCGACGACCTGACGCGCCAGCTCGTGCTGGAGTTGCGGGCGCCGCGCGTGCTCGTGTCGCTGCTGTGCGGGGCGATGTTCGCCGCGTCCGGCGCGGTGATGCAGGGGGTGATCCGCAACCCGCTCGCCTCGCCCGACCTCATCGGGGTGGGGGCGGGGGCGGGGCTGGCGGTCACGTTCTTCCTGCTGGCCTGGCCCGGGGCGCCGGTCGGCGGGCTCCCCTGGGCGGCGCTGGCGGGCGCGTGGGGGGGCTTCGGGCTGGTGCTGCTCCTCGCGCGGGAGTGGGGCGGCGTGAGTTTGAACAGCCTGCATCCCGTGCGCCTCGCCCTCGTCGGCGTGGCCGTGGCGGCGGCGCTGGGGGCCGTTCAGCAACTCGTGCTCGTGCGGGCGCCCGACGGGCTGGGCACGGCGCTGACTTTCCTGATAGGCACGGTGTACGGGGCGGACGCGACGAGGGTGGCGCGGGTGCTTCCCTGGGCGCTCGCCTTGCTGCCTGCCGCGCTGCTGCTCTCGCGCACGCTGGACGTGCTGAACCTGGGCGAAGACCTCGCCACCAACCTGGGCACCCGGGTGAACCCGGCGCGGCTGCTCGCCCTGGGGGTGGGGGTCGCGCTCGCCGCCGCCGCTGTGACGGGCGCGGGTATCCTGGGCTTCGTGGGGTTGCTCGCGCCGCACCTCGCGCGGCTGCTCGTGGGCGCGCGGCACGCCCGGCTGCTGCCCGTCTCCCTGCTCGTGGGGGCGCTGCTCGTCCTCGCCGCCGATACACTGGGACGCTCACTGCTGCCGCCCATTGAGGTCCCGGCAGGCATCTTCACCACCCTGGTGGGGGCCCCTTATTTCCTGTATCTGTTGAGGCGCACCGCATGACCCAGATTCCCTCCCCCCTCTCCACCGAGAAATTACGGCTCGCCTACGGGCAGACCGTCATCGTTCCCGGGCTGGACCTGCGCGTAGCAGGTGGTCAGGTCACCAGCATCATCGGGCCGAACGGCTGCGGCAAGAGCACCCTGCTGCGCGCCCTCGCCCGGCTGCTGCCCGCCGGGGGCGGCGAGATTCAGCTCTACGGCCAGGCGCTGCACGCCCTGCCCTCCCGCGAGGTGGCCCGCCGCCTGGCGATCCTGCCCCAGGGCCCCACTGCCCCCGAGGGCCTGAGTGTGGAGGAACTCGTGTGGTTCGGCCGCCACCCCCACCAGGGCCGCTTCCCCGTGCGCCGCGAGGAGGACCGCGAGGCCGTGGCGTGGGCACTCGCCCAGACGGGCATGACAGTTTTCGCGGGCCGCCCACTGGAGGCGCTCTCGGGTGGGCAGCGCCAGCGCGCCTGGATCGCCATGAGCCTCGCCCAGCAGACCGATATTTTGCTGCTCGACGAGCCGACGACCTACCTGGACCTCTCGCACCAGCTGGAGGTGCTGCACCTCGCCGGGCGCCTGAACCGCGAGGGGGGCAAGACGGTCGTGATGGTCCTGCACGACCTCAACCAGGCCGTGCGCTACAGCGACGAGCTGGTCGCCATGAAGGACGGGCAGGTCTACGCCCAGGGCCGCCCCGAGGACATCATGACGGCCGAGCTGCTGCGCGACGTGTTCGGCCTGAAGGCCCACATCCTCGCGGACCCCGACACCGGCAAGCCGCACGTGATCCCATACGCGCTGACAAGGTGAATCTTTTTTCACCCTCTCCCCTGGTGGGAGAGGGCCGGGGTGGGGGGGCGAGGGGGCAAGCGCCTCCGCGAGCACGATGCCCTGCCTCCTCCTCTGCAAGCAGCTCCGCGAGTCCCGGCCTCCCCCCTCAAGGGGGAGGGGTTTTCTGACCTCCCTCCGACTGTTTCTCTGCCGTGAGGCAGTTGCCCCCACCACTTGCGTGCGTCGGTCAAGTTTGCGTGGTCCAGTTCCAGAACCAGCACGCCTGCGCTGAGCCCCAACACCGGGTCGACCTGATGCTCCGATGTCCCCGCCTCATATGAACGCGAGCGTTCAAAATTGACGTTCACGGACACTCCGGCCTAAGCTGGCCGCAAGTCCACCCCCAAGGAGTCGCTATGGCCCCCTTCCTCTCCCGCCGTGACCTGCAATTCCAGCTTTACGAGGTGCTGGACACCGCCTCGCTGCCCGGGCGCCCCCGCTTCGCCGAACACTCGCGCGAAGTGTACGACGACGTGCTGGGCCTCGCCTACAACGTTGCCGACCGCTACTTCGCCAACCACGCCCGCGAGGCGGACCTGAACGAGCCGCATGTGGTGGAGGGTAGAGTTCAGCTCGTTCCCGCCGCCGCCCAGGCGATGAAGGCGTTTCGTGACGCAGGCTTTTTCAGCGCCCACGCCGACGAGGAACTGGGCGGCCTGCAACTGCCCAATGTGGTCGCGCAGGCCATGCACGCGCACTTCAAGGCCGCGAACATTGGCACGAGCAGCTATCCCTTCCTGACCATCGGGAACGCGAACCTGCAACGGGTGTTCGCCTCGCCCGAGCAGCAGCGCAGATACATGCTGCCCCTGCTCGAAGGCCGCTGGTTCGGCACGATGGCCCTCTCCGAGCCGCACGCGGGGTCGGGGCTGGCCGATATCACGACGAGCGCCACGCCGAGGAAGGACGGCACCTACGCCATCTCCGGCACCAAGATGTGGATCTCAGCGGGCGAGCATGAGCTGTCCGAGAACATCATTCACCTCGTCCTGGCGCGGATCAAAGGCGCTCCGGCGGGCGTGAAGGGCATCTCGCTCTTCATCGTGCCGAGATACCGGGTCAACGAGGACGGCAGCGTCGGGGAATCCAACAACGTCGTCCTGGCGGGCCTGAATCACAAGATGGGCTACCGGGGCACCACGAACACGCTGCTCAACTTTGGTGAGGGCGGCGAGACGGTCGGCGAACTCATCGGCGAGCCCGGCCAGGGCCTGCGCTACATGTTCCACATGATGAACGGCGCCCGCATCGGCGTCGGCATGGGCGCGGTCATGCTGGGCTACGCGGGCTACCTCGCCAGCCTGGAGTACGCACGGGACCGGCGGCAGGGACGGCACGCGAGCAACAAGGACGCGGCCAGTCAGCCCGTGCGGATCATCGAGCACGCCGATGTGCGCCGGTTGTTGCTGCGGCAGAAGAGCTTGGTCGAGGGCGGCCTTGCGCTGGGCCTCTACGCCGCCCACCTGGAGGACGAGATCGAGACCGGGCCGGAGGAAGGGCGGCGGGACAACGAACTCCTCCTCGATCTGCTGACGCCCATCGTGAAGAGCTGGCCGAGCAAGTACAGCCAGGAGGCGCTCAGCGACGCGATTCAGGTCATGGGCGGCGCCGGGTACACCCGCGACTATCCGGTCGAGATGTACTACCGCGACAACCGCCTCAACCCCATCCACGAGGGCACCGAGGGCATCCAGGGCAACGACCTGCTGGGCCGCAAGGTGACGCAGGCGGGGGGGCGCGGGCTGCAAGTCCTCCTCGAACGGATTCAGGCGGACCTGGGGGCGTCCGAGGGGCTGGAAGGACTGGACGAGATTCGCGTGGCCGTCGTCAAGGCGCTCAACCAGAGCGGCGCGGCCCTCCAGACCATCCTCGGCAAGTCGTCCGAACTCGGCCCCGACCTGTTTCTCGCCAACGCGAACAGCGCCCTGGAGATGATGGGACACACGGTCATCGGCTGGATGTGGCTGCGGCAGGCGGTCGCGGCGGCACAACGACTGCCGGGGGCACGCGGCGACGACGCCGACTTCTACCGGGGCAAACTCCAGGCCGCCCGCTTCTTCGCCACGCACGAGCTGCCGAGGGTGAAGGCGCACGCCGACCTGCTGGCGAGTGCCGACCGGACGACCTTCGATATGCAGGACACCTGGTTCTGAGCCCACCGGGAGCGGCTGGGGTGTAGAAGCTTTGTCGTTCAGGGGAACAGAGTGGCGACCAGGCGGGGAAAGCCTCCTCCACCCCCGTGCCTGATCCGACGGCCCCGTCAGCAAACGTCATATCGGGAAGGATGAGCCTGATCTTCTCCCGATAGCATAGCCTTGCAATGGCTTACGCCCTACGGCTCGACCGGGGCACCCTCGTGATGTACGAGGTTCCCGAGGCTGTGGCGGGTTTCTTCGTCTGGGACGCCCGCAGCCAGTCCTGGCGTGCGCCCGGCAAGGCGTACCGGGACGTGGTGGAGCGTCTGCGGGAGGCGGGTGTTCCCGTGCGCGACGAGGCCGCGACGTTTCAGAAGCTCGAACTCGGGTATGCCCGCGAGGTCACCCCCTACCCCCACCAGCAACTCGCCCTGAATGCCTGGAAGAAGGCGGGGCGGCGCGGCGTGGTCGTCCTCCCCACCGGGGCGGGCAAGACCCTCGTCGCCCAGCTCGCCATGCGCGACACCCCCCGCAGCACCCTGATCTGCGTGCCGACCCTCGACCTGCTGCACCAGTGGTATTCCGGCCTGCTCGCGGCCTTTCCCGACGCGGGGATTGGCCTCCTCGGCGGCGGGAGCCGGGACGAGACCCCCATCCTGATCAGCACCTACGACTCCGCCGCCATCCACGCCGAGCAGTTGGCGGGGAGGTACGCCCTCCAGATCTTCGACGAGGCCCACCACCTCCCCAGTGACTTCCACCGCTCGGTGGCCGAACTCGGCCTGGCCCCCTACCGGCTGGCCCTCACCGCGACGCCCAAGCGCGGCGACGGGCGGGAGGTCCACCTCGACGACCTCGTCGGCCCCGTGGTGTACCAGTGCGCGCCGGAGGACCTGGCCGGGGACACCTTGGCGGACTACCGCGAGGTGATTATCAAGGTGCGGCTGAGCCCCGCCGAGCAGCGCCACTACGACGATCTGATCCGGCAGCGCAACGACTTTCTGCGGCGCAACAACATCCGCCTGGGTAGCCTGGAGGGGTGGCAGCAGTTCATCCTGAGCACCGGCACGCCGCAGGGCAAGGCCGCCATGCGCGCCCACCGGGAGGCCCGCAGCATGGCCTACGGCACGGAGGGCAAGCTGCGCGTCCTGGAGGAACTGCTGGCGAACCACCCCTCCGAGCGGACGCTGATCTTCACCGACGACAACGCGACGGTCTACCGGATCAGCCACGACTTCCTGATTCCCGCCATCACCCACCAGACCCCGGTGCGCGAGCGCCACACCCTGCTGGAGCGGTTCAGGAGCGGGGCCTACCGGGTCCTGGTGACCAGCCGGGTGCTCAACGAGGGGGTGGACGTGCCGGAGGCGAGCGTGGCGGTGGTCCTCTCCGGTACCGCGACGGAGCGCGAGCACATCCAGCGTCTGGGCCGGATTCTGCGGAAGGCAGAGGGCAAGAACGCCGTGCTTTATGAGGTGATCACCGAGGGCACCAGCGAGGAGCGGGTCAGCCAGCAGCGCCGCGGCCAGTGGTCGTCCGGCCAGGCCGCCTTCACCCCAACCTGGGAGGACCTGAATGCTCCCCACTGACCTGCTCATGTTCCGCGTGAAAGCGGGTCTGGTGGAGCCCCGGCGGCTCAAGGCCACGACGAACAACCTCCGGCTGGCCGAGCAGGCAATCGCCGCTTTCGAGGCGAACGTCGGCAAGCGCCGCCTGGACCTGGACGAGGACCTCAAGGCGCTGGAGGCGGGGCGGCAGGACTTCAAGGTGCTGCGCGGGATGGCGCACCTGCTGACGACCGGCGCCGCCACCTTCGAGACCGGGGGAGACGTGGAACCGGGAGTGGTGCGGGCGAAGGTCTTCGAGCTGGCCCAGGCTCACCCGCCAAGCCGGCATCGCCGGACGTTGGTGTTGGAACAGGCGGCGGCCGCCCTCTCCGGGGAAACCCGGCTGCGCGCGAAGGACGTCTCGGAGCTGCTGTACGCCGACCTGCCGGACCAGCAGCGGCTCGTCTCCTTCGACCCGCCCGAGCCGCGGGAGTTGATGGAGCGCTTCAACCTCGCGCAGGCCCAGGGAGTGCTCTACCGGGCCTACAGCCTGGTGATCACCGCCCGGCGCAACGAGCCCGCCCGTTACAAGCAGATGCTGAAGTACACGAAATTCTTCGGACTGATGGTGACCGTGGAGGGGGACGCGAACTACGGCTTCACGCTGACGATGGACGGGCCGACCTCCCTCTTCGGGGGCACGACGCGCTACGGCCTGGCGCTGGCGAAATTCCTGCCGGCCCTGCTCCACGTCACGAAGTGGGACCTGACGGCGGCCCTCAAGCCCCGCAAGGACCTCGCCTGGGTGGACCCGGGGGACGAGGAGTGGTCCTTCCAACTGACCAGCGAGGACGGCTACGTGAGCCACTACAAGCCGCCCGAGGAGCACGACAGCGCCCTGGAGGCGGGGTTCAGCGACCGCTTCGCCAAACTGGACACCCCGTGGGAGCTGGAGCGCGAGGTGGACCTCGTTCCGGTGCCCGGCGGGGTCATTATCCCCGACTTCCGGCTGGTCCACCCGGATGGCCGCAGTGTGCTGGTGGAGATCGTGGGCTACTGGCGCCCAGAGTACCTGCGAAAGAAGTTCGAGCTGCTGAGAAAATCGGGGCGCCGGGACGTGATCGTGTGCGTCTCCGAACGCCTGAACCTGGAGCGGGCGGGAGTGGACCCCAGCGACTTCGACGAGCGCCTGATCTGGTTCAAGGGGGTCCTCCCACCCAAGGACGTGCTGTCGGTGGCCGAACGGCTCCTGGGTTCGGCGACGGCTGCGTGAAGGGGAGAACCGTCCGGGCTGGACTGGCGGTGGCGCTATGTCGCGTTTCAGAAGCCTCCTGCTCGTGCCGGGCGACAGGACAGGCTTCGATCAGGGCGAGGCTCCCAGAATCTGTCCCCCTGAACGGGGCGAAGGGTCCGAAAACTTGGGGATGCTTCGTTCGCGCTCAGCAACACGACACTTTTGAGCCCCGCCCCGACTGTTCCCCATCTGGCGGAGGTGGGCCACCCTGCTACCCACCCAGAGCATCCCGGGCCAGGTTGCGAAACCTCAGCAGTTCCTTGCTCTGCGGGTCGATTCTCAGCGCAAGCTGGGTGTATTTCAGCGTCTTGTCGTGGTCGCCCGAGCGAGTCCAGGCCTCGAAGGCTTCCTGGCGGTACAGGTAATAGATGGTGGGCACGCCCAACTGGGCGGCCCGCGCGAAGTTCTCGGCAGCCGCGCTGACCAGACCCAGGCGCAGGTTCGCCTTGCCCAGTCCCCACCAGTTGTAGGGGTCGCCCGGCCTGGCCTTGACGTTGCTCTCGCCAATCCGCTTGAGGGTGCGCCAGTTCGCCGCCGCGCTGAAGTCCTCGCCCAGCGCGGCCCGGACCTCACCCTCCTTGTTCGGCGGATAGGACACCATGTATTCGCCGTTGTAGTAGTGCCACAGGTCGGTCAACTCGGCCTCGCTCAGCCACAGCCGGGCGCCGCGCAGAGGGTCGGAGGTCAGGAAGCGGCCCCGCTCGTAGCCGTACACCGTGCGGAAGTGCGCCACGTTGCTCCCGGGCTGGAGGCGCTGCTGCACCACGACGGGCAGCCCCCGGGACACGAGGTCGCGCAGCAGCTCCGGCGTGCCCGCGTACCGGATCACGCTCCGCAGCCCGAAGCGGCCCAGGTAGTCGGCGAGTTCCAGACTCGTGACCTGCGGGTCGCGCGCCGAGTCCTTGAGGGCGTTCGCGGCCCGCGCCTGGGTAACTCGCGTGCCGTAGTAACCCGCGATGGTGAGCGCCGTGACGGGACCGCAGTTGTCCGGCCCCTGATGCTCATAGGGAAGGTTTTTCAGGGTCACGCTGGCAGGAAGGGCGGAGGCGATTCCCAGGGTGGCGCAGGCAAGGAGGAGGAGCAGACGGCGCGACATTCCTCAGCTTGGTGGGTGCCGTGTTCCCGGTCACGTGCTTTCCACACAGTTTTGCTGAGCGTGAACGGCTCCCAAATATCCCTGTACGTTTAAAATTGACGCGTACGTACATTTTTCCTATGGTGGGGTGACCGTTTCCACCCGGCACAACCTAGCGGAGGCATCCCCATGGCACTCAAAGAACTCTTCGACCTGACCGGCAAAGTCGCCCTCATCACCGGGGGCTCGCGCGGCCTCGGCCTGCAAATCGCGGAGGGGCTGGGCGAGTACGGCGCGACCGTCGTCCTGACCGCCCGCAAGCAGAACGAGCTGGACGAGGCCAAAGCCCACCTGGAGGGATTGGGCATCGCCGCGCACGTCTATCAGAACGACCTCTCGCAGTTCGAGACCATCGAGCCTCTGGTCGAGCGCATCGTGGCCGAGGTCGGGCCCATTCACATCCTGGTGAACAACGCCGGGGCCACCTGGGGCGCACCCGCCGAGGAGCACCCCTTCGAGGCGTGGCTGAAGGTCATCAACCTGAACGTGAACGGGCTGTTCCTGCTCACGCAGGCGGTGGGCAAGCGCTGCATGATTCCCGCCCAGGCGGGCCGCGTGGTGAACGTCGCCTCGGTCGCCGGGCTCAAGGGCAACAGCCCGCGCATGGCCGGAACCGTGGCCTACAACACCTCCAAGGGCGCGGTCGTGAACTTCACCCGCGCGCTCGCCTCCGAGTGGGCGAAGTACGGCATCACCGTCAACTCCATCTGCCCCGGCTATTTCCCCACCAAAATGACGAAGGGCACCATCGCCTACGGGGAGGAGACCATCCTGGGCGCCACGCCCCTGGGTCGTCTGGGCGGCCCGGAAGACCTCAAGGGCCTCGCCCTGCTGCTCTCCAGCGACGCCTCGGCGTACATGACCGGGCAGAACATCGCGGTGGACGGCGGCGTGACGGCGATTTAGGAGCGGTCGGGCGATCAGCCGTCAGCAGAAGCCCAGAAACGGATGGCTGGCGGCAGATCGTTCAAAAGGAGGACCCATGCACCTTGAAGACCTCCGCGCCCGCGTGGGCCAGGAAATCGCCCTCTCCGAGTGGGTCGACGTGACGCAGGAGATGGTGAACCAGTTTGCGGACGCGACCGGCGACCACCAGTTCATTCACGTCGACCCCGAGCGGGCCGCGCAGACGCCCTTCGGCCGCCCCATCGCGCACGGCTTCCTGACGCTCTCGCTGCTGGCGGGGCACTTCATGACGGCGGGCGGCGCTCCCCAGCTCTCGGGGGCCCGCATGGTGGTGAACTATGGCCTCAACCGCGTGCGTTTCATCGCCCCGGTCCCGGTCGGCAGCCGCCTGAGAAACCGCGCCGTGCTGCTGAACGTCGAGGACGGCGCCGGATACGCCCAACTGACCGTGGGCAACACCATCGAGATCGAGGGGGCGCCGAAACCCGCCGCGACTGCCGAGACGGTGATGCGGGTGTACGTATGACGACCGCCGAGGAACCGGAACGGCTGATCCTGGACTTCGCCGCCGCGGCCGTCGCCGGGCACGCTGCCGAGTTCTTCGACCGGGTGGCCCATCCCCTCTACGTGTTCGTCGGGGCTGACGGGCGCCGCGAGCGCAGGCAGCCCCACTTGGAGGCCTGGCGCGACCTGCAGGCGGTTCGGCGGTACAGCGCGGTCACCCCAACTGACCTGACCCTCAGTGTGGTGGGCGGGAGTGCCGTCGCCACCTTTTATGAGCGCGTTCAGGGAGAACACGCGGGAAGGCCGTTCGACCGGACGTTTCTGTGGTCGGCGCATTTCGTTCAGGATGAGGGCCGCTGGCAGCTTCTGGCCGAACACGCTGCCCTCGTCCCGGGCCGAACCGTCCGGCAGGGGGAGGACCCATGACCCAGCCCAGGAGTGAAGCCCAGGCCGTCGCCTTCGCCCAGAGCGTCCTCGACTCGCAGCCCTTCAGCGTGCTCGTCGGCGCCCGGGTGGAGGAGATGTCGCCCTCGGGCGTGGTCGTGCGGGTGCCCTTCCTCCGCGACCTCACCCAGCACCACGGTTTCGCGCACGGGGGCGTGCAGGCCACGCTGGCCGACATCGCCCTCACCTTCATGGGGGCGGCGGCGCTGGGGCCGAGCGTGCTCACCTCAGAGTTCAAGATCAACTTCGTTCGGCCCGCGGTGGGCGAGGCGCTCGTCGCTCGGGGCAGCGTTATTACTACCGGAAAACGGCAGGCGGTGACCCGCTGCGACATCTTCGCCGTGCAGGAGGGAGAGGAAAAGCTGGTCGCCACGGCGCTGGGCACCATCGTGACGGCGGACGTGCCCCCGGCGGGAGGGGCCCCATGAGGCTCCGCACCCTCCTCGGCCTGACCCTCGGCGCGGGCGTGAGCTGGCTGCTGCTCGCACCCACACGGGTTCGCCCGGTGGCGTGGGAGGGACCGGGTCTCGTTCCCTCACGCACGGGCGGTCCTTATGCCGACAACGGGCGGTTGAACACCGCCGAACTGTTCGCCCCCGTGCCGGGCAAAGCCGCGCCTGAATCCGTGGCCGTGGACACCCAGGGCCGCCTCTACAGCGGCTTCGAGGGCGGGACCATCGTGCGCTTCCACCCGGACGGCACTTCTCCGGAAGTCTTCGCCGACACGGGCGGGCGGCCCCTCGGCCTGCGTTTCCACCCCGATGGCTCTCTCCTGATCGCCGATGCCCTGCGCGGCCTGCTGCGGGTGGACCCGGAGGGGGGAGAGGTGCGGGTGCTTGCCACCGGGGCCGAGGGCGTGCCCTTCCGCTTCACCGACGATCTGGACGTGGACCGGGCGGGCCGCCACGTGTACTTCACCGACGCGTCGAGCCAGTACCCCTGGCCGCACGAACTCCTCGACCTGCTGGAACACCGCGGGCACGGGCGGGTGCTGCGGCACGACCTCCAGACGGGGGAGACGACCGTGCTGGCAAGAAACCTGAACTTCCCCAACGGCGTGACCCTCGGCCCCGGTGAGGCTTACCTCCTCGTGACCGAGACGGGCACGGCGCGGGTTCACCGCCTGTGGCTGGTCGGCGAGCGGGCCGGAACGCTGGAGGTCTTCGCGGACAACCTTCCTGGCTACCCCGACAACGTTCGCTACGACGGCGCGGGCACGTTCTGGGTGGCCCTCCCCAGCCGCCGCTCGCCGCTGCTGGATGCGACGGCGCGGAGGCCCTGGCTGCGGCTGGTCATTGCCCGCCTTGCCGAACGGGTCAAACTGCCCCTTCCCGAGGAGTCCATGCTCGTCGCGCTCGACCTGAATGGCCGCCCAACGGCCTTCGCCCAGGGCACGGGTCCAGCCAGCTACGGTTACCTTACCCAGGTCCTTCCGGTCGGGGATGATCTGATCCTCAGCTCACTGCACGCGCAGACGCTCGCCCGCGTGTCCGTCTCCCAGGTGCGCCCATGACGGCCCCGGACATGACCGCCGCCCGCGAACGGCTCCGGCTCGCGGCGGAGACGAGCGGCTTCACGCGCTTCATGGGCACGCGCCTCACCCGGCTGGAGGCGGGGCTCGCGGAGATCGAGCTCGACCTGCGGCCCGACCTGACCCAGCATCACGGCGTCGCACATGGGGCGGTGCTCGGTTACCTCGCTGACACGGTGAGCGCCTGGGCCGCCTCCACCCTCGCCGGGGACGTGGTGACTTCCGAGTACAAGCTCAACCTGCTGGCCCCCGCGAGGGGCGAGGTGCTGTGGGCACGCGGGGAAGTGCTGCGCGCCGGGCGCCGTCAGGTCGTCGTCCGCGCCGAGGTGTATGCCCGCAGCGGGGGAGAGGACACCCTCGTCGCGGCGTCGCTGGCGAGCATCGCGCCCGTGGGGGGGCGCCCCTCCAGGGAGACCGGGACATGAGGCCGGGCACCGTGTACACCCTGGAGCGGGGCGGGGAGACCCTGGGCCGCCTCACCGTCACGGACAGCGAGATGTTCGCCGTCCACTGCGATTTCGAGCCGACCCCCGCCTTCGAGCCCTACCGCGCCCTTTTCGAGGAGGACGCCGCCCTGGCCGGGCGCGTCGCCGACGACGATGACCCGGCGCTGCTGGAGGAGGCCGAGGCCGTGCTGGACCGGGTGCTGGCCCTCGGGCTGGTGCTGCGCCGCGAGGGGGGCGGCGTGTACCGGGACGCCCTGATCAGCATCGAAGGAGACCGCGCTGGCTTTCGCCCCCTGAATCCCGAGGAGGAACCCCTATGACCCTGTTCGACACGTCCCCCCGCACCGCCGACCTGCGCGCCCGCCTGGCCGCCTTCATGGACGAGTACATCTACCCCAACGAGGCCGAATTTCACCGCCAGGTGAACGAGGGCAACCGCTGGGAGCACGTCCAGCTCATTGAGGACCTGAAGCCGAGCGCGCGCGAGCAGGGGCTGTGGAACCTCTTCCTGCCGCCCGCCAGCGACCCGGATGGAAAGTTCGGCGCGGGTCTGACCAACCTCGAATACGCCCCGCTGTGCGAGATCATGGGCCGGGTCTGGTGGGCCCCCGAGGTCTTCAACTGCAACGCGCCCGACACCGGCAACATGGAGGTGCTGGCCCGCTACGGCACCCCCGAGCAGCAGGAGCAGTGGCTGGTGCCCCTCCTGAATGGCGAGATTCGCTCCGCCTTCTCCATGACCGAGCCGGAGGTGGCGAGCAGCGACGCCACGAATATCCAGGCGAGCATCGTGCAGGACGGCGACGAGTACGTCATCAACGCCCGCAAGTGGTGGACGAGCGGGGCGGGCGATCCCCGCTGCGCGGTCAGCATCTTCATGGGCAAGACGGACCCGCAGGCCGAGCGGCACCTCCAGCAGTCCATGATCCTGGTGCCCATGAACACGCCCGGGGTGACCATTGACCGGATGCTGACCGTGTTCGGCTACGACGACGCCCCGCACGGCCACGCCGAGATGACCTTCGAGAATGTGCGCGTGCCCGCCTCCAATATCCTGCTGGGCGAGGGCCGTGGCTTCGAGATCGCGCAGGGCCGCCTGGGGCCGGGCCGTATACATCACTGCATGCGCCTGATCGGGCAGGCCGAGCGGGCGCTGGAACTGATGGTGGAGCGGGCCGCCAACCGCGTCGCCTTCGGCAAGCCACTCGCGGCGCACCAGCATGTCCGCGAAGCCATCGCCCACAGCCGGATGGAGATCGACCAGGCCCGGCTGCTGACCCTCCAGGCCGCGCACATGATGGACACGGTGGGGAACAAGGCGGCGCGCGGGCAGATCGCGGCGATCAAGGTGGTCGCGCCAAACGTCGCCCTGCGCGTGATCGACCGCGCCATCCAGACCTTCGGGGGCGCGGGCGTCAGCCAGGACACGCCACTGGCGAACATGTACGCCCAGGCGCGCACCCTGCGCCTCGCCGACGGCCCCGACATCGTTCATACCGAGACGGTGGCGAAGGAGGAACTGCGGCGGCAGGGCGTGGATCTGCGGCGGCGGTGATACGCTGCTGGTAAGGAGACGGGTAAGGAATGACCACGAAGCCAGCGGAGGACGAGGTCTATTACGCGACGGTGACCAGTAAGGGCCAGATCACCCTGCCCAAGGATTTGCGTGAGGCCCTTCATCTGGAGGCGGGCAGCCGGGTGAAGTTCGTCAGGAGTGGCGAGACGGTGACGGTCGTTCCTGCCACCCGTCGTCGCCGTGATTTTCGAGAAGCGATAGGAACCCTGACCCTCCCGCAGGGCATGACGGTGGACGAGTACATCAGCGACATGCGGCATGATCCGGGTGACCGGGAAATCCTGCAAAGTGGGCCGGGCGTGGGAAAGATCACTTATGTCGAGGACCTCTTGCGGGAGCGCCAGAAAGAGTGAATTTTCCGCCGCAACTTTGCCTGGACACCAACGTCTTGCTGACCCTGCTGGTGCGGGAATCGAAGGCCGAGGCTGTCTCGGAGTTTTTGAACGAGGCTCAGGGACTGCTGGTGTGTGGTCCGGTCGTGGCGGAACTCAGGCCCTCCCAGCCCGACCCTGAGGATTGGCTGCGTGAGTACGGCATCGAGGTGGACTGGGTGATGGGGCGCGCTGTCTGGCAGCGTGTGGGGGAAGCTCACGCGGGGTACGTCGCCCACCGCCGCGCCTCCGGGGGTGGGCTCTCCAGGCGCATTTTGACCGACTACCTCATCGCTGCCCACGCAGAGGTCAGCGGTCTGCCCCTCTTCACATTAAATCCGGCGGACTACACCTCATTTCCCGGTTTGGAAGTATTAACGCTCAAGTAAGGAGCCCTGGAATGGACTTTCAAAACAAAATCATCGTCGTCACCGGCGCCGCCTCCGGCATCGGCCTCGCCCTCGCCACGCGCTTTGCTCAGGAGGGCGCGACCGTGATCGCCTCCGACCGCAATGAGGACATGGGCGCGCAGAAGGCCGCCGAGATCGGGGCGCGGTTCGTCCCGGCGGACGTCTCGCGCGAGGAGGGTGTTTCTGCCCTGATCGCGGACGTGCTGGGGCGGGAGGGCCGCATCGACCTCTTCTGCTCGAATGCGGGAATCGCCATCGGCGCGGGGCCGGAGACGCCCGACAAGGACTGGGACCTCATCCACCGGATCAACGTGATGAGCCACGTCTGGGCCGCCCGGCACCTCCTCCCGCACTACCTGGAGCGGGGCGAGGGGTATTTCCTGAACACGGCGTCGGCGGCGGGGCTGCTGACCGAGCTGCATTCCGCACCCTATGCGGTCACAAAGCACGGGGCGCTCGCCTTCGCCGAATGGCTGGCGATCACTTACGCTGACCGGGGGGTCAAGGTCAGTTGCCTCTGCCCCGAGGGCGTGTGGACGCCCATGATCCAGAACGCGCCCATCCTCCAGCAGACGGCGATCACGACCGACGAGCTGGTGGAGAAGACGCTGGAGGTGCTGCGGCGGGACGGTTTTCTCATCACCACGCACCCCACCACCCTCCAGTCCTTCCAGAACAAGGCGAACGATTACGACGGCTGGATCGGGAAGATGCGGCGCCTGCGCCAGAAGGCGATGGCGCTCCTGGCGGGTGGGCAGGCGTTCCAGGGGGACGCGCCCCGCACCGAGGGTCACCCGTGAATCGTCCCGACACCGCGCCTGTCCGTCCCGGCGAGGAACTGCCGCTGGACGCCTTGAGGGAGGCGCTGCGCGGGCGGGTGGAAGGCGACGCGGACCGACTCGCCGTCGAGCAGTTCCCCGGCGGTTTTTCCAACCTGACCTACCTCGTACGGCTGGGGGATCAGGAGTACGTCCTGCGCCGCGCGCCCCTCGGTCCGGTGGCGGCGAAGGCGCACGACATGCCCCGCGAGTACCGGCTGCTGGAACGGGTGCATCCGGTGCTGCCCGTCGCGCCCCGGCCCCTCCTGCTCGTCGAGGACGCGGACGTGATCGGCGCCCCCTTCTACCTGATGGAGCGGCGGCGCGGCACGGTGGTCCGCACCAAACTGCCGCCCGAGTACGCCGCGCTGCCCGACGCTCCCCGGCAGCTCTCGGAGGCGCTGGTGGATACCCTGGCCGACCTCCATGCCGTCGATATCGATGCGGCGGGGTTACGTGACCTCGGCAAGCCCGAGGGCTTCAACACCCGCCAGGTCGAGGGCTGGGCGTCCCGCTGGCGCCGCGCCCGCACGGATGACCTGCCCCCGCCCGAGGACCTGCACGACGAGGACGTGATCGCCTGGCTGCTGGCGCACACGCCCGCCGAATCGGTCCACACCCTCGTCCACAACGACTTCAAGCTCGACAACCTGATGCTCGACCCCGCCAACCCCTCGCGCGTGGTGGCCCTGCTCGACTGGGAGATGACCACCGTGGGCGACCCCCTGGTGGACCTGGGCCTCACCCTGACCTACTGGACGATGCCGGAGCAGCCCGGAGGCGCGTCCAACCGGGTGGGGGCGAACGCCCCGGGCTTCCTGAGCCGCGAGGAATTCCTGGCGCGGTATGCCGAGCGTAGCGGTCGTGACGTGAGGGGCGTGGCGTGGTACGAGGTGCTGGGGCACTTCAAACTCGCCGTGATCGTCGGGCAGATTTACGCCCGCTACCGCGCCGGGCAGACGAGGGACCCCCGCTTCGCGCCGCTGGGAGAGCAGGCGCAGTGGCTCATCGGGGAGGCGTGGCGGCGAATCGGCGAGGCGGGCTAGGCCTGCATCCCTGGACCCGTCCTCTTCCAAGAATGCGGGTCCAGGGGATGGGGCCCTACCGCGGCACCTCGTCGTCCCGGCTCTCGGCGGCGAGGTGCGTCTCGATCAGGAATTCGGCGGGCATGGAGCGGGGGTAGCCGCTGTTGATCGCGCGCAGCCGGGCGGGGTTCATCTTCGGGCGGCGGTCGGCGTGCAGCAGGCCGTTGCTCTCCTGCTCGGTGTCGGTGAGCTGGGTGTAGCAGAAGCCCGCGACGCCCTCGCAGTCCAGCACCGCGCCCACGAGTTCGGCGTACTTGGTCAGGAAGGCCTCCTCGTCCTGAACGGTGCCGTACCCCCACCAGCGTTCGCCCTGCGACGGCGCGAAGCTGATGCCGCCGAACTCGGTGAGCATGACGGGCTCCCCGGCCCGCACCCGCGCTGCGGGCAGCAGAGGGTAGTGGCCGGGCTGGACAGCGGTGAGGGTGCGCTCCACCGCCTCGCGGGTGCCGTAGCGCTCCAGCAGCGCCCTGCCCTCCGGCGTGTAGTCGTGGATGCCCAGGATGTCCCCCGCCACGAGCTGCCACCCGTCGTTGCCGATGGCGGGCCGGGAGGGGTCGAGGGCCTTGGTGAGGTGGTACATGGCCTTCACGTAGTCGCGTTGTGCCGGGTCGCGCTCCAAGTTGGGCACACCCCACGACTCGTTCAGCGGCACCCACGTCACGATGCAGGGGTGGTTGTGGTCGCGGCGCAGCACCTCCAGCCACTCGCGTGTGAGCCGTTCCTGCGCGTCCGGCGTGAAGGTGTAGGCGTTCGCCGCCTCGCCCCACACGAGGACCCCGAGAACATCGCACCAGTACAGGAAGCGCGGGTCCTCGACCTTCTGGTGAATCCGCACCCCGTTGAAGCCGAGTTCCTTGACGAGTTCGACCTCGCGGCGCAGGGCGTCGGCGCTGGGCGCGGCGAGGTGGCTTTCCGGCCAATAGTTCTGCGCCAGCACGAGCTTGGGGTAGAAGGGCGAGTGGTTGAGCAGGAAGTGCCCGTCGCGGATCAGGGCGCTGCGGAGCCCGGTGTACGAGCGCACGTCGTCCAGGACCTCCTCGCCGCGCAGGAGGGTGACTTCGACATCCACCAGGTTGGGGTGGCGCGGGGACCACAGAATCTCCCGGTGGTCGCGCACCAGCCGCCCCTGATCGAGGGCCACGGAGCGGCTCACCTCCGCCCCGTTCAGCTCGTAGAGGTCCGAGGCAAGCCGCTCGCCCCTCAGAAGGAGGCGCACCCGCACGGTCAGCTCCTCGCGTGGCGGTTCGTTGAGGGAAACCTGAACCTCCAGCGCCGAGCGGTCGAGGTCGGGGGTCAGCCGCAGCGACCGGATGTACGTCTCCGGCACCCGCTCCAGCCACACGGGCTGCCAGATGCCCGTGGTGCGGTGGTACCAGATCGCGTGCGGCCCGGGCTTCCAGCCCTGCTTGCCGCGCGGCTGCGCGAGGTCGCGGGGATCGTCCTCGGCGCGGACAGTGACGATCTGCTCCTCACCCTCGGCCAGGACGGAGGTGAGGTCGGCCGTAAAAGGAGTGTGCCCGCCCTCGTGCCGCGCGACGAGCTGGCCGTTCACCCAGACCTGCGCGCGGTAGTCCACCGCCCCGAAGTGGAGCAGGAGCCTCCCGGCCCGGTCCTCCGGTGTGACCGTGAAGGTGCGGCGATACCACACGGTGGGGTGGTAGGCAGGGTCGCCAATCCCGCTCGCGGCCGACTCGGGCGGAAAGGGCACGGTGATCTCGCGGTCAAAGGGCTCGGCGCGGGAGAACCAGCGTTCCTCCGCGCCGCGGTTCTCGTCGTCATAGGCGAACTGCCAGGTGCCGCACAGGTCGGTCCAGGACGTGCGGGTGAGTTGCGGGCGGGGGTGCAGGGGTTGGGTCATGGGCCTCCTCCGGGAGGCTCACTCTAGAGCGGTGGCCGGTGTCCCGCCCTCATCCCACCTGGCCGGACGCCCCCACACCCAGGTGGCGGGTCAGCCAGTCCGCCGCGTCCTCGATGGCGGCGGTGGGCAGGCTGTGCCCGGCGTTCCACCAGCGCAGCTCCTTGGGCTCGCGCGCGGCGGCGTAGAGCCGCTCGGCCTGGTCGGGCCGGATCACCGGGTCGTGGCGGCCATGCACCATCAGCAGCGGACGGCCGCCGAGTTGCCGCACCGCCCGGATGGGGTCCAGGGCGGTGCGGGCAAGGGTGGTCAGCGGCGTGCCGAGCGGCAGGTCACCCCCCGCGGCGAGCACGAGCGCGCCCACCTCACGGTGGCGCGCGGCGAGGGCCGTCGCCAGGAAGGACCCCAGCGAGTACCCCACCACGGCCACCCGCCCGGGGTCCACGGCGGGGTGGGTCCGCAGGAACTCCACCGCGACTCCCGCCTCCCGCAGCGCGAGGCGCCACAGCCGGGCGGCCTCCAGCGGATTTCGCAGCGAGTCCAGACCCAGCGGGTGGCCGCGCGAGCCGTGCAGGGGCAGGTCGGGGGCGAGGGACGCGACGCCCCGCCGCAGCAGCACCCGCCCCACCGAGTCCGTCATCACCTCCCCGCGCGAGGTCAGGCCGTGCAGGAGCAGCGCGGCGGGCACCCGCACGCCCGGCTCCACCTCCGGCAGCAGGAGGACAGCGGGCACGGGATCCCCCTCCACCCGCCACTCCAGGCGCACACGGGTGCCGCCAGGAATGGCCTGCTCGGCGTGGATGACGGGAGGGGAGACCGGCGGCATTCGGGCAGGGTAGGGCCGCCCGGCCTCCCCGTTCGTGACGGCATCGCCGAACGGTGCGTGAGGAGAGGCTACAGCCCATTTTTCTTCCGGGCGCCGTCCCGGTACGGTACCCTTGTCGGCGTGCCACACCGCCGAACCCAATTCCGGAGAGCCCGGCGCCGCTCTTTCCTGTCCCCATGAGCACCCTCATCCTCGTCCGTCATGGGCAGGCCACCCCCTTCGAGGCCGACACCGACCGCCTCTCGGCACTCGGTGAGGCGCAGGCGCGGGCGGTGGGGGCGTATCTGGCGGAGATTGGGCTGGAGCCGACGGACGTGATCTCGGGTTCCCTCGTCCGGCAACGCGAGAGCGCCCGTCTGGCCTGCGAGGCGGCGGGAGGCGGCTGGCCCGACCCCGTCACCGACCCCCGCCTCGCCGAGTACGACGGGGACGGCCTGACGCGGACCCTCGCGCCGCTGCTCGCCGCCCGCGACCCGAACTTCGACGCCCTCGTCCGTGCCTACGAGCGGGAGCGGCACGGCCCGGAGCGCAACCGGCACCTCCAGCGGATGCTCGAACCCCTGGCCGCCGCCTACCTGCGGGGCGAGGTGACGCACGCCGACGTGGAGGCGTGGGCCGATTTCCGTGCTCGCGTCCACGCCTTCCTGAAGGAACTGCTCGCCGAACCCTCGGGGCGCACCGTCCTGGCCTTTTCCTCGGGCGGCGTGATCGGCGTAACGGTCGCCGCCGTGCTGCGCGCCCCCGACGAGAGCGCCCTGACCCTCAACTGGCGTGTCCGCAACGGCAGCCTCACCCGGCTGACCTACGGCGGGGGCCGCTCAAGCCTCGACTCCTTCAACGAGACCGCCCACCTCACCGAAGAACTCTCGTCCTGGCGTTAAAGGAGACCCTCATGGCCCTCGATCCCCACCTGAAAGAAGTCCTGCTCCAGATGGCTGCCGCCCCCCAGCCGGGCAGCCTGGAGGAGATGCGCGCCGCCGTGATCGCCAATTCCGCCCGCAGCCCGAAGCGGTCGGTCAGCATCGCGGGAACGCGCGACCTGACGATCCCCGGCCCCGCCTCCGAGTTGCCCGCCCGGCTCTACACGGCGCAGGGTGAGGGGCCACACCCGCTGACCGTCTACTTTCACGGCGGCGGCTTCGTCGCTTACTCCATCGAGACGCACGACAGCGTGTGCCGCGAGCTGTGCGCGGGGGCGAACAGTGCCGTCCTGAGCGTGGAGTACCGCCTCGCGCCCGAGCACCGCTTTCCCGCGGGGGTGGAGGACGCTTACGCCGCCCTGCTCTGGGCCGCCGCGCACGGGGAGGAGCTGGGTGCCGACCCCTCCCGCCTCGCGGTCGCCGGGGACAGCGCCGGGGCGAGCCTCGCCATCGCCTGCACCCTGCGCGCCCGCGACGAGGGCGGCCCCCGCATCCGCGCCCAACTGCTGATCTACCCCGCCGCCGACTTCGTGAACACCGAGCGCTACCCCAGCCGCCGCGAGAACGGCGAGGGGTTCTTCCTGACCGAGGAGCGGATGCGCTTCTTCGCCCAGATGTACCTCGCCGACCCCGCGCACGGCGTTCACCCGCACGTCTCGCCGCTGCACGCCGCCCAGCTTCACGACCTGCCCCCCGCCCTGGTCATGACCGCCGAATTCGACCCCCTGCGCGACGAGGGGGCGGCCTACGCCGAAGCGTTGCAGGCAGCGGGTGTGCGCGCTGGCCACCTCCCCGGCCCCGGCATGATCCACGGCTTCGCCAACATGACGGCCTTCTCGCCCGCCGCCGCCGGGCTGCTCGACCGGGCGGCAACGTGGCTGGGGGCGGAGCTGAGCGGGGCGGGTGAGACGGGAAAGACGAGGCAGGAGAGCGCCCATGAGTGACGTGGCTGTCTGTGTGAACTGCGGGGCGAAGAACCGCCTGGGCGCCCCTCCCGCCGGGCAGGTGCCGGTCTGCGGGCGCTGCGGTCACGCCCTTCCGTGGCTGCTCAGCGCCTCGGACGCGACGTTTAACGCCGAGGTCACGGCCTCCGTCCCGGTGCTCGTGGACTTCTGGGCGGACTGGTGCGGCCCCTGCCGCGTGGTCGCGCCCGTGCTGGAAGACCTCGCGCGCGAGCACGCCGGGAAACTCAAGGTGGTCAAGCTGGACGTGGACCGCAACCCGGACGCGCCTGGGCGGTACGGGGTCCGCAGCATCCCCACCCTGATCCTCTTCGAGAAGGGCCGCCCGGCCGAGACGTGGGTGGGCGCGCTGCCCAGGGGGACGCTGGACGCCCAGCTGGCGCCGTACCTGCGGACGTAGCTGGGCGATGAGGCCGGGCGGGCGACCCCTCAGTGGGCTTCGCTGACGGCTCCCCTGAGAGGTGAGCCCGAGGTGGTGGCCCGCAGGGCCGGACTCGCAGAGCTGCGGAGCAGAGGGGTTTTGGTGGTGTCCACCTTGCAACCCGGCGGTGGCCCTGCCTCCAATCCGTCAGGCTGACCCACCCTTGCCCGAGTCGTAGAGCCCAAACGCCTGGAGGGCGCTCATGGCGATGGTGTCCCCCGCGTCCTCGGGCACGAAGTGGCCGCCGTGCGGGATGTCGAGGGGCGGCGGGCATCCCCGGATGACCGAGCGGAGGGAGCTCATCGCGGGCGGCCCCAGCACCGGGTCCTGCACGCCGACGGCCATGAAGCTCTGCCCGGCCCACGCCGAGCGCCACCACTCGCGCGCCCGGCGGGACAGCTCGGCCCCCGGGGCGTCCGGGCGATCAGGAACGAGGTTGGGAAAGGCGCGGCTCCCCGCCTTGTACCGCGTGTCCGGGAAGGGGGCGCCGTACGCCGCGGCCTCCCCGTCCGAGATCTGCGGGCACGACCGTTTGAACAGGGCGGGCACGTCGAGGTCGGGATGGGCGTTCGCATAGGCGCGCCACGCGAGGAAGCCCGGTCCCAGCGGAATGTCCCCGGTTGCCAGCGCCGTGTTCATGACGAGGAGGCGCGAGACTCGCCCCGACAGGTCGAGCGGCAGCGTGAGGCCCAGCAGCCCGCCCCAGTCCTGCACGACGAGGGTGATGTCCCGCAGGTTCAGGCGTTCGACGAGCCGCAGCAGCGAAGCGCGGTGAAAGTCGAAGGAGTACGCTCCCTCGTCGGCGGGCTTGTCGGACTTGCCGAAGCCGTAGAGGTCGGGGGCGACCGCGCGGAAACCTGCCTCCACGAACACCGGAATCATCTTGCGGTACAGGTAGCTCCACGACGGCTCACCGTGCAGGCACAGGAAGACGGGCGCGTCCCGGGAGCCCTCGTCGAGGAAGTGCAGTCGCAGGCCCTCGGAGCCGGGCAGGTCATCCAGGTAGTGCGGGGCGAAGGGGTAACCGGGGAGGTCGCGGAAGGCTTCGTCGGGGGTGCGGAGGATGGTCATGGGGTCCTTTCTGGCACGGTGGATGGAGGATTGGGCCGCTGGCGGGATTAGACTCCGCCTTCTTCACGTCCAGTCTCAAGCCGGGGCGCCCTCCACCTCGACCCCAGGATCGACGTAGCGCTGGTCAACGTAGCACCACGCCCAGCGCTCGCCCGGCTCAAAGGAGCGCATGACCGGGTGTCCCTCCGCATGGAAGTGTGCGGTCGCGTGGCGGTTCTTGCTGGAGTCGCAGCAGCCCACGTAGCCACAGGTCAGGCAGACGCGCAACTCGACCCAGGGGTCGCTCAGGCGGCGGCAGTCCTCGCAGCCCTCCGAGAGGGCGACGACCGGATCGCCCGTCATGACGTGGGCGCAGCGGCCGAACCGGGTCTCCTCCTCGGTGGGGAAGGCGGCGCCCGCCTCCTCCGGCCCGCCCAGCCGGTTCGCCGCCCGCGCCTCCAGGACGACGAGTCCGGCGAGCAGGGCCAGGGTTCCAGCGACCCAGGGAACCGGGGGCACGCCCAGCCCCAGCCAGACGAGGAGCGCGGCGATCACCCCACCACGCACCCACAGCAGGCGGTGCCCCCCCCGCCGAGAGCCGCAGCGCCGTCATGGCGAGCAGCGCGAGGGCCGAGCCGCCCGCAAGCAGGAGGCGGGCCTCGGGCGGCAGCGTCGCCTCCTCCGCCTCCAGGATCGCGTGTTCGGCGCCCACGCCCACGAGCACCAGGCCCAGCGCGAGCGGCAGGTGACTGTAGATGTACTCCTGGGTCCGCCACGACCAGCCGCCGCGGGCACCCCCCGTCTCCGTGAAGTCGAAGTACAGCCACCACAGCGAGGCGGCCAGGCCGAAGCACAGCGCGCCCACAAGCACCGCCCGCACGCCCCACTCCTCCCCGGCGATGCCGCCCGTGACGGCCAGCACCGCCTCGCCCAGCACCAGGATCACGAAGAGGCCGAAGCGTTCGGGGATGTGCTCGCTGTCGAAGGGCAGCGCGCGAAGCTGCCCGTTGCGGACCCACAGGGACGTCGCCTCGACCACAAATCCCACGGCCCACAGCCAGGGCCGCAGCGAATCCGGAACGAACAGGGAGGACAGCCAGAAAGTCGCTCCGGCCCCGGAGGCCAGCAGGAAGCGGTCGGCAAAGGCGCGGGCCACCGGCACCTGCACCCGCGCCCGCAGGTACAGCAGCAGCAGGAAGGCGCGCACCGCCAGGAAGGACCACACGAAGGGAACCGCCCCGCCGTCCAGGGCGTGCGGCGCGCTCACCGCCAGCGCCGCCATGCCGAACATGCCTGAGAACATGGTCAGGCGGTAGAACAGGTCGTCGGACTCGAAGAAGTCCGCGTAGAAGGTGTAACCCAGCCACGACCACCACACCAGCGTGAACAGCGCCGCGAACTGCGCCAGGGCCGCCGGGGTGAGGTCGCCGCCCAGCAGATGGGCGACCTGCGAGACGGCGACCACGAAGACCAGGTCGAAGAACAGTTCCAGCCAGCTCGCGTGCCGCCCCGTCTCGGGCTGCTGGAGGGGCCGCAGCCGGGCCGGTGGGCCGAACAGGCCCCGCCACACGCGCCCGAACACGTCGCTCCCCTCACCTTATCGGCAGGCGGACCTGAAAGCGGGTCTCGCCGGGCCGCGAGGTCACGCGGATCTCCCCCCGGTGCCCCCGGACGATCCGCCCCGAGATGTCCAGGCCCAGCCCGCTCCCCGCCCCGACCCCCTTGGTGGTGAAGAAGGGCTCGAAGATGTGCGGCTGGACGTCCGGCGGGATGCCGGGGCCGTCGTCCACGATCTCGACGAGGAGGTGGTCGCCCTCGCGCCCGGCCCGCACGAGCAGGTGGCCCCGCCCCTTCATCGCGTCGATGGCGTTGTCGATCAGGTTGGTCCAGACCTGGTTGAGTTCGCCCGCGTTCGCCTCGACTGTGGGCACGTCCGGGGCATAGTCGCGCTCGACCCGCACGCCCCCGCGCAGCTTGTGCCCCAGGATGGTGAGGGTGCTGTCCAGCCCCCGGCGCACGTCCACCGGCCCGCGCGGCGCCCGGTCGAGGTGGGTGTGCTCCTTGATCGCGCCGACCAGCTCCGAGATGCGCCCCGTGCTGTCCTCCACCTCGCGGGTGAGGGCCTCGACGGCCAGGGTGGCGGTCAGGTGCCGCACGGCGTCGCCCAGGGCGGCCTCGGGGATGAGCTTCGCCAGCCCCTCCAGCTCGCCGGGCTCGACGCCCGCCTCGACCAGCCCGGGGGCGAGGTCCCAGGCACCGGGCACCCCGCGGTCCTCCAGCCAGCCCGCCAGCTCGTCCTCGCGGTCGCCCCGGTCGAGGGGGGAGAGGGCGGGGCGCGGGCGGTCCCCGGCGGCGCGGCGCTCGAAGGCCCCGAGGGCCGCCCGGGCCTCCCGCTCCAGGCAGTGCCCCTCCAGCCGCTCCCCGGCCCCGGACAGTTCCGCCAGGGCGCCTCTCAAACTGGCCGCGGCCCGCTTTCCCGCCGCAGCCGGGTTGTTGAGTTCATGCGCCAGCCCGGCCGAGAGGCGGCCCAGGGCGAGGAGCTGCTCCCGCTGGGATTCCCCCTGGGTGGCGTCGCGGATGCGGTCGGCCATCACGGCGACCAGGCGCGGGCCAAGCGTGGGCATCCGGGCCAGCATCTCGGGAAAGGCACTCTCGGGAAGGCGCAGCAGCCAGGTCGGCGCGAGCGTGCGTGAGGTCGAGGGAAAGTTGGTCAGGCGTGAGTACGGCAGTTTGCCGCTCACCTCGTCGGGCTCACCCGCCCGGGCGATGTAGCGGCGCCCGACCAGCCCCTCCTCCTCGCGCCGGGCCTCCACACCGCCCTCCAGAAAGATCAGCATGTGGTCGGCGGGGGCGCCCTGCCGGTTCACCACCTCGCCCTCCGCGTAGCGCGCCTCGCGGCCCTGAGCGGCCAGCCACGCCAGATCCTCCTCGGGCAGATCTTGGAAGACCCGCACCCGGCGCAGGGCGGCGACGAGGTCGGTCCCGCTCATACGTTTGCCAGGTACTGGTGGACGAAGGAGATCGCCACCGAGCCCTCGCCCACCCCCGAGGCCACGCGCTTGACCGAGCCCTTGCGAACATCGCCCACCACGAACACGCCGGGCACGCTCGTCTCCAGCAATCCCGGGTCGCGGTCAAGCGGCCAGCCGGGGGGTCGCTGCCCATCCCGCATCAGGTCCGGCCCCGAGAGGACGAACCCGCGCCCGTCGCGCTCAACGCTGCCCGCGAGCCAGTCGGTGCCCGGCTCGGCCCCGATGAAGATGAAGAGGGAGGTGGCGGGCAGGCTCTGCGTCTCCCCGCTCTGGGAGCAGAACACGTCGATGGCGGTCAGACGCTCCCCGCCGTGGACGTCAACCACGCTCGAATTCAGCTCCACCCGGATATTGGGCGTCTCCTCGATCTGCTCGATGAGGTACTGCGACATCGTGGCGGTGAGACTCGGGCCGCGCACCAGCATCACCACCTCCTGGGCGAAGCGCGAGAAGTTCATCGCCGCCTGCCCCGCCGAATTCGCCCCGCCGATGATGTACACCGTCTCGTCCCGGCAGGCCAGGGCCTCCGTGGTCCCCGCCCCGTAGTACACGCCCGCGCCCTGAAGGCGGTCCATCCCCGGCATGTCCAGCTTGCGCCACTGCACCCCGGTGGCGATGACCACGGCGTGGCTGCTCACCTCCGAACCGTCCGCGAGTTCCAGCACCCGGTAGGGGCCGTCGGCGCGCAGGCCGGTGACGGTCTGGGCGACGATCTCCACCCCGAATCTCCTGGCCTGGGTGACCGCCTCCTGCGCCAGGCGGCTGCCCGAGATGCCGGTCGAGAAGCCCAGGTAGTTCTCGATCCGCGAACTCAGCCCCGCCTGCCCACCCGGCGCCTCGCGCTCGACGAGCAGGGTCCTCAGCCCCTCCGAGGCCCCGTACACCGCCGCCGCCAGCCCCGCCGGTCCGCCCCCCACGATGACCAGGTCGTAGAAGTCCCCCTCGGCCCGGGTCCGCAGGCCGACGTGCCCGCTCAATTCGGCGGGGGTGGGCGACTCCAGCCGCGTGCCGTCCGGCAGCACCACGAGCGGCAGGACGGGGGATTCGTCCAGCGTCCCCGCCAGTCGGCGCACCTCGGGGTCGCGCTCCTGGGCCTCGATGTCCAGCCAGCGGTAGGGCACGTGGTTGCGCGCCAGGAATTCCCGCAGCTCATAGGCGCGCGGGGACCAGCGGCTCCCCAGCACCCGCACCCCCTCGAAGGCGGGGCGGTAGGCCGCCTGCCACTCGGCGAGCAGATCGTCGAGCGCCGGGTACAGCCCCTCCTCGGGCGGGTCCCAGGGCTTGAGGAGGTAGCGGTCCACCCCCGCCTGGTTGATCGCCCGGATCGCGGCGTCGGTGTCGGCATAGGCGGTGAGCAGCACCCGCTTGGTCTCGGGAAAGAGCTTCCCTGACTCCCGCAGGAACTCCACCCCGTCCATCTCGGGCATCCGGTGGTCGGACACGATCAGGGCGACCGGGGCGCCGCGTTCCTCCAGTTCGCGCAGGGCCGCCAGGGCCTCGGCCCCCGAGGAGGCGCGCAGGATGCGGTAGCCCTCGCGGTAGCGGGCGCGCAGGTCCCGCTCCACCGCCCGCAACACCTGCGGGTCGTCGTCGACGGTGAGCAGCACGGGCCGGGCCATAGGGTTCCTCCTGGGGATGGGGGAGGGGTGGAGGCGGGGCAAGCTTCCGGTCAAGCTGCCAGGCGGTCTGGCCCGATTCTAGCCAGCCTCATCCGTGGTGCCATGAGCTTGGGTTGCCTTTTGAGCGGGAAGGGGAACGGCGCAGCCCGGATCCGTCCTCCCGGCCAGGCGGCCACCAGGAAGTCACTCATAGAAGAGAGAAGCTGTGTGGGCCGCCAAAAAAGTCCCTCCCCCTTGAGGGGGAGGCTGGGTGGGGGTGAACGGGCCGGGCGTCCGGGGCCAGTGGGAAGGCCCAGGCCCCCTTGTGGGGGGGGCAAGTGGCGCGGGTCACAGGCCTCCCTCCCCGGCCCTCTCCCGCAGGGGGAGAAAAAACTCAGGTCAGCGCCCGGGTGTCAGCCTGTCCAGCCCCACGCCCGTGACATAGGGCACCAGCCCCGAGGTCCGCGCCCGCTCGTACGTCGTCCGCACGAGGGCCGGGTCCGTGGCGTAATCCAGGGTCAGGACCGGCTTGCCCGCCGCCCTCCACAACCGGTAGAGCGCGAGTTGCCCCGCCTGACGTTCCGCGTCCGTGGGGTGATCCGTGGCGTAGACGAAGGTCTCCTCCTGCCCGGTCGCGTCCACGCAGGCGGCGTAGCGCGGGTCACGGATAAGGTCGGCGGCGTTTTGCGGAATGATCAGGAACTCGGGGTCGCGGGCGTGGGCGTGGGCGGCGGCGCGGCAGACCCACTCCACCATCTCGGCAGGGGCGCCGGGCCGGGCCGGGTGAAGCTCGTAGGCGTCGATCAGGTCGAGGTACGCGCCGTGGAAGCCCTGGTCGATCACCCGGTCGAGTTCACGCAGGGCGAGGGCCTGCCACGCGGGGTCCCAGTACGCCACGTCGTAGTTGCCGGGCCAGTCGGGATCGGCGCGCAGGAGCCACGCGGGTTGACCGATCCGCCACCCCGGCTGCCAGTACGCGCGGAAATTCTCGGCGGCCCCCAGGCTGAGGTAGGCGATCAGCAGGCGCCCGTGTGCGGCCTCCCGCACCTCCGCCGGGGTCCAGTCGCCCCCGTCCCCCCAGCGGCTGGGGTCGACGACGACGAGATCGAACGAGGAGTCCCGCACGCCACGCAGCCCCGCGTCCCCGTACCCGGTGAGCTGGACACCCCAGGTGCGGACGGCGGCGAGCTGGGCGTGACGGGTGGGGGCGGGGTCCGTACGGCTGGAATTGCCGTCGGCGGCGGCACATCCACACAGCAGGGCAGTGAGCAGGAGGGCGGGGCGGAACATCAGGGGTGGCCTCCGGGAAGGGAGAGGGCGCGGTCGGTCACGAAGGTAGGCACGTCCCACCGGGCAGCGTGAACGCGGGCGAGGTCCGCGAGCGCGGAAGTATCGGCGTAGTCGAGGGCGAGCACTTCCAGGCCAGACGTGCGGCAGGCGGCGAGCCAGTGGGTGGTGTAGTCGAGGCCCATTCGATCATGGAGCGCGTACCGGGGCGTGTGGGTGGTCCCGAACGCCTCGATGAGCACGCCGTCCACCAGGGCAGCCAGGCCGGGCAGCAGGGAAAAGCCCCGGTTGGCGAGCAGCCATGCGCCCGGCCACGCCTCCCGCACGTCGCGCACCCGGCCCAGCGTGGCGTCCCCCTCGGCACTGCACAGCGTGTCGAGGAGCAGGCCGTCCGTGTGGGCGAGGGCTTCGGCGGCACGTTCAAGCAGCACTTCGCGCCAGCCGGGATGCGCCGCGTCCACAGCCACGCTCCCCCAGTGCGCGTTCACCGCCCGGTGGTAGGGCTGGCTCCCCGGCACGCAGGCCCGGTCGCCGAGCGGGTGGTCCTCGCCCACGCTGAGGTAACCCAGGACGCGGGTGCCTCCCTCCCGCAGGGCGCGCAGGTCGGCGGGGCGGTAGAGGCCCGGCTGCACGACCACCATGCCGAACCTCCCCAGCGTTCGCAGCGCCTCCGCCCCACCCGGGCCGTAGTAGACGGCGTGAGAGCCCCTCAGGCCGACTTGCTCCGATTCCAGAACTTCCAGCCAGGACACCGCAAGTCCTTCCATCTCCGCAAGCCGGTCTTCACTTGCTGCTCCCTTCGGTCGGGCTCGTCTTCGACTCACCGCAAGCCCGGATCAGCGCGGGGTGACGGTGACGGTGGTGCCGCCCGTGCCGACGGGGAAGAGGGCGATGGAGCGCCCGCCGTAGGTCTCGACACTCGCGCCCGAGGGACCCGCCGTGCCCGTCATGAAGATGCGGGGGGTGCCCGAGGGGCCGCTGACCCGCACGGTATTCGTCGAGCGGTCCCACACGGCCGTAAGGCTGTCCTTGGCGCCCTCGTAGCGGGTGCGGGCTTCCACGTAGGCGCCCAGGTCGTTCCAGCGCAGCGTGTTCAGGGGCAGGGTGCTCGCGGCGGCGTACTTCGTCAGCACGGCCCGCACCCAGTCGGTCGCCAGGCTGCGGCCCGGGGCGTACTGGTTCAGGTTCGTCTGGTGCATGTAGTGGGGCCACGCGGCGCCCGAGAGCACGTGCTGGAAGCCCAGGTCGCTCTCCCGGTCCAGGAACTGGCCATAGGTGAGGTTGCTCGGCCAGTAGGGGGCGGTGCCGCCGGGGCCGTACACCGCGTTGTAGCTCGTGACGGCCTCGTCGGGGGTGGTCGCGTAGTAGTAGACGTTGACCGGCCAGCGCGGCACGAGCAGGATGCTGGAGTTCATGGGGTGGAAGATGCCGCAGCTCGGGCAGTTCGCGTTCCACTGGCTCGCCACGCTGCGGTTGGAGGCGAGGTAGCGCACGCCGCTGGCCTGCGCCGCCTGGAGCATCGCCGGGTTGCTCGCCCCCAGGCCGTAGTCCTGCTTGGGCTGGCCGTCGGCGGGCTCCTTGTAGCCCAGCCCGCTCATCTCGCCCGTCACCAGGCTCTTCTCGCTGAGCTTCAGGCCCATGAAGAGGCCGATCAGGGTGTTCTGGAAGATCTGGTCGAAGCTGTCCTGCCGGTTCATGACGTCCATCAGCGGGTGGTCGCGGGTGTGGTTGACCCAGTCGAAATCGGCACGCAGGCACTTGCTGACCGCGCTGAGGGGGTCCTTGACATTGCTCCCGGGCGTGCAGGTGCGCGGCGCGAGCACGTCGGCGCCCAGGCCGTTGTACATGATCGCGTAGCGGAAGTTCGCAGCGACCGGGAAGTCGCGCCGCACCGTCTCCTGCTGGGTCTTGGTCGCCAGGGCGTCGGAGACCCCCAGGCGGTAGCTGTCGGTGGCGAGGGTGCGCGTGACGGCGTCGTAGCGGTCGTCGGCGGCGAACCAGTCGTCGATGTCCACCCCCAGGAAGCGCCGGTACTCGCCCAGGAAGACGCCGCGCGTGAGCCACCCGATCAGCCCCGGCCCGAGAAGCTGGGTGTGGTTCATGTACTCGTTCTCGGCCACGGTCAGCAGCAGCCGCTCGCGCCCGTCGGCGGCGGTGCTCGTGACCGCCAAGACGTTTCCGGCCCCATCTTGCAGCAGGGGCTGGGTGCTCACGCCGGGCACGCTCTCCAGGCGGCTGGGGTAGGTGTAGGCCAGCCGCACGGGCACCGCCTGGTTCGTCAGGTCGCTGAACACCCCGCGCCCGCTGGCGGTAAGGCTGGCGTCGGTGTTCGCCGTCTCGGTGCCCGGCACCGCGCGCAGGCCGTAGTCCTCGGGGGTCACGCCGGGGTAACCGAAGAGGGCGAGCTGGCGCACCTTGAACGCCGCCTCGTATCCGAACAGGGTGGCCCATTCGGCATCATCCAGCGCGCTCGTGTACACGCCGGGCGAACTCTCGGCCGTCAGGGCATTGCTCGCCAGGATGACGCCCGAGTAGCGGCCCACCCCGTCGGGGCCGACCAGCCGGTCGGGGGTCAGTGCCTGGGTGGTCGCGTCGAGGGTGTCGAAGGGGATGCCATGCTGGCGCAGCAGTGCCCGGGCCGAGCCGAGGCCGAAGTCCCCCGCACCCGCGTGTAGCACCAGGATCTTCAGCGCGACCTTGTTCGTCTGCGCGTTCGCAGGCAGAGCCTGGGACCGCAGGGCCCCCGAATGGGGAACCGTGGCGGGACCGAGCCGGGCGGCGCTCAGGTCGGGGCGTCCGGCCCTTCCCAGGCCCTGCGGACCCACGACGCCGGGAGGGGCACCGGGGACGGCCCCGGCGGGGGTCACGGGGTGGTGGTGGCCCGCATGGAGCGGCTCGCCGTAGCGGGCGATCTCGCTGAGCTTGACGCCATTCTCGCCCACGACCTCGCCGCTCGGATCAGGGCTCGGCGTCGTGGGGCCGCCTCCACAGGCAGTCAGGGCGAGGAGAAGCGTCAGGGGCAGGAGGGGGGAGAGGGTTTTCATGGGGCTCCTTGCAGGGTCGGGGAGGCAGGCAGGGCCGCGAGCAGCTCGGCCAGGGCGTCTTCGAGGGTGTGGAGGGGCGTGAATCCGGAGGCTTGCAGGCGCGTGAGGTCGGCCCGCTGGTAGGGCACGTCGCCGCTGCGGGGGCTGCCGGGGACGTCCTCGTGCCACCCGCCCCTGAAGCCGCACAACCGGGCGAGGACGGTCACGAGGTCGCGCACGGGCCGGGCCTCGCCGCTGCCGACGTTCACCACGCCGCGCAGTTCGGCGCCGGGCTGGCCGGGCAGGACGTGGAGGACGGCGCGGGTCACGTCGCGGACGCTCACGAAGTCGCGTCTGGCACCCAGGGGGCCGAAGCGAAGGGGGGTTTGTCCATCTGCCGCCCGCAACTCCCGCGCGGCGCGGCCCGGCAGCGTGCCCGCGTTCATGCCGGCCCCGACCGGGTTGGTCAGGCGCAGGGCCACCGCGTCCACCCGGCCCGCGCGGGCGGCCTCGTCCAGCAGCAGCGTCCCGGCAAGCTTCGTCGCGCCGTAGGGCGAGACGGGGCGGGTGGGGTCGTCCTCGCGCGAGGCGTGCCCCTCGGGGACTGGACCGTACTCGGCGGCGGAGGCGAGGTGAATCACCCGGGCACCCGTGCGCGCCGCGCCGTCCAGCACCCGGGCGGGGAGGAGCACGTTCGCCCGCGTCAGCGTCGGAAGGTCTCCCTCCGTGCGCCCCGCCGCGTTCACGATCACAGCCGCGCCTTCGAGCAGGGCGTCCCATTCGGCCTCCGGCAGCGCCGTCAGGTCGGTGTGGGCGGGGGGCAGGCGCACGTCCAGCCCGGCCTCCCCCAGTGCGCGGTGAAGGTGCCCGCCGAGAAAGCCGTTTGCGCCGAGCAGCAAGGCGGTGGGGGGGGAAGCGGGCGTCATCCGGGCCTCAGTCCGCCGCGCTGCCCTGCACGAGGTCGGGCAGCAGCACGGGCGCCATGCTCAGCCACTGGGCGTTTGCGGTGTCGTAGTCCTCGGGGCGCCCGATGTCGAGCCAGTAGCCGCCGAAGAGGTCGCTGCCCGGGTGTTCCCCGGCGGCGAGCAGGTCGAGCATCAGGGTGTCGAAGCCGAGGACCTGCCCGGGCGCATAGCGCCGCAGCGTCTCGCGGGTCATCGCGTACACGCCCATGCTGACCTGGAACTGCACGGTAGGTTTTTCCCGGAAGGCCACGATGCTGCCCTCACCGCCTTCCCCGTCCACGTCGAGCACCCCGAACTCGCTGCGAATCTCGCGGCGGTAGGTGGCGACGGTCACGGGCCGCCCGCTGCGGGTGTGGCGGCGCAGGAAGGCCCCGTAGTCGAGGTCGGTCAGCACGTCCCCGTTCATGATCAGGAAGTGCCCCGGCAGGGTGTCGAGCACGTTCAGGACCGGTCCAATGGTCCCCAGCGGCGTCTCCTCGTCGGTGTAGTTCACGGTCAGGCCGTAGCGGCTGCCGTCGCCCACGAAGGCGCGGATCAGGTGCCCCATGTGCCCGATCGCCAGGGTGACGCCCGTGAAGCCCGAGCGCCGCAGCTGCATCAGCACGATCTCCAGGATCGAGTAGGTGTCCCCGATGGGCACCAGGGGCTTGGGAACGCAGGTGGTGTACGGGCGCAGGCGGGTCCCTTTACCTCCGGCGAGAATCACTGCGTGCATGGTTTCGCTCCTTTCGCTTTCCCGGCGGGCCGGGAGTGGACATTCAGGCGGATTCCAGCTCAGACGGTGTACTCGCCCACCCGGTAGCGGGCGAGGTGGGCGGGGTTCGTGAACCACTCGGCGGTGCGGCGCAGGCCCTCCTCCAGGGAGACCTGGGGCGCCCACCCGGTCAGCTCGCGCAGGGCCGAGGCGTCGGCGAGCAGGCGCATGACTTCACTCCCCTCCGGGCGCAGGCGGATGTCCTCCTGCACGACCTCCACCTCGCGGCCCATGACCTGCGCGATCAGCCGCACCGTGTCCCCCACGCTGATCTCGCGGCCCGACCCGGCGTTGAGCACCCGGCCCAGCACCTCGTCCCCGGCCTCGCCCACCGCGCGGAAGGCGCGGGCGGTGTCGGCCACGAAGTTGAAGTCGCGGGTGGGGCGCAGGTCGCCCAGGCGGATCTCGGTGCGGCCCGCCGCGATCTGGCTGATCACGGTGGGAATGACGGCGCGGGCGGACTGCCGGGGGCCGTAGGTGTTGAAGGGGCGCAGGGTCACGACGGGCAGCCCGAAGCTGAGGTGGTAGCTCTCGGCGAGCTTGTCCGCCCCGATCTTGGTGGCCGAGTACGGCGACTGCCCCTGGAGGGGGTGCGACTCGTGGATGGGCACGGTGCGGGCGGTGCCGTACACCTCGCTCGTGCTCGTGTGGACGACCCGCCCGGTGCCGAGGTCGCGCGCCGCCTCCAGCACGTTCAGGGTGCCGGTGACGTTCGTCTCCACGTACGAGCGCGGCGCCACGTACGAGTACGGAATGGCAATCAGCGCGGCGAGGTGGTACACCGTGTGCGCTCCCAGCATCAGCGCCCGCACGCTCCCCGCGTCGCGCACGTCACCGAGCTGCACGTCGACGTGCTCCAGAACCTCGGGCGCCAGCGTGTCGAGCCAGCCGTACGACCCCTGCGAGTTGTAGATCGCCATCGCGCGGACGCGGTAGCCCGCCCGGACGAGTTCCTCGGTCAGGTGCGACCCGATAAAGCCGTCCGCGCCGGTCACGGCGACGAGCGGGCGCCCGGAGGAGGAGTGGGAGGAGGTGGGGAGGGAGGCGGCAGTGTGCGTCATCGGTAACTCCGGGGGTCTTGCAGGGCGGACAGCGTCGGCACCAGCAGCGAGAGGGCGAGCAGGGGCAGCAGCAGCGTGGGGGACAGGGAGGTGCAGGTCAGGAGCAGCGCGGCGCCCGTCCAGAGGGCCAGGAGCAGGGGCGCGCGGCCGTGGTTGGCGAGCCAGGCGCTCAGCAGCAGCGCCGCGCCGGAGGCCGGGATCACGGTGGGGAGGTCCGGGGACAGGCCAGGCCCCCCCAGCGCCGGGTCGCCCAGGAGCCGCACCCCCAGCGCGAGGACCAGCGCGTACCCGGCGGCGACGAGCATCACGGTGAGCCGCCCCCGCCCCCGCAGCGCTCCCAGGTCGCGTGCCTCGCGGGCCGCGTGTTGCAGGCGTTCCTGGGCGTGCCACACACCCGCTTCCAGCCCACCGGCGCTCAGCACGAGGGGAAGCAGCGCCCCCGCGCCCAGCCGCGTGCCCAGCGCCACGAAGGCGGTGGCGAGCGCCCAGCCGTACGCCGCCAGCCGCAACCCCGGCGCGAAGGTGGTCCAGGAGATGGGAAGCGTGCCGGGCACCCGGGTCACGCTCCAGGCCGCGTAGGTCGGCATTGCCGCCAGCAGGCCGAGCGCCGCCAGGGCCGCCGGGAGGGACGGCTGGGTCAGGGCCACCCCCGCGGCGAGCAGCGGCGCGGCAAAGGCCACGGTGAAAACCCCCATCCTTCCAAAGGCGAGCAGCACCCCCGCCGCCCCGCTCGCTAGCGCGACCACTCCGCCGACGAGGGCGCCCAGGGCGAGCTGCCCCGGCCCCGCCAGTCCCGCCGCCGTGAGCGCGCCCCCCAGCACGCCCACGAGCGTTCCCCCCACCAGCGCGGCCCGCAGCGCCCGGCCCGGCACCCCCAGCGGCTCGGCGTAGCGCAGCGCGGCGAGGAGCATGACGTGGCCCCACCCGAAGGCCGCCGCGAACACGAAGGCCGCCGTCGCGCCCGGCCCGAGCGTCCCCGTCACCAGCAGGCCCGTGACGCCCGGCAGCAGGTACAGCGGGCCGCGCAGCAGGGTTCGCCACGGGAAGGCGGGCGCGGGCCGCCGCACCCGGCGGTTCAGGGCCTGCCCCGAGCCGCGCTGGGCGTACAGCAGCTCGGCCGCCTGAAAGAGCCCCTGCGCCCCGTAGCGGTCGCGCAGTTGCTCGTCGCTCAGGCCGTCCGCCTCCAGGTACGCCGCGATCTCCAGGGCGTCGACGGCCCCGGCGCGTTCGGGCGCCAGGCGCAGGTCCACCTCGCGCAACCGGCCGGGCAGCCCGGGCATGGGCGGGACGGAGCCGGTCATCCCTGGCCCCCGGCCAAAGCGGCGGGGTAAGCGCGGCGGTAGGCGTCCAGGCAGCCGTCCAGCGTGAAGAGGTCGAGCACCCGGTCCCGGGCGGCCTGTCCCAGCCGGGCGCGCAACTCCGCGTCCCCCAGCAGGCGGGTCAGGGCGCTCGCCACCCCCATCGCGTCGCGCGGGCGCACGATCAGCCCGGCCTCGCCGACCGCCTCGGGCACCCCGCCGACCCGGGTGGCGACCGGGGGGCGGCCCATCGCCATCGCCTCAATGACGGTGTAGGGAAAGCCCTCGCTTACGCTCGTAAGCGCCACGACCTGCCCCGCCCGGTACGCCTCGGTGATGTCGGGCACCCGGCCCTCGAAGGTGACGTGGCCCCCCAGGTCCAGGTCGGCGGTGAGCGCGCGGCAGTGCCGCTCGTAGCCCTCGTTCCCGGCGGGCGTGCCGCCGAAGAGCCGCAGCCGCGCCCCCGGGGTCTGCCGCCGCACCAGCGCGAAGGCCCGGATCAGCGTCTCCAGGTCCTTGAGGGGGTCCACCCGTCCGACCCAGCTCACGACCGGCCCCTCTGGCTCGGTCCCCGCCGGGGGGAACACGCCGGGGTCAATCCCGTTGTACACGCAGCGGATACGCGCGGGGTCCGCGCCCAGCCGCTCCTCCCAGCGGCGGTTGTAGTGCGAGCCGGGAAGCACCAGCGCCGCCTCCCGGTAGGCCAGGCTGCACAGCAGGCGGTAAAAGCGCAGCAGCAGCGCCTTGAACCCGGGACTCAGCGCCGTGTGCCGGAACTCCAGGTAGCGCTCGCGCAGGTACACCCCGTGTTCGGTGAGCAGGAAGGGCGTGCCCTGCTGCCAGCGCCCGTGCAGGGCGAGCAGCGCCGCGAAGCCGTTGCTGACCGCGTGGCCCACGTCCGCCCCGGCGGGCACGGTTGCCAGCGGGCGCAGGCTGTGTTCCAGCCAGACCTGCACGTCCAGCGCGTCGGACACCGAGGGGAGGGGCAGCCGGGCGCGGCCGGGCGCACGGTCCCCGGCCTGCCGCCGGGCGTGCCCCTGCCACACCTCCAACGTCAGCCGGGCGGCCCGCTCCCCCTCCAGCACCCCCGTCAGGCTGCCCGCCTGGCCCAGGTCGCTCAGGCCCCGCAGGGCCGCGCCGAAGCCGTCCAGGTCGAGCAGGCAAAGGGCGTCCAGCAGCGCCGCGTAGGTCTCCAGCACCGCCGCCGTCCGCGCCGAACCGGGCCGCGGGCCGCGCACCGGGGCGTCCCACAGCGGCACCTGCCGCACCATGACGTTGGCGGGCAGGTCGAGGGCGGGCCGCGCGAAGGTCGTGCCCGTGATCGCCTCCACCGCGAAGTGGTGTTCACCCAGGCCGCGCACGAGCTGATCGACCCACACGCTCACGCCGCCGTGGGCCTGCGGGTAGGTGCCCTCGGTGTACAGGGCCACCCGCAGATCCCCGGGCGGCGGGGTCAGGGAAAAGGAGTTGGAGGGGGAATGTGTCATGGAGTCACTCATGGAACTCACAAAGAAAAGGGCGGGAGAGCTTCCGCACTCCGCCCACTGGGGGCCACGATTGCGGGGAGGGCCCCCCGACCCTGAGGAAAAATCTACATTTCCAATCTCGAAATGTGAAGAAACCCACCCCGAAGTATGAGAGAGTCCCCCCATCGGACGTCCGGCGTCCCCCCGGGGTTGGGGAACGGCTGGGCTCAGTGCATGTGGCGAAAGGACCCTGTCATGCTGAGCCTTTTGCTGCATTGGGGGTAAATTCCGCGAAGCATCCCCGGGCGTCAGGTGTGGACCCTTCACTCGCGCTCAGGGTGACCCCTCTTCTTTTGTCGAACGCTCTACGTGAGGCCGGTCTCCCGCGGCAGTAATCCCAACTCGGCGGCCCGGCCACCGCCTCGGCGCGCGAGAGGCTGTCCAGGCTCGCCAGGATGTTGCCCATGTGCATCTCCACGGTGCGCGGGCTGAGCCGCAGCTCCCGGGCGATGGCCTTGTCGGTGCGCCCGCGCGCGACGAGGAGCAGCACTTCGAGCTGGCGCCGGGTGAGCCAGGCCACGGCGCCACTCCGGGATGGGCGGGTCCCGCGTTCCCCCACCGCCTCGCCCAGGCCCTCCAGCGTCCGGGCGGCGTTCCGGGCGAGCAGGACGGCATTGAGGCCCCGCGCGGCCCGGATGCTGGTCGAGCGCCGCCTCGCGCTGCCCCAGGGCCGCCAGAACCTGACCGGCGCGCAGCCGCGTGGACGCCTCCTCGAAGGGCGTGTCGGTGTCGTGCAGGAGCCCAGCGGCGACCCCGAACTGATTCGCGGCGGCCTCCGGCTGGCCCTCGAACCACGCGAGTTCCCCCAGGGAGTGTGCCAGCGCCGAGAACGCGACCGGCCCGCCGTTCCGGTCGGCGGCGCGGCTCAGGACGCCAGCGACGCCGCAGGTCCTCCCCCGCGCCCAGCCCGGAGAAAAAGCATAATGAACGCGCGATTTTCCTCCCCCTCCCTGTGCGGGAGAATCGCAGGGCTGCTTGCAGAGGGTCGGGGGGAGGGGTGGCAGGGGCCAGCTTGCCCTGCTGCCCAGATTCAAAGAAGAGTGCTTGGACGCACCAACTGGCCTCCGGCCGCCATGCCCGTACACCCCCACCCAGCCTCCTCCCTCCAGGGGGAGGAGCTTTTTTGGCGTCTCATCCCAATTTCCTCTTTGGTCTAGGTTCTCTGCCGATGACCCAGCCGTGCCCATCCTCTTCCAACCCATGATTCCTTGACAGGAATATTCCTGACGTAGCATAATAGGGCGACACAAGAAGCACGACCTGTGGAAAGGAGGCCTGACTGAACACGGCGACCTTCAGCGCTCTGGCCGAACCGCACCGGCTGCAAATCGTCGAGTTGCTGATCGAGCAGCCCCTCACGGTGGGTGAGATTGCCGCCCGTCTCCAGCTTCGCCAGCCCCAGGCGTCCAAGCATCTGCGCGTCCTCAGCGAGGCGGGTCTGATCGAGGTCGAGGCGGCCGCCAACCGGCGCATCTGCGCGCTGCGGGCCGAGCCTTTTCGAGAACTGGACGAGTGGCTGGGCAGCTACCGGCAGCTCTGGGAAGGCCGCTTCGACCGGCTCGACATGTATTTGCAGCAGCTTCAGAAGGGCAAGGACCCTGCGGCAACTCAGGCTGACCCGCCCGCCAACTCCGAAGACCCGCCGGATCACACCTGACCAGGAGGTTTTTCCATGACCAGCACTACAACGTCCCCCATCAGTTCGAGCGTCGCTGGGAAAGTCCTCGTCCTTGAGCGCGTCTTTGGCGCACCCCGCGAGCTGGTCTTCGACGCCTTCACCCAGGCCGAGCATCTGCGCCAGTGGTGGGGTCCCCGCGGCTGGGACGTCCCTTTTTGCACCGTGGATCTGCGCCCGGGCGGCCGATGGCATTACTGCATGAAATGCGTCGACAAGAATCAGGGCGAGTTCTACGGCATGGAATCGTGGGGCCTGGGCATCTACCGGGAGATCGAAGCTCCGGGGCGCCTCGTCTACACGGACTATTTCTCGGACGCCGAGGGCAGGATCAACGAGAGCCTGCCGTCAACCCTCTCGACGCTGACCTTTGAGGAGGTCGAGGGCGGGACGAGGGTCATCACCCGCGCCGCCTACGAGTCGGAGGAGGCGCTGAAGACGGTCATGGACATGGGCATGTTGCAGGGCGTAACCGAAACGTGGGACCGCCTAGCCGAGTATCTGGAGGCGCGGCGGAACGCGGCGTGTGGGGCTGGCTGAAGGGCGGACCTCCCCCGTCACCTGCATTAAGCATTGACCAATGGAGCGGCGTCACCCCGTGGATGGCACGTCACCTCCGGGCCGGGCACACTGGAGGGACCCGGTTCCGAGCCCGCCGCGCGCGTGGGTCACGCAGGGAACCAGCCTGGGGCCAGCACGGGGGGCCGCAGGTGGACGGGTGGGAGAAGGACCGTAGAACCTGATCCCGCCCCCCCGACCACCGCTGCCCGCACCACCCGGCCTGCGCCGCGTCACGCCCGGAGTTCCCCACAGTCTTGCCCCCCGCGGCCCATCCGCCCCTACCCTGTGCGGGTGACCGTCACCGCGCCCCATCCCCCTCATCCCGAGTTCCCCGCCGAGGAGCAGCACCTCGCCGGAACGATCGCGGCCTTCCTCCGGCAGATCGAGGCCTGGGAGGACCGCGAGAAGAACGTCGGCGCCGACCTGGAAACCAGCCTGACCCTCGCGGACACGGCCGAGGAACTGGCCGCCATGCTCTCGGTCCACGTTCCCGCCCCCTACTTCGGCAGCCTGCGGGTGCGGGTGGGGGGGCGCGAACAGACCCTCTACATCGGCAAGCACGCCTTCCGCGACCTGAAGGGGCCGCACACGGTCGTCTCCTGGGAGTCGGACGTGGGCAGCCTCTTTTACAGCGACGCCCTGTCCTGGGAGGCCAGAAAAGGCCTGAGGGGCACCGTCCGGCGCCGCCGTCAGCTCGACGTTCAGGGGAAAAAGCTCCACCGCCTCACCGACCTGTACGACGACGAGGCGGGGGGCGACACGGGGGGCCGTGAGCGGGTGCTGCTCGGGCGGCTTTCGGAAGCCTCGACCGCGGCCATGCGGGACGTCGTCGAGACGCTCCAGCCCGAGCAGAACGAGGCGATGCGCGCCCCGGCGGGCGTAAACACCCTAATCCAGGGGGCGGCCGGGTCGGGCAAGACGACCATCGGTTTTCACCGCCTCGCCTGGCTCACCCACTCGGACCGAGGGGCGCACCGAGGGGCCCCGGACGCGATGCTCGTCCTGATGCCCAACCGGGTCCTGGCCGCCTACGCCGCGCGGGTCCTGCCCGGCCTGAACCTGCAGGGGGTGACCGTCACCACGCCGGAAGCCTGGGCCACCTCCTTCCTGGGACTGGAGAAGATGGAAGTCACCGACCGCACCCTGCACCTCCTGCTGACCGACCGGGACAACGAGCGGCGCAAGGCGGCGTGGCGCCGGGCCAAGGCGCTCGGGGACCTGAGAATGTTCCGGGTCGTGCAAAACCATCTGGCCGGGAAGCTGCGCGCCAACCTGGGGACGCTGACCTTCCAGGTGACGGTGGGGGTGAGGGGGGAGGACCGCCCGCTCGTCCTGGACAACCCCGTGTTGCACGGGCTCCTCGATGACGTGCTGGGCCGCGTTCCCCTGGAGGGCTACCGGGCGGCCTTCCGCCAGGCCCTCGAAGCTGAACTCCTCGCCCGGCTCAACCTGCCCGGCCCGGACGAGGAAACCGCGGTCCTGCGAGTCCTTGCCGCCGACCTCACCCGGCTGTCCGGCAAGGTCTTTGCGGGCCTTCTCCCGGTGAGCGAGGGGCGCCGGATCGTGAGCGACGAGGGGACGCTCCGGAATGCGGCTCAGGGCGTGCTCGATGAGCGGACCATCCGCGTGCTTCTCAGTGACCCGCTCGCGGCCATTCCCAAGCCCCGCCGCTCCCACGCGGACGTGACCGAATTGCCCCTCATGCTGGCGGTGGCGGCCCTGCTCGACGGGGTGGGGCGCCGCATAGGCCGAACCCTGGAGCCCTACGACCACATCGCGCTCGACGAGGCGCAGGATTACTCGCCGCTGCTGTACGCCCTGCTGGCCCGGGCTGCGCGCCCCGGCCACCTGACCGCGTTGGGGGACCTGAACCAGGGGCTGCACGGGTACAAGGGGCCGAACAATTGGGCGGACGTGCAGGCCGCGCTGGGGGGCGAGGCGAGGACCCGGCTGATGACCCTGGGCCGCACGTACCGCTCCACCCGTCAGATCACCGAGCTGGGGGCTGGGATCGCCGCGACCTACAACCGGGCCGGGGGCGTGGTCGGCGTGGACCGCGACGGGGGAGAGGTGCTGCGCCTGACCGGGGATGACCTCGCCGCGCTCATCGCCCGGGCCGTGAAGACGATGCAGGCCGAGGGGCACCGCAACATCGCCATCGTGACCCGCCGGGTGACGGACGCCGAGGCGCTCGTCTCGGGGCTCCAGCGGCAGGACGTGGACGCGCAGCCCATCCTCTCCGAGCAGGCGCGCTACACGGGCGGCGTGGTGATCCTGCCGGTGAACCTCGCCAAGGGGCTGGAGTTCGACGGGTGCATCGTCGCGGGCGCGGACGCCGGAAACTACGATCCGGAAACGCAGTTCGAGTCCAGGCTCCTGTACGTCAGCGCATCTCGCGGCCTGCATCGGCTGGCGCTGGTGGCCGAGCGGGAGCTGCATCCCCTCCTGCATCCGGAGCACGTTCCTCCCGCAGGCTGAGGTGTTCGTACACCACCAGGGCCAGGATCAGGATGGTGAGCAGCAGCAGCGCCGCCAGCGCGGGCAGCTCACCTCCAAGGACGGCCAGCAGCATCACCAGGCCGCCCGTCAGCGCGCGGACGCCCAGAATCCGGCCGGGTAGCCGACACGGCCCAGCCCACTGCACCACGCTCACCGCCGCGAGGAAGAGCGCCAGCCCGCCGCACAGCAGCAGCCGGGTGGGGCCGCCCAGGTGCGCGTGCGTCACGTCCTCGAAGGCACGTTCCAGCCCAATTGAGGCCGCCACGATGCTGGCGAAGACCAGCAGGTGCGTGTAGCCGTACACGAAGCTCAGGAACAGCGCCCGGGTTCCGCCGCGGATCGCCCGGTTGATCACGCTGTCGTCGGCGTAGTCGAAGTACAGCCACCACACGGCAAAGGCGAGGGTCAGGCCACAGGCGGCCACGACGGCGCTGGGCCACCCCTGAACGTGCTCGCCGCCCGTCGCCACCGCCAGCACCGACTCCCCCAGCACGATGATGGTGAACAGGCCGAACCGCTCGTCCATGTGCGAGACCTGCCGCGGCAGTTCCCGGGTGCTGACGTACGCCCAGATCGTCGCGGCGATCTCCAGGGCGAGCGCCACGCCCCACACGACGTACCGCTCGGGCAGGGGCAGGAGCAGCGACATGATCCACAGCGTGGTGCCCAGGGCGAAACTCAGGGTGTACTTCGCGTCGAGTTCCTGACCCTCGGGCAGGGCGAGCCACGACCAGAGGTACAGTAGCGTCAGCGTGAGGCGCATCCCGATGTACGACCCGGCGAACAGGGCGGGCTCGCCCTCCACCACGCGCGGCAGCCCGACGGCCAGCCCCAGGGACAGCACGAGCTGGCCGAACATCAGCAGCCGCCCGGCGACCTCGGGCAGCTCGAACTGGTCGACCCAGTAGCTGATGCCGATCCAGGCCCACCACACCGGCACGAAGAGGCCGAGAAAGGTCAGCACGCCGCCCGGGCTGGGGTTCTCCAGCAGCAGCCGTCCCAGGTTGCCCACCGCGACGACGAACACCAGGTCGAAGAACAGCTCCAGCCAGCTCGCGTGCCGCCCGCCGCGCTCGGCACTTCCGGCGATCCGCACGAAGCCGCCGCCCAGGAAAGATGACCCCCGCATGCCCCAGTGTGCCTCAGGGAGGGCGGTCCATCCCTGCGCAACAGTCCCCGCCCCGGATCAGGACAACCTCCCCGGGGTCAAGCGGTGGTACAACCGGGGGGCGCTTCGCCGGGCCTCGGCGAGCACCCCACCCGGAGTTCACCCCGCCTCCCGCAGAGAGAAGGAAAACGCATGAGCCACGTCACGACCGCGCAACTCCTCGGCCGCCTCGAACGACGCCTCAACGAACTGGGGGCCTGGCGCGACGCCGCCCGGCTGGACCTCGGGGAGGGAAGTTTCCTGTCCCATGAGGCAGAGAGCGCCGTGCCCATCCGGGTGGGCGACCCCTGGCCCTCCCGCGCCTTTCCCGTAACCCTGCGCTTCAGTCCCCGCGTCCCGGAGGAGTGGGCGGGCCAGCCCGTCGCCCTGCGCCTCGACGTGGGCGGCGAGGGCCTGCTGAGCGTGAACGGCAGGCCTCTCGGCGGCCTCAACCCCTATCACCGCGAGTACCTGCTCGCGGCCCAGGGCGGCGAGTCCCTGACCGTCGAGGTGCAGGCCAGCCCCAAGGGCCTGTTCGGGAGCCCTGTTCGTCAGCCCGTGCTGGGCACCGCCCTCCTCGTCCTGCCCGATGAGGACGTGCGCGCCCTGCACGAGGATCTGCTGGCCGTATGGGACGCGGCCAGACGCCTGTTGGACGGGGGCAGGGCGGCGATTGCCGACCGGTTGGCAGACCTCCTCGACCGGACCTTCCGGGACATTCCCTTGCCGCGGGAGAACAGCGGCGCCTACCTCGCCCGCTCCGTGCAGCAGGAAGCGCAGGCCACCCAGATCGCCTCCATCTGGGACGAGTGGGAGTTCGGGCGCCCGGACGTTGCGCCGTACCCGGGGGAGTGGCGACCGCGGCTTCAGGCTGCGCGCGACGCTCTGGCCGCCGGACTGGCGGAGCTGCGCGAGGGGTACCCGGCGGAGGGCGCCCTGGCCCTCACTGGGCACGCCCACATCGACCTCGCCTGGCTGTGGCCGCTGAGTGAGACCCGGCGCAAGGCGAGGCGCACCTTTTCCACCGTGCTGAGCCTGATGGACCGCTACCCCGACTTCACCTTCAACCAGTCCACGGCCCAGCTCTACGAGTTCGTGCGGGAGGACGATCCGGAACTGTTCGCGCGCATCCGGGAGCGGGTGCAGGAGGGGCGCTGGGACATCGTCGGGGGTATGTGGGTCGAGCCGGACGGCAACCTGATCTCCGGGGAGTCCTGGGCGCGGCAACTGCTGTACGGGCAGCGGTATTTCGAACGGCACTTCGGCAAGCGGGCGCGGGTGTGTTGGCTGCCCGACACCTTCGGCTACGCGGCGAATCTCCCGCAGTTTCTCCGGCAGGGCGATATCGGCTCCTTCTTCACCACCAAGCTGAACTGGAACGAGACGAACGTCTTCCCCTACGACCTGTACCGCTGGGAGGGCATCGACGGCACGCGGGTCCTCTCGCACAGCTTCCTCAACCCCTCGCCGGGGCACGGGTACAACGGCAGCATCGCCGCGCTGGACCTGTTCCAGACCTGGCAGAACTTCCGGGGGAAGCGCACGCACGACGCCTCGCTGTTCTCCTTCGGCTGGGGGGACGGGGGCGGCGGGCCGACGGCCGAGATGTTGGACCGCTACGCGCGGCTGCGTGACTTTCCCGGGCTGCCCCAACTGCACATGACCCGGGTCGCGGACTTCTACGACCGGGTGGACCCGGCGCCCCTCCCCGTGTGGGTGGGCGAGCAGTACCTGGAACTGCACCGGGGGACCTACACCACCCAGGGCCGCGTGAAGTTCCTGAACCGCCGGGTCGAACACACGCTGGGGGAGGCGGAGGCGGCGGGCGTCCTGGCGGCCCGCCTGCTGGGTGCCCCGTATCCCCGTGAGGCCCTGACGGGGGCGTGGCAGGTGCTGCTCCGCAACCAGTTCCACGACATCTTGCCGGGGTCGAGCGTGAAGGCCGTGTACGACGACGCGGTGCGGGAACTTTCGGAGGCCCTGGAGACGGCCCGGGGGCTGCGCGACTCGGCGCTGGGTGCCCTAACCGACGCCGTCGCCGGGCAGGACCGGGTCGTCGTGTGGAACCTGACCCTGGACGACGTTCCGCTGACTTGCACTCTGGACGCTGACGGCCCCCTCACCATCCAGAGCCACGACGGTCGGCCCGTCCACAACGAGTTCCACGGGGGCATGCTGTATCTCCAGGGGGACGTGACGGTGCCGGGCCTGGGGTACCTCACCCTGACGGTTTCCGGCGCGGATGCTCCGGCGGATGAGGCAGAGGATCGGGGTGACGACCTCGCCCTGGACAACGGGTTGCTGCGGGTGGTCGTCGCGCAGGACGGCACCCTCTCGTCCCTGTACGACCTGCGGGCCGGGCGGGAGGCCCTCGCCGACCGGGGGAACCAGCTCTGGGCCTATGTCGATGTCCCCCGCGAGTGGGACGCCTGGGAGGTGGACGCGGGTTACGCGCGGGAAGGGGAGGAACTGCTGGCCGCCGAGCCCCCGCAACGCCTGCCCGGCACGCTGCGCCAGGCCATCCGGGTCGTGCGCCGCCACGGGGAGAGCACGATCACCCAGACGTACGAGCTGCGCCGGGGCAGTCCGCGCTTGGACATCCACACTGAGGTGGACTGGCATGGGCGCCGCGCCTTCCTGCGGGCACTGATGCCCCTGAACGTCCGCAGCCCGCACGCCAGCTTCGAGACGGCGTACGGCACCGTCGCCCGCACGACCCACACGAACACGAGCTGGGACGCCGCGCAGTTCGAGAAGCCCGCGCACCGCTGGGCCGACCTGAGCGAGGGGAGCTACGGCGTGAGCCTGCTGAACGACGGCAAGTACGGTCATTCCAGCCTCGGCAACGTCCTGGGCCTCAGCCTGCTGCGCTCCCCCGTCTGGCCCGACCCGACCGGGGACGAGGGGCGGCACACCTTCAGCTACGCCCTGTACCCGCACACCGGGGACTGGCGGAACGGCACCGTCCGGGAGGCGCACAGCCTGAACGCCCCGCTCCTCGCCGTTCGCTCACAGAGGGAAGGCGGAACACGGCCCCCCACCTCCCGGCTGCTGGGCGTGACGGACAGGAATCTGCGCCTCGGCGCGCTGAAACTGGCTGAGGAAGCGGATCAGGTGGTCGTGCGGCTTTACGACGCCCACGGGGACCGGGGCGCCGCCAAGGTGGAGAATGTCCTCGGCGCTGCGGGCTGGAGCAGGGTCAACTTCCTGGAGGAGGCGGACGGGGAACAGGCCCAGGACTACACCCCCTACCAGGTCGTCACCCTGCGGGAGGAGTAGGCGCTGGCCTCACAGGGTCTGTCTGTCCTGAAGGCCGCCGCGCGGAGACTCCCCGGATATTCTCCCAACTTCCGTGTGGGGGATGGGATGTGTCAGACGGATTCCGCTGCGTGCCCGTCCACAGCTCGGAACCCACCTGGTTTCCTGCTCGCCTCCACCCGGCTTGGACCCGTGAGGCAGGGCCCTGCTGCCCAGGTTTCCATCGGAAGCCATAGCCAGCCAGGTTCATCCCTGCGTGGGGAGTGTCTTCAACAACAGCGTGGGGGACACCACAGGCCCTCTCCCGTTAAGGGGAGGGGACGGCCGTGCTGCCCCTGTGCCGGGAAATCCTGGAGGGCAATGAACCTAGCCGCACCCTCGCTCATTCACTCTTCCAGCATCCATCCCTGCCTCAGGTTGTCTTATTGACATGTCATATCGAGCGAAGATTACACTTCGAATACCAATAAGTCATAGAGCCGAGCAGCGGTGCCAGAAGTGTTCCGCTGCCCCGTCTCGGAGGTGTGATGGCCTGACTCGCCGCCCGCCACCTATCGCCTTCTCGCGTTGTGGAGGTTCCCCTATGAGGTTTTGCTCCCGCACGCTCACCCTCGGTCTGACCACCGCCGTGCTGCTCGCGCCCGATGCCGCCGCGCAGACCACCATCACCCTTTGGGGCGACTGGACGGGCGACGGCGAACGCCAGATCAACACGATGGTGAACGCCTTCAACGCCTCGCAAAAGGCGGTGCGCGTGCGCTACGTGCCCCAGCAGGACATCATCACGAAGTTCCTGACCGCCGCGACCAGCGGCCAGGTGCCCGACGTGATCGTCTGGGACCGCTTCCGCACGGCGCTCTATGCTCCGAAGAACGTGCTGGCGCCCATCAACGACTACCTCACGCGCGACCGGGTCAACATCCGCGACTTCTACCCCGAGGCGGTCAAGGAACTCTCGTACGGGGGCAAGATCTACGGCCTGCCGCTCACGGTGGATGCCCGCGCCATCTTCTACAACAAGAAACTCTTCGCGGAGGCGGGCCTCCAGCCCCCGCGCACCTGGGCGCAGCTCGAACAGGCGGCGATCAAGCTCACGAAGCGCGACGCGAACGGCAAGCTGGTGCGCTCCGGCTTCCTGATGAACGACCCGGGCCTGTTCAACATGTACCTCCAGCAGGCGGGCGGGTCCATGTTGACGGCGGACGGGACGAAGACGAACTTCAACAACGCGGCGGGCCTGAGCGTCCTGAGCTTCTGGGACCGGATGATCAACAAGAACAAGGTGTACGAACTCGGCTTCGGCCAGGGCGAGGCGAACGCGCAGGACCCCTTCGTGACCGGCAAGGCGGCCATGATCTACACCGGTCCCTGGAGCATCGACGGCTACCGCAAGTACGGCAAGGACCTCGACTTCGGCATCGTCCCGCCGCCCGCCGGGCCGACCGGGGCGCGCGGCTCCGTCATGGGCGGCTTCGGCCTCGCCATCCCGCAGGCCTCGCGCAACAAGGACGCGGCGTGGACCTTCGTGAAGTGGTGGCTGGCCGACCCCAAAAACGCGCTGCTGTGGGGCAAGACGAGCAACAATATCCCGGGGAACCTGAAGGCCGTGAACGATCCCTACTTCCAGAAAGACCCCTTCTGGAAGCCGATGACCGACACGCTGAAGTTCGCGCGCATCCGCCCGACGGTGCCGGGCTACCCGCCCATGGAGGGCAACGCGCTCGTGCCCAACCTGCAACTCTTCCTGGAGGGCAAGCAGGACGCGCGCTCCACCCTGAGCAAGGCCCAGGAGGCGGGCGACCGCGTTCTGCGCGACAACGCCAACCCCTGAAGGAAGCGGCGGGGCCTGCCGGAATGCGCGGCCCCGCCTCCCGGAGCGTCCATGCCCAGACCCCCCCTCCTCCTCCTGCTGGCCGCCCTGACCCTCGGGGCGGCCCACGCCGCTCCCCCCACCCCCTCCGACCCGCGCGCCATGATGCAGGCGTTCGTCCGCGCCTACTGGGACCCGGAGCGGGGGTACTTCTACACCTATTCCGACCGCAAGACCCACCCGGAACACGGCATTGGGCCGGTCGGCGGCCTGTACTCCGACTTCTGGTGGGAGGCGCAGCTGTTCGACCTCGTGATGGACGCCTACGAGGCGACCGGGGACGCCGCCTACAAGACCATGATCGGCGACGTGTGGGACGGCTTTACCAGCGAGTATCCGGCCTTTCCCAACGATTACAACGACGACCTGGGGTGGTGGGCGCAGGGAGCGATCCGCGCCTACAACCTGACCGGTGAGCGGCGTTACCTCGACACCTCCGGCGAACTCGCCGACCGCATCTGGGAGGACTGGGACGACCGCTACGGCGGCGGCCTGTGGTGGCGCCGCTCTGTGCGGGACCAGAAGAACGTCGCCACGAACGCGCCGTATGTGAACACGAGTGTGCGGCTGTACCAGGCGACCGGCGACGCGAAGTACCTCGACCGCGCGAAGGAAGCCTACGCCTGGGTGAAGGCCCGGCTGGTAGACGGCCCGCGCGTGTACGACCACGTCTCAGGCGAGGGGAACGGCACGGTCACGACCTGGGACTTCACGTACAACTTCGGCAACTTCGTCCTGGCCGCCCTGGCGCTGCGTGACGCGACGGGGGACGACGCCTATCTGACGGACGCGAAGACGGCGATGGACTGGGCGCTGCGGAACCTCACCCAGAACGGCGTCCTCCTCGACGAGGGGGCGAACGACGGCGGGGGATTCAAGGGCGTGACCGTCCGCGCGCTGAAACGTCTGTCGAAGGAGCCGGGCGGTGAAGTGTACCTCGCAGCGCTCAGGGACCAGGGGGCAAGCACCTGGAACGCGCGGCGGGCGGATGGGCTCGTCGGGACCGCGTGGGACGCCGTTCCTTTCAACGATCCCATCCAGAGCCTCACCGCCGGGTCCGCCGTGGCCGCGGTCTTGAATGCAGGCGCCCAACCTGCCCGCATCCCCTGGAGGGACGGGCGCTACGAGGCCGAGAACGCGCAGAAACTCGGGGTGGACGCGGCGAGCCGGGCGCCCGGTTATTCGGGACGCGGGTACATCAACAACTTCCGCTCGTTCGGTCAGGGGGTGGCCTTCGACGTGAACGCTCCGCGGGCGGGCACCTACCGGGTGACGCTGCGGTACGGGGCGGGCGGCGGGAACGCCTCGCGGCAACTCGTCCTGAATGGCGCGGGTAGACTCGTCAACTTCGCGTCCACGCCGGACTGGAACACCTGGGGCACCGTGAAGACGACTGTCGCCCTGCCGCAGGGGCCGTCGCGGCTCACGGTCCTCTTCGGGCCGGAGGGCTACGGCTGGCTCAACCTCGACTCGCTGACGCTGGAGGCCACGCCGTGAGGGGCTGGACGGACCTCGCTGGAGAGGCGCAGGCTGCGCTGAACACCCACTTCTGGGACGGGGAAGCCAGACTCTACCGGGTCTGCCTGCCGCCCCGACTCGTGCGGCCCGAGGACCCCTTTCACTACTGGTGGCAGGCGCACGCGCTCGACACGCTGGTGGATGCTTACGTGCGGGAAGGAGACGGGGCACACCTCACCCGGGCCGCCGAGTTGGTCGAGGGGGTGCGGCGAGGGAACCACGGCAGCCTCCACAACGACTATTACGACGACATGCTGTGGATGGCGCTCGCGTTGCTGCGGCTGCACCGGGCGACCTCTGACCCGCGCTTTCTCGACGACAGCCTCTCCCTCTGGGAGGACATCCGGGGGGGCTGGAACGGGCACGAGGGCGGCGGCGTCGCCTGGCGCAAGACGCAGCTCGACTACAAGAACACGCCCGCCAACGCGCCCGCCGTGATCCTTGGGGCGCGGCTGTACGAGCAGACCGGCGAGAAGGAGCATCTCGACTTCGCCCTCGAGGTTCTGCACTGGCTCCAGGCACACCTCATCGACCCGGCGACGGGGGAGGTCTGGGACGGCGTGGGCCGCGAGGAGCCGGGCCGCATCGACCGCGACTGGGCCTTCACGTACAACGAGGGGACGGTGATCGGGGCGGGGGTGGCGGTGTGGCGGGCGACCGGGGACGGCGCGGCGCTCGACCTCGCGCGGCGGACAGCGGTGGCGGCGATGAAGCGGTACGGCCCAGTCCTCCTGGCTGAGGGTGAAGGTGACGGTGGCCTGTTCAAGGGCATCCTCGTCCGCTACCTCGGCCTGCTTGCCCGGGAGGACGCGGGGAGTGTGGCGGAACTAGAGGCGTTCCTGTCGGAGAACGCAGCCGTCGCGGCTCGGCACCTCTCACCCGCCTACCACCTGAACGGCCCGAACTGGACCGCTGAGCCCACCCTGCCCCTGGACCTCAGCGCGGCGCTCAGCGGCGTGATGCTGCTCGAAAGTGCGGCGGCGGTCGAGCGAGCGGCTTCGCGGGTCAGGGCGTAGGGTGGAGCATGACGGGCCTGCTCTACGCCAACGTGATGGCCGAGTTGCTGGAGGACGTGCGGCGGGGGCAACTGCGCGCGGGCAGCCGCGTGCCGGGCGAACTCGAACTCGCGCGCCGTTTCTCGGTGAGCCGCATCACGACCCGGCGGGCGCTCGACCTGCTCGCCCGGGCGGGGATCGTGGAGCGCTCTCGCGGCCGGGGCACCTTCGTCAGCGCGACCCTGCCCGACCTCGACCGGGTGCGGGCCGACCTAGGCCTCGCGGGGCCGGGCAGCGTGGTCGGGGCGTCCACCCTCGGGCTGCTGCTCCCCGACTTTGCCGAGGCGTACGGCCTCGACCTCGTGCGCGGGGTGGAGGCGGCCTGCACCTCGCGCGGGCACAGCCTGCTCCTGCGCCGGACGTACGGCGAGCGCGGGGCGGAGGAGGCCGGGGTCACGGCCCTGATGCGGGCGGGCGCGCAGGCCCTGATCGTCTTTCCCGTCCACGGCGAGCACTACAACCCGGTGCTGCTCCAGGCCGTGCTGGGCGGCTTTCCCATCGTCCTCGTGGACCGCTACCTGCGCGGCATCCCGGCGCCCAGCGTGGCGACCGACAACGTGAGCGCGGCGGCGGCCCTGACCCGCTTCCTGCTCGACCTCGGGCACCGGGAGATCGCCTTCGTCTCCCCGCCCATCGAGAACACCTCCTCACTGGAGGACCGCTTTGCGGGCTACCGCTCGGCGCTGGAGGCGGCCGGGCTTCCCGTGCGGCCCGAACTCGCCCTGCACGCGCTGGAGAGCAGCCTGCCCCTGCACCTGCGCCCCGAGAACGTGCGGATCGACGTGGCCCGGCTGGAGGCCTTTATCGCGGCGGCCTCGGGCGTGACGGCGTTCCTGGTGGCGGAGTACACCCTGGCGCTCGCAGTGACGCACACGCTGCGGGCGCTCGGTCGCCGCGTCCCCGAGGAGGTCAGCGTCGCCTGTTTTGACTCGCCGACCGATCCGCTGGGGGACGCGCTCTTCACCCACGTCCGTCAGGACCAGGAGGCGATGGGGCGCCGGGCGGTGGACCTCGCCGTGACGCGGCTGGAGGGGCAGGAGGTCCCGCTGCGCAATCCCGTGGCGTTCGAGATCGTGCCGGGCCGCTCGACCGCGCCGCCCCCCCACAGGAAGGAGCCGTCCCCGTGACGCTGCAAGAGACGACCACACCAGTCACCGGCCAGCCCCGGTCCGCACGCCGCAGGTCCCGCCTGCTGCGCGCCGAGGCCCGCGCCGCCGCGCTCTTCATCTCGCCCGCCATGCTGCTCTTCCTGATCTTCACGGTCGCGCCCGTGCTGTTCGCGTTCGTGCTGAGCTTCTCGCGCTATGACATCCTCACCCCGGTGCGCTGGGTGGGTTTGAGCAACTACCAGCGGCTCCTGACCGACAACCTGTTCTGGCTGGGGGTCCGCAACGTCGGCTTCTACGCGCTGCTGTACGTGCCGAGCATGATTGCGATCTCGCTCGGGCTCGCGCTGGCGCTGAACCGCCGCAAGCCGGGCATGGTCTTTTTCCGCACCCTCTTCTACCTGCCCGCCGTCACGTCGAGCGTCGCGGGCGCGACGGTGTGGTCGTGGATGCTCCAGCGCGACTACGGGGTGGTGAATCAAGCGCTCGGCGTGTTCGGCATCCAGGGTCCCGCCTGGCTCGCCAACTCGGACACGGCGATGTACGCCATCGTCTTCGTGACCCTGTGGCAGGGGCTGGGGGGCAACATCATCATCTACCTCGCCGGGCTCGCGGGCGTGCCGAAGTACCTCTACGAGGCGGCGGCCCTGGACGGCGCGACCCCCTGGCAGCAGTTCCGCTATATCACCGTGCCCACCCTGCGCGCCACGACCTTCTTCGTGACGTTCATGACGCTGATCGGCGCCTTCCAACTGTTCGACCAGGCATATGTGATGACCCAGGGCGGCCCCGGCTACGCGACCACGACCGCCGTGTACCAGATTTACCAGAACGGCTTTACCCAGCTTCAGATGGGGTACGCCTCGGCGCAGGCCTTCGTGCTCGCCCTCGCCATTCTGGTCATCAGCCTGCTCAACCTGCGGCTCAACCGCGATTCGGGGGTGACGTGATGGTGGTGCGAAAACGGGTCAGGCCCCTCGGCGTGTTGAGCGACGTGCTGTTCTACGGGATGCTCATCCTCGTCGCGGTCGTGATGGCGCTGCCCTTCTACTGGATGCTCGTCACGTCCCTCAAGCCCAACGCGGACATCTTCCGCGACCCGATCCAGTGGTGGCCGCAGACGATCACCTTCGAGCATTACGTCAAGGCGTTCACGACGGTGCCCTTCAGCCGGTATTTCTACAACTCGTTCGTGATGGCGACGCTGGGCGTGCTCGCCAACCTCTTCCTGGGGTCGCTGGCGGGGTACGCCTTCGCCCGGCTGCGTTTTCCGGGGCGCGAGGCGCTGTTCCGCATGAAGCTCGCCTCGCTGCTCGTGCCGGGCATCATCACGCTGATCCCCACCTTCATCATCCTGCGGACCTTCCCGCTGGCGGGGGGCAACGACCTGATGGGACGGGGAGGCTACGGCCTGCTGAACTCCTACTGGGCGGTGATCCTGCCGGGGGCGGCGGGCGCCTTCGCGGTGTTCTTCATGCGGCAGTTCTTCCGCACCCTGCCCGACGACTTGGTGGACGCGGCGCGGGTGGACGGCGCTTCCGAGTTCCTGATCTTCTGGCGCATCTACCTGCCGCTGTGCCGCCCCGCGCTGGCGACGCTGGGCATCTTCACCTTCCAGGCGGGCTGGAACCTCTTCCTGTGGCCGCTGATCGTGTTCAATGATCCGAATATGGCGACCGTTCAGATGGGGCTCCAGTCCTTCAGCTTCAACCACAACACCGACTACGGCCCCCTCATGGCCGCCTCGGTCGTCGTGTCGCTGCCGGTGCTGCTCGTCTTTGTCTTCGCGCAGCGGTACTTCACCCAGTCCATCGCCTTCACGGGGACGAAGTGAGGGGGGCTCTCGAAGGTCTCGTCCGGGAGGTTCGGCGCCTGCTACCCGATCAGCCCGACGTGGCGCGGGTCTTCGCGGGCTGCCTGCCCAACACCCTGGAGACGACGGTAACGCGGCGGCCGGACGGCACGACCTTCGTGATCACCGGCGATATCCCCGCTATGTGGCTGCGCGACAGCGCGGCCCAGGTCTGGCCCTACGTGGAATTGGCCGCCCACGACCCCGAGCTGCGCGCGATGCTCGCCGGGCTGATCCGGAGACAGGCCCGCTGCCTCCTGCTCGACCCCTACGCCAACGCCTTCAACGCCGAGCCGCGCGGCCCCGGCCACGCCGACGAGCCGCCCGCTCATCTCCTGGTCTGGGAGCGCAAGTTCGAGATCGACTCGCTGTGTTACCCCCTTCGCCTCGCCCACCGCTACTGGCAGGCGACGGGGGACACGGCGCCCCTGCACGGCGAATTCCGGGAGGCCGCAAGGACCATCCTGGACACCCTGCGCTGCGAGCAGCACCACACCGAGTGCAGCCCCTACCGCTTCCATCGCCCCAACCCGGTGCTGCCCACCGACAACCTGCCGAACGGGGGAGAGGGCAACCCGGTCGGGTACACCGGCATGGTCTGGTCAGCGTTTCGCCCCAGCGACGACGCCTGCACCTACAACTACAACGTGCCCGGCAACATGATGGCCTGCGTGGAACTCGCCCACCTCGGGGAGATGGCGGGGGAAGTCTGGGGGGACACGGGGATGGAGCGCGAGGCCTTTGCCCTGCGCGACGACATCGAGGCGGGGATCGAGCGGTTTGGCGCGCTGAACCACCCCGAGTTCGGGCGGATGTACGCCTACGAGACGGACGGGCTGGGCCGTCACCTGCTCATGGACGACGCGAACGTGCCCAGCCTGCTCTCGATTCCCTACCTGGGCTACCGCCCCGCCCACGATCCCACCTACCGGAACACGCGCCGCTTCGTGCTGAGTCCGGCCAACCCGTCCTTCTTCTCAGGCACGCAGGCGAGCGGGGTGGGCAGCCCCCACACACCCCCCGGCTACGTCTGGCCCATCGCGCTCGCCATCCAGGGGTTGACCGCGACGGACCCGGACGAGCGGTCCAGCCTCGTGCGGACGCTGACGGACACCACCGCCGGGACGGGCCTGATGCACGAGTCCTTCGACCCGGACGACCCGGCAACCTTTACCCGCCCCTGGTTCGGCTGGGCGAACAGTCTGTACGCGGAACTCGTGCTGCGCCACGTCGTCAGGATGGGCGCGTCCACCGCCTGAGGTCGGCCCCACGCCAGGGGAGGCGGACCCCGGGAGACGGTGATGCCTGCTCAGCTCGCCTCCCCCGCCACCCGCGCGAGTTGGCCCGCCACGTCCTCCCGCACCAGCCCGCCGTGATAGGTCAGCACGGCGGTGACGGGAAGCCCCGCGAGCTTGCGAACGCTCTCCCGCGCCCACGCCATGTCGGGGGTCGCCCGCTCCATCGGCCCGTGAAGCTGTCCCCCCGCACTCGTCAGGGCGTCGCCGGAGATCAGCACGCCGTCTTGCACCACCAAGAGGCTGAGGTGGCCCTCGGTGTGCCCGGGCGTCGCCACGACCCGCACGCCGCCCGCCAGGTCCAGCACCTCGCCGTCGCGCAGCGGGCGGGTCACGGCGGCCCGGGGCGGGTTGGAGAAGCGGGCCACCATCTCGGGCGGCATGCTGGCGAGCATCTGCGGCGAGGGCTGCTTCTGGCCGGGCCGGTCGCCCTGGACGTAGGGCACCTCCGCATCCAGCGCCAGCACCTCCGCGCCCGTGGCGGCCACAATGGCGGGCAGCGACCCGATGTGGTCGAGGTCGTGGTGCGTCACGATGATCCGCCGCACGTCCCCCCAGCCCAGCCCCAGGGCCTCCAGCGCGTCCCGGAAGGCGTCCTGCATGCCGGGGATGCCAGTGTCCACCAGCGTGGCGCCCTTCGCCCCGTCGAGAATCAGGGCGGGGAAGATCGTGGTGGGGCCGCCCATCAACGTCGCCTCGATGGGCAGGGCATAGACGTGCTCGCTGATTCGCAGGGGCGCAGGCATACGGGGAAAGTAACAGGAATGGGGCGGCGCTGCACTCCCCGGGGCATTCGTTCCCGGTGACCTGTGTCTGGAGCCGGGCTCCACTAGCCTGCGGGGGTGTCCTACCAGCAACTCAAGGAGCAGCTCGCCGCGCCCTTTCCGTCGCAGCGCGTCTCCTGGAAACCCCAGGCGTTCAGCCGCGACCGGTCCTCGGCGCTGATGGTGGCGTTCGTGGACGCGCGAACGGTGATGGAGCGCCTGGACGCGGTCTGCCCGGGCGACTGGACCTTCGACGTGAAGCTCTTTCCCGGCACCCCGCCCACCGCCCGGGGCCGCCTGACCGTGCTGGGCCTCACCCGCAGCGACGTGGGCGAGGCGGGGGAAGGGGAGGCGGGCACCCTCAAAGCGGCGGCGAGCGACGCCCTCAAGCGCTGCGCCGTGCATTTCGGGGTGGGCCGCTACCTGTACGACCTGCCGCGCGCCTGGGTCGCCTGGGACGAGGCCAAACGCGCGCCCGCCGAGCCCCCGAAGCTGCCCGACTGGGCGCTCCCGGAAGACGAGCGGGTGACCGGGGCGTCGCACGTGATCGGCGCGCTCGACGCGCTGCGCTCCGGCCTGCCACAGGACGTGGCGAGGCTGCGCGAGGTGTACCGTCACGTCAAGGCGGCGCTGGACGCGGCGGCGCGAACCTCCTGAGCGCCCTTACCAGGCGTAGGCCTCGGGGGCCTGCCCGCCCGGCCCCGGCCAGATGGCGTCGAGTTCCTTCAGGATGTCCCCGGAGAGCTGGATGTCCAGCGCCCGCAGGTTCCCCTCCAGTTGCTCCATCGTCCGCGGCCCGATGATGGGGGCCGTGACGACGGGGTTGCTCAGCAGCCAGGCCAGCGCCACGTCCGCCGGTTGCTCTCCCAGGTCCCGGCACAGCGCCTCGTAGCGCTCCAGCTGGGGGCGGTGCTTCTCGATCTGCGCCTGCATCCGCTCGTTCGACCGGCGCCCCCCCGCCGCCTTTTGCAGCGCCCCGCCCAGCAGGCCGCCGCCCAGCGGGCTCCAGGGGATCAGCCCCAGCCCAAAGGCCCGGCAGGCGGGGATCACCTCCAGCTCGATCATGCGGGCCTGGAGGTTGTACAGGCTCTGCTCGGACACCAGGCCCAGGAAGTTGCGCTGCGCCGCGACGGAGTTCGCCTGCGCGATGTTCCAGCCCGCGAAGTTCGAGGAGCCCACGTACAGCACCATGCCCTGCGCCACCAGCCACTCCATCGCCTGCCACACCTCCTCCCAGGGCGTGCCCCGGTCGATGTGGTGCATCTGGTAGAGGTCGATGTGGTCGGTCTTCAGGCGGCGCAGGCTGTCCTCGCACGCCCGGCGGATGTGGTAGGCCGAGAGCTTTTGGTCGTTGGGTCCCTCGCCCATCTTGCCGTACACCTTGGTGGCGAGGACGATCCGGCCTCGCGCCGCGGGGTTCTTCTCCAGCCAGCGGCCGATGATCTGTTCAGTTACGCCCTCGCCCTGTTTCCAGCCGTAGACGTTGGCGGTGTCGAAGAAGTTGAGCCCGAGATCCAGCGCCCGGTCCATGATGCGGTAACTGTCCTCCTCGCTCGTCTCGGGGCCGAAGTTCATCGTGCCCAGGCAGAGGGGGCTGACCTGCAAGCCGGTGCGTCCGAGGTGGCGGTACTCCATGTGGCCCTCCTGTGGTTCGGCTGACCCTACGCCCCACCCCGCACGAGAGGGCGGAAGCGGGCCACTTTCTCAAGGCTGCCCCAGGGCGCGCAAGGCGCACAATGGGGTCAACGTGCCCAACCTCTTCATCTTTACCGTCATCGCCCCGGAAGGCACCCTCCGCGCGCAGGTTCACCTGGAATCTGGCCGCCGCTACGGCCCGGACGACGTGCAGGTCACTGATGGGGGGGGCTGTCCCTCCCACGCCCGCCGCCTCACCGTGAGGGCCACCCGCCTCCCCAGCGAGGGGGATTTCCGGGAACTGGCGGCCCGCGCGGCGACCCGGAGCGCGAACGTTCCGGCCGACCCCTTCCTGCGCCTGCTCAACCTGCTGATTCCCTTCTGAGGTGCCGGGCGCCTCAGCTCACCGGCTCGCTCCACTCCCCGGTCAGGGTCAGCGGCAGGGCGAAGGGAAGGTCCGCGCTGCTCGTCCCGATCAACACCTCGAACGCCCCCGCGTCGGCCACCCAGGCGCTGCGCGCGTCGTCGAAGTAGGCTAGCGAGCGCATGTCGAGCTGGAGGTAACCCTGCCACACCTGCCCCGGCTGGAGAGTGACTTTCCCAAACGCCTTCAGCTCCTTCTCGGGCCGCTCCAGCGTCGTCTCCACGTCGCGGACGTAGACCTGCACGACCTGCTGCCCGGGGCGCTCGCCCGAGTTCTTTAGCAGCACAATCACGCTCACCTCGCCCCCCGGCCCGATCTCGGCGGCACTGAGCCGCGCGTCCATTAACTCGAAGCTCGCATAACTCAGCCCGAAGCCGAAGGGGAACAGGGGCGTGGTTCCCGCCCGGTCCACGTGGCGGTAGCCGATGTAGAGCCCTTCTTTGTACTCGACGTGCCCGTTCTCGCCGGGGTACTGCACGTCGGGGGCCTCGGGGTGGGTGGGGTCGTCCGGGAGCCGCGCCGGGAAGGTCTGCGGCAATCGCCCGCCGGGGTCGGCGTGGCCCAGCAGCACGTCCGCAAAGGCGTGCCCGGCCTCCTGCCCGGGGAACCAACCCTGCAGCAGGGCGGGCACCTGATCCAGCCAGGGCATCAGGACCGGGCCGCCCGTCTGGAGGAGGACGATGGTGCGCGGGTTGGCGGCCACGACGGCGCGGACGAGGTCGTCCTGATTGCCCGGCAGATTAAGCCCCCAGCGGTCTACGCCCTCGGTCTCCCAGTGCCCGTTCGTGCCCACGCAGACGACGGCGTAGTCGGCACCCGCTGCCCGTTCCGCCGCCTCCCGCAGGCGGCCCTTCGGGAGCGGCTGGCGAAATCCCAGGCGCACGGCGCTGAAGGCCGCGATGGAGTTCTCCACGGCTTTGGGGGTGACCTCGATGACGGCCTGATGTTCCCCGGCGGCCAGGCTTCGCGTGACCCGCACCTCGTCGCTGCCGAAGCCGAAGTAGGTGTCGCCCGGCGCCCAGTCCGTCCAGTGGTCGATGAGCTCCTTCCCGTCCACGGCCAGGCGGCTCAGCCCCGCGCTGAACAGGCTCAGCTCGTACTCGCCGTCCCCGGGCACCGTCAGCGTCAGGCTCAGGCGGGCACGAAAGGCGGTGGGGGAGACGCCCTCGGGGAAGGAGAACCACATGATCTCGCTCCCCTGGCGCGTCTCCGCCGCTATGGCTTCGCCGCCCTCCCCGAAATACTCGATTCGCACGGGAACGTCCAGGGTGGGCAGGAAGCGGTCGTTGTCGCAGCCGACAGCAAAGGTCACGTTCTCCTCGCCCAGCGCCGCGCGCAGCCCCTCCAGCGGAGAGACGCGGCGGTGCGCGTTCATCTGCGCGCTGCCGCCGCCCATGACCTGCCCGGCCGCCGCGTTCGGCCCGATGACGGCCACTTCCGCGTCCCTGGGCAGGGGCAGCAGCCCGCCCTCGTTCCTGAGCAGCACCGTCCCCTCGGCCCCGGCGCGGCGGATGAGCGCCCGGGTGCTTCCGTACTCCTCGTCGCGCTCGGCCTCGTCGCGCACGTCGCGGGGCTGGTCGAACGTACCGGTGCGCTCAATGAGGCGCAGGACATGACGAGCGGCCTCGCGGACCGCCTGCCGGGTGGCCTCGTCGTTCCGGGCCTCTTCGAGCAGGGTGGCCCGCGCCTTGGCCGGGCCGGGCATTTCCAGGTCCAGCCCCGCCCGCACGCTCTCTCCGGCGGAATGGGTGCCGCCCCAGTCGCTCATCACCAGGCCGCCAAAGCCCCACTCGCCGCGCAGGACGCCCCGGATGAGCCGCGCATTCTCGCTGCAATAGGTGCCATTGAGCCTGTTGTACCCGGTCATGACCGCCCAGGCGCCACCCTGTTTCACCGTCATCTCGAAGGGCCGCAGGTACAGTTCCCGCAGCGCCCGCTCGGGGATGTCCGAGGAGATGGTGTTGCGCTGGTACTCGGACTCGTTGCCCACGTAGTGCTTGACGGTGGCCGCCACCCCCTTCGACTGGAGCCCCCGCACGTAGGCGGTGCCCAGCGTGCCCGTCAGGAAGGGGTCCTCCGAGTAGCTCTCGAAGTTGCGCCCGTTCAGCGTCGAGCGAAAGAGGTTCAGGGTGGGGGCGAGCAGCACGCCTGCGCCCTTGTCCTGCGCCTCGCGGGCGAGATGCTGCCCGATCTCGTGCAGGAGTTCGGGGTTCCAGGTACTTCCCAGGGCGATGCCGACGGGGAAGGCCGCCGTCCTCTTCCCGCCGACGAGGGGACCGCCGCCACGTGCCCCCGCCGGTCCATCGGTGACCTTAAGGGAGGGAATGCCCAGGCGGGGAATGGGAACTGTTCTCCAGAAATCGGCTCCAGCCAGCAGCGAGACCTGTTCCTCCAGGGTCATCTGGTCGAGCAGGGCGTCAATGGAGGAGCGGCGCGTGCCGGTGGAAGTCATGGGCAAACCTCAACAGAGAATAATGAGATGGCGGCCAGGACAGGATTTTTGCCCCTCCCCCCCCAGGGGGGAGGTTGGGCCTTGTAAAGTTGCGGAGCCGAGGGGGTGAGCGGGCGCGTTCCCCGGCGCGGCTGGGATGAGGGGCAGGACATCTTGCAGCAGCTTGAGGTGGTTACCCGCCCCCTCACCCCGGGCCTCCGCTGTGCGGCTCTGCGAGTCACCCCCGGGGAGAGAGGGAGAAACGACATCTCCAGAAAGGCTCTACTCCTCTGCCCCCCGGCTCAGGCGGCCGTACCACGCGCCGCTGTCCTTCACGGTCCGCCGCTGGGTGGGGTAGTCCACCCGCACCAGGCCGAAGCGTTTGCTGTACCCCTCGGCCCACTCGAAGTTGTCAAGCAGGCTCCAGGCGAAGTAGCCCTTCAGGGGCACCCCGGCCCCCATCGCGTCCCGGCAGGCCGCGAGGTGGCGCTCGATGTAGCGGCGGCGGGGCTCGTCGTGAATCTGGCCGTCCGGGGTGGGGCGGTCGTCGTAGGCCGCGCCGTTCTCGGTGACGTACATCACGGGCGGGGCGTAATCCTGGTGCACACGGGTCAGAATCTCACGCAGGCCATCGGGATAGACCTCCCAGTCGAAGGCGGTGTATTCGCCTTCTGGCCGGAGGTTGCGGGTCCCGAGCAGCCCGTTCTCGCCCGGCGCGTCCTGAACCACCGTGCGCTGGTAGTAGTTCACGCCCAGGAAGTCGGTCGGGGCGGCGACGGTCTCCAGGTCGCCGGGCCGGATGGCCTCCTCGAACGCTGGGGCATAGGGGCGGTACAGGTCGAGCATGTCTTGTGGATACCCACGCCCGTACACCGGATCGAGGAACCAGCGGTTGAGAAAGCCGTCCCCGCGCCGGGCGGCGGCCTCGTCCTCGGGGCGGTCGGTGGCCGGATGGTGCGGCCCCAGGATCAGCGTGATGCCGACCTGGGCGTTGGGCACTGCCGCCCGAATCACCTCCGTTCCCAACCCGTGCGAGAGCAGGAGATGGTGTGAGGCGCGCAGGCCCGTCCCCAGGTCCTGCAACCCCGGCGCGTGGACGCCCACCACGTTCCCCAGGAAGGCCGCGCACCACGGCTCGTTGTGGGTGATCCAGCCCCGGACCCGGTCCCCCAGCCGCCCCGCCACGGCATCGGTGTAGTCCGCGAAGGCATAAGCGGTGTCGCGGTTCGCCCAGCCGCCCGCGTCCTGGAGGACCTGCGGAAGGTCCCAGTGGTAGAGGGTGACGTAGGGGTCGACGCCCCGGGAGAGCAGCCCGTCCGTCAGGCGGTCGTAGAAGTCGAGTCCCCTGGCGTTCACCGCCCCCCGCCCGCCCGGCACCACCCGCGGCCACGCCACCGAGAAGCGGTAGGCGTTCAGGCCAAGCTGCGCCATCAGGTCCAGGTCTTCCGCCCAACGGTGGTAGTGGTCGCAGGCCACGTCGCCGTTCTCGCCGTTTTTCACCCGCCCCGGCGTGTGGCTGAAGGTGTCCCAGATGCTCGGGGAACGCCCGTCCTCGGCCACGGCGCCCTCGATCTGGTAGGCGGCGGTCGCCGTGCCCCAGGCGAAGTCGGCGGGAAAGTCGGTCTTGCGTACAGGCTCGGTCTCGCTCACGGTCACGCGGTCACCTCGGGATGAATGGGAGGTTGGGCCGCCAATGCCGGGTCATGCAGGATGCAGCGCGCCTGGTGCCCCGGGCCCACGTCGTACATCCTCGGCAGCCCCTCGCGGCAGACGGGCCGGGCGTGCGGGCACCTCGGCTCGAAGGGGCAGCCGGGCGGCAGGTTGGTGAGGTCGGGCACCTCGCCCCGCGCCTCGACCCGCTCGGGGTGCAGGCCCGCCTCGGGCTTGGGCGCCGCCGACTTCAGCAGCCGTGTGTACGGCATCTGCGGGTCGTCGATCACCTGGTCGGCTGGGCCGACCTCGACGATGTGCCCGGTGTACATCACCGCGATGCGGTCGGCCATGTACCGCGCCCCCGCGAGGTCGTGGGTGATGAACAGCATCGAGAGCCCCTCCTGGTCCCGCAGGTCGAGGAGCAGGTTCATGATGTCAAGCCGGATGGAGACGTCGAGCGCGCTTGTGGGCTCGTCCGCGAGGATCAGTTCGGGGCGCGCGGCGAGCGCACGGGCGATAACCACCCGCTGCCGCTGCCCGCCCGACAGCTCGTGCGGCTTCTTGGCGGCGTAGCTTGCGCCCGGCGAGAGGCCCACCCGTTCGAGCAGGGAGTTGACCTGTTCCGAAACACCCCGCCCCCTCGCCAGCCCGTGGATCTTCAGGGGGCGCGACAGGATGTAGCCCACCGTGTGCAGCCCGTTGAGGCTCCCGTAGGGGTCTTGGAAGATCATCTGGACGTTCTTGCGGAATCTCCTGAGCCGCGCGCCCCCCATCCGCAGCGGCACGTCCTCACCCGCCAGGCGCATCGTCCCCGAGGTCGGCTCGTAGAGCTGGCCGATCAGCCGGGCGATGGTGCTCTTGCCCGAGCCCGACTCGCCCACCAGGCCCAGCACCTCGCCGCGCCCGATGGTAAGGTCCACGTGATTGACGGCGGTGACGCTCTTGCCCGCCCGGCCCACCTTGAAGACCTTGGTCAGCCCCCGCGCTTCGAGGGCCGTCCCGACGTTCATGCGCGTGTCAGTCGCTGGCGAGAGCATGGCCCTCCTCCTTCACGGCGGGCGAGTGCAGGAAGCAGGCGACCCGGTGCCCCGGCTCGACCTCGACGTTGGCGGGCTTCTTCACGTCGCACAGGCCCGGCATCCGCGACGGGCAGCGGTCGAAGAAGGGGCAGTACGGGATGTCCTGGCTCAGCGGCGGTGGTCGGCCCGGAATGCCTTCTCTCCGCTCGCGCTCGCCGGAGAGGGGCGGGAAGGCGGTCATCAGCCTGCGGGTGTAGGGGTGCTTGGGGTGCTGGTAGATCTCGCGCGCCGGGGCCTCCTCCACGATCTCCCCGGCGTACATGATGGCGATGCGGTCACTCATCTCGACGAGCAGCGAGAGGTCGTGGGTGATGAAGATGATGGCGATGCCGAGCTCCCGCCGCACCTCGTCGATCTCCTGGAGGATCTGGCGCTGCACCACCACGTCGAGCGCGGTCGTCGGCTCGTCCATCACGACGAGTTTCGGTTCGAGGGCGAGGGCAATCGCGATCACCACGCGCTGCTTCATCCCGCCCGAGAGCTGGTGCGGGTAGGCGTCGAGATAGCTCTCGCGGATGCCGACGAGGCGGAAGAGTTCGCGGGCCCGCGCGTCGAGCCGCGCCTTGTCCCTCACCCCGTGCGCCTGCATCGCGTCGTACACCTGCTCCCGAATCTTGATGACCGGGTTGAGGATGTTCATGCTCGCCTGGAAGACGAGGGAATAGTCCTTCCAGCGCACCCGCCGCAGTTCCTCGGGGGTCATGGCGAGGAGGTCCTGGCCCGCCAGAACGGCCTCGCCGCCGAACACCGCGCCGGGCGGATCGAGGAGCCGGGTCGCCGCGAAGGCCAGGGTGGACTTGCCGCAGCCCGACTCGCCCGCCAGGCCGACGAACTCGCCGGGCTTCACGCTGAGGGACACGTCGCGCACCGCGCGCACCGGGCCTTTCGGAGTGACGTACCCCGCGTCGAGGTGGCGGATGGAGAGCAGCGGACCCTCCGGCTGGGGCGCCACGACTTTCGGGGCCTTCCCGCGCCGCAGCACCCGGGTCGCCTTGTTCGCGTGGTTGGCCTTGGGGTTGGTGATCTCGTCGATGCCGAAGTTCAGCAGCGCGCAGGCGGTGCCCAGCAGGGCGATGCCGAGGCCGGGGGGGGCGAACCACCACCACGCGCCCTGCAGCAGGGCACCCCTGGCCTGCGCCCAGTACAGCATCGTGCCCCAGGTGTTGATCCCCACGTCGCCCACACCGAGAAAGGAGAGGCCCGCCGCGCTGAGGATGGCGTACAGCGCCGTGGAGAAGAAGTTGGCGGCGATCAGGCCCGCGAGGTTGGGCAGCATCTCCGCGAAGATGATGCGGCCCGGCCCCTCCCCGGTGGCGATGGCGGCCTGCACGAAGTCCCGGCCCCGGAGGGCCATCGCCTGCCCGCGCAGCACCCTCGCCCCGAAGGCCCAGCCTGTCAGCGAGATCACCAGGATGATCGGCCACGCCCCGCCCCCCCGCAGGAAGGCCGCGGCGACGATGAGCAGCGGCAACCCGGGCAGGACCAGGAAGACGTTGATGACCGTGTTGATGATCTCGTCAGTACGGCCCCCAAAATAGGCGGCGGCGAGGCCCAGCGTCGTGCCGATGGCGGTCGCCACCAGCCCCGTGGCGACGCCGATCAGCAGCGTGAGCCGCGAGCCGTACAGCAGTTGCGCCAGGATGTCCTGCCCCAGCGCGGTCGTGCCCAGGGGGTGCTGCGCCGAGGGTTTGAGCCACGTGCCGAAATCCTGTGAGCTGGGATCGTAGGGGGTCAGCAGCGGCGCGAAAAGGCCCATCAGCAGCACGATCAGCAGGATGGCCGCCCCCGCCGCGGCCTGCGGCGAGCGCAGCACGAGGCGCAGGCCGCTCACGTTGAACCTGGGCCTGGGCGTGCGGTTTACGGGAATGACGGTCATGGCGTCCTCCCGTCCCGAACGCGCGGGTCAAGCACGGCGTACAGCGCGTCCACGATGAAGTTGGCGATCAGCACGGCGAGCGCGATGAAGAGGAAGATCGCCTGCATGAGGGGGTAGTCGAGCCCCACGACCGCCTGGTACAGATACAGCCCCAGGCCGGGGTAGGAGAACACCGTCTCGACGAAGATCGCCCCGCCCACCACGAAGCCCAGCGCGATGCCGAACGCGGTGAAGCTGGGCAGCAGGGCGTTGCGCAGCACATAACGGTTCAGGATGCGGCCCTCCGAGAGGCCCTTGGCCCGCGCGAAGGCGAGGTAGTCCTCGCCCATCACGTTCATCACGTTGTTGCGCATGGTGATCAGCCAGCCGCCCGCCGCCGTCACGATGATGGTGAGTGCGGGCAACACGGCGTGCCGCAGCAGCGAGGACCACCACTGGGAGGTCCAGGGCGTCAGGAAGGGGTCGAGGTTGTTGCCCAGGGGAAAGAGGCTCTGCTTGAACGCGAAGAAGTACAGCAGCAGCAGCGCGAACCAGAAGTACGGCATCGAGTTCAGGAAGAGGGCCAGGGGCGGCAGGGCGTCGGCCACCCGGCCCCCCCGCCGCCACGCCGAGTACAGCCCGAAGGCGCTGCCGATCAGGAACGACAGGATGGTGGTCACACCGATCAGGCCAATGGTCCACGGCGCGGCCTGCGCGATGATGTCGCTCACGGGGGTCGGGAACTGCCCGATGGAGCGCCCGAAATCGCCGTGCAGCATCCGCCCGAGGTACCCGACGTACTGCTCGATCAGGCTGCCCTGGTTGTCGAGCCCGTACGCCTTGGTCAGCGCCGTGACCGCCTGCGGGTCGAGGCGGCCCTGGTACTTGGCGATCATCGCGCCGACGGGGTTGCCGGGCACCAGGCGCGGCAGGATGAAGTTGAGGGTCACCGCCACCCACAGGGTGAACAGCAGGATGCCGAACTTGCGCAGGAGGTAGGGCACGGGGGGCCTCCTAAAACGGGGGGTGGGACGGGAGTGGTCCCAGTCCCACCCGGGAGAAGGTGGCGCTTACTTGGGCTTGACGTTGAGGTACATCAGCCGCGCGCCGGGCACGTCGTCGGGGCTGCCGTCGTTGTAGGGGTTTTGCGCGGTCGGGAAGTTCGTGAACCGGCTGGTGTTGTACAGCGAGAATTGCGCGCGGTCGGTCAGCGGTACCCACGGCATGTCCCTCATGACCGTGCTGACCATGGTGGCGACGGCCTGCTTCTGCGCGGCCGGGTCGCTGGTGGCGCGGAAGGCGGCGATGGCCTTGGTGAGGGCCGGGTTGGTGTAGTGCGAGAGGTTCGACGGGGCCGTCTTGCCCACCGGCGCGCTGAGTTCGGGCGAGAACGAGGAGTAGAACAGGTAGTACGGCGTCGGGCCGTTGCCCCAGCCCCAGCTGATGCCCATGTCGTAGGTCGCGGTCTGAAGCCCGCCCGAGTAGGAGCTCCAGGTCTGCTGGTCGATGGAGGTGTTGATCCCCAGCCGCTTGAGGTTGTCCCCCACGACCTGCGCCATCGTGATGAAGTCCGTCCAGCCCGCCCCCACCAGGATCTTGAAGGTGGGCAGAGGCTTCCCGTCCCTGCCCAGGCGTTGGCCCTGCGCGTTCTTCTTGTACCCGGCCGCTGTCAACGCCCGGTCGGCGGCCGCGGGGTCATACTTGAGGGTCATGCTCTTCATCGAGGTGGGGAGCCACTGCGCCTGCTGGGCGGGAATGACGGCGCTGGCGGGCGCGGCGGCCAGGACGCCCGAGTAGGCCTTCTGCGCCACGTCCTTGGTGTTGATCGCCCCCGCGACCGCGCGGCGGAAGGCGGCGTCGCTGAAGGGCGCCTTGGTGGTGTTGAAGTACAGGAAGTTGGAGTTGTTGACCGGCCACCAGTAGCTGTAGTTCGGCCCCTTGGCCGCGTAGCCGCCCTTGGGGTCGGGAATGCCGATGTAGCCGTAGTCGGCCTCGCCCTTGAGCAGTTGCAGCAGCGCGGCGTCGTTGCCGTTGGTCGCGCGCCAGACCACCGCGTCCACGTAGGGCTGGCCCTTGATCCAGTAGTTGGGGTTCTTCAGCACCCGCACCGCCTGCTGGCTGTAGGCGTCGAAGGTGAAGGGGCCGGTCCCCACCGGCTTGGAGTTGGTGTAGGTCAGCGGGTCCTTGACCTGGCTCCACAGGTGCTGGGGGACGATGGCCACATTGGCGATGTTGTTGAAGATCGGTGTATTGGCGCGGCTGAAGGTGAAGGTCACGGTGCCCGGGCCGCTCGCCTTCACGCTCGAGAGGCCGTTTTTCCAGATCCCCGTGAGGTCGAGCGCCGGGTACTGCTTCATGTAGTTGAAGGTGAAGGCCACGTCGTTCGCGCTGAAGGCCTGGCCGTCGTGCCACTTCACGCCCGGGCGGGTGGAGACGGTCAGGGTCTTGTTGTCCGGGCTCCAGGCGTACTTGGTGCCCAGCACGTTGGTGACCTTGCCGTTCAGGCCGTTGACGTAAAACAGCGTCTCGTAGATGGCCGAGGTGGTGGCCTGGAGGTGCTGGTCCCCCGGCGAGAAGGGGTTGAGGTTCTGCGCCCCCCACTGGGCCGAGCGCACCACCGTGAAGGTGGTCTTGGGCTGCCCCTGCGCGAAGGCATGGGCGCCCAGGGCGGCGGTGAGCAGGGCGAGGGGGGCGGCAAAGCGGGACACTGGCTTCATGGGGAACCTCGGCAGTCTCCGGCGCGGGCCGGGCGAGAGGGAAAGGGGGGACGGGCGGTCAGCGGGACGGGAAGGGTGGCCCGGTGGAGTCGCGCGGGGCGAGGGTGGTGGGAAAGGGGGGCGGCGGCGTGGGCCGCGTGCCGCGCACGAGGTCGAGCAGCATCCGCACCGCCGCTGCGCCCATCTCGGGGAGCGGCTGGCGCACGGTGGTCAGCGGCGGGCGGGTCCGGGCGGCGGCCCCCACGTCGTCGTAGCCCACCACCGAGAGGTCGCCGGGCACCCGCAGCCCCAGCGCCTCGGCGGCGCGCAGCACCCCCAGGGCCGCCGAATCGTTGGAGGCGAAGATGGCCGTGGGCGGCTCGGGCAGGGCCAGCAGCGCCCGCGCGGCGCGCTCCCCCCCCGCCTCGCTGAAGTCGCCCGGGGCGAGGTACGCGGCGGGCACGTCCACACCACTTCCCCGCAGTTCCTCCAGAAAGCCGCGCTCGCGCGCCTCCGACTCCTGCTGGTAGACCCCGCCCGAGTGCGGCCCGCGGATGTACGCGACCCGGCGGTGCCCCAACTCCAGCAGGTGCCGCGCGACGAGGCGCCCGCCGTGGACGTTGTCGCCCCGCACGCTGAAGGGGCTCAGCGACCCGGCCGTGACCACCGGCACGGCGTCCTGGAACACCTCGTGTTCGTCCCCGCTGGGCAGGATGAGCAGCACCCCGTCGGCCAGGGTCCGCAGCAGCGCCGCCCGCTCGCGCTCCAGGGCCGCGCTGCCCGCGGTGGTGAAGACCGCCAAGTTCATGCCCGCGTCCTCGGCGGCGGCGACCGCGCCGTGCAGGACCTCGTTGACGTAGGGCACCCCGTAGCGCGGCGCGATCACCCCGATCAGGTTGGTGCGTCGCCCCGCCAGCCTCCGCGCCGCCGGGTTCGCCACGTACCCGGTCTGCTCGACCGCCCGCAGCACCCGCTGCCGGGTGGCCTCGGTCATGCCCGGCTTGCCGTTGATGACGTTGGAGGCCGTCATGCGGGACACTCCCGCCAACCGCGCGATGTCCGCCAGGGTGACCGGGGCGGGGAAGGGGAGATTGGGGGAGGGTGGGGCCGATTCCGTCATGCGCGCTCCCGAGTGGAACGTGACGTGAAGGCGGGCGGGGAGGGGCAGACGGGGAAGGCCTGCCAGGGCCTCCGCGTAAAGATGAGTTTAACTTTAGCGATAAAGTAGGCTTTCGGCAGGGCGGTGTCAAGACGCCGCCACTCCAGTCCCTGTCCGGTGCGTGCGGGTAGGGCAAGCGTAAGGAAGAGCTGGCCCCGGGCAACCCCTCAGCCCGCTTTGCGGACAGCTCCCCTGGGAGGGGAGCCAGGTCCGGCCTTTGCCCTCCAGAAACCTCGGGCGGTTGTCTCCCCCAAACGCTCGAAGTGCATGGGGACAACACGGTGTGGTGCAAGGTCTTTTGCCCACCCTTACGGGAGAGGGGTGGCGCGCGGCGCTCGCCTTCACGCCAGACGACGAAAGGGCCATTTCGCCAGCTTCTCCTTTCGCATCAAGCGTCCTAAGGGGAGGTGGCCCGCAGGGCCGAGGATTGTGTTATGCCCACCTGGCGACTTGGCGGTGGTCCTGCGTCTCCCGGGGGCGACCCTTCCCGGGGCCAACGCGGTAGCATGACGGCGAAACCCTATGGCCCGCATCAGACTCGCCTATATCGGTGGCGGCAGCACCCGCGCGCCGGGCACGGTGGCGTCCTTTATCCGGCAGGCGGACCACTTCGCCGGGTCGGAGATCGTCCTGGTGGACCTCGACGAGGGGCGGCTCGACCTCGTGCGGCGGCTGGCGGAACGGATGGTCGAGGCCCAGGGCGCCGACCTGCGGGTGACGGCGACCACGAGCCGGGAACGCGCCCTCCCGGGGTGCGACGGGGTGCTGTCGAGCTTCCGGCCCGGCGGCTTCGAGGCGCGGGCGCTCGACGAGCGGATTCCCCTGTCCCGCGGCGCCATCGGGCAGGAGACGCAGGGGGCGGGGGGCTTGTTCATGGCCCTGCGGGCGCTGCACGTCACACGCGGGCTGGTGGAGGACATGGCCCGGCTGTGCCCGGGGGCCACGCTCTTCAACTACACCAACCCCGTGAACATCGTCGCGCAGGCCGTGGCTGACCACTCCGACGTGCCCGTCATCTCGCTGTGCGAGGGGCCCATCATCTTTCCCCTCGAACTGGCGCGGATGGCAGGCCTTGACCCCCGCCGGGTGGAGGCCACGATGGTCGGACTGAACCACGCCTGCTGGAGCGTGGAGGCGAGTTATGACGGGGTACCGCTGCTGCCGCTGCTGGAGCGGGCTTTGGAGGGGGTCACGGACCCCTGGGCGCGGCGACTCCTGCACCTCGCCGTCACGATGGGGTCCTTGCCCGCCTCGTACATGAAGTACTACTTCTACGAGGCGGACATGCTGCGCGAGCTGCGCGCCCGGCCCACCACCCGAGCCCAGGACATCCTCGCCGAGGTGCCCGACTACTGGGCGCACTACCGGGAGCAGGTGGAGGCCCGGGTCCCCACCCTCGACCCGGCCCGCTCACGCGGCGGCCTGTTCGAGCTGGAACTCGCGGTGGACGTGATGGACGCCCTGTTCAACGACCGCGGCGAGGTGTGGCTGTGCAACGTGGTGAACCGCGGGGCCATCGCCGACTTCCCCGACGGGCAGGTGGTGGAGGTGCCGTGTCTGGTGGACCGCCGGGGGGCGCGGCCACTGCCCGGCTTCCGGGTGCCCGCCCCGGTGCGGGGCCTGCTGGGCTCGCTCGGCGAGTATCAGGGGCTGGCGGCGGACGCGGGGTGGTGCGGCTCGCGCCGGGACGCCCTGCGCGCCCTGGTGAGTAACCCCCTCGTCCGCACGCTGCCCCTCGCCGGGGCGCTGTATGACGACCTCGCCCGGGCGCACCGCGCGTACCTGCCGGAGCGGCTGTGGTAGGGGTGGAGGTGCTGGAGGACGCGGACACGCTCGCCGAACGCGCCGCCGATCTCATCGGGGACGCGCTGCGCGAGAAGCCCAGCCTCTCCGTCCTGGTCGCCACGGGCCATACCCCGATGGCGACGTACGCGGAGCTTGCCCGGCGGGACCTCGACGCCTCCGCCCTCACTGCCGTGCAACTTGACGAATACCTGGGGCTGGGCGAGGACGACCCGCGCTCGCTGTGGGGCTGGATGCGCCGCTCCTTCGTGGAGCCGCTGGGCGTGAAACAGGTCGTGCGGCTAGGCGAGGTCCCGGACCCGGACGAGGGGTGCCGCCGTTTCGAGGCGCAGGTGGCGGCCCTCGGCGGCATCGACCTCGCCGTCCTGGGCCTCGGGCCGAACGGGCACCTGGGCTTTAACGAGCCGCCCTGCGGGCCGGGCGCGCGGACGCGGGTGGTGACGCTCACGCCCGCGAGTCTGGCGAGCAACGCCGCGTACTGGGGCGACCTGCCCGTGCCGACACGGGCGCTGACGGCGGGCATGGACGTGATCCTGGGCGCGGGACGGGTCATTCTCCTCGTCAGCGGGGTTCACAAGCGGGACATCCTCGCCCGCGCGCTGCGGGAGCCGCCGACACCTGAGGTGCCCGCCTCGTGGCTTCAGGACGCGAACACCACCGTCCTCGCCGACCGCGCCGCGTGCGGCGTGACGCGGGGTCCGGCCTTCCCATGAGCCCTCCCGACCTCGTCCTGGGGATCGACGCGGGCAACACCAAGACGGTGGCCCTGGTGGCGGACACGTCCGGGCGCGTGCTGGGCTGGGGGCGCGGGGGGCGGGGAAACATCTACGTGTCGAAACGGGAGGCGCTGGCGGCCATCGACCGGGCGGTGCTGGCGGCGCTGAGGATGGCGGACGCCCACGCTGCCCACCTCCGCGCCGCCGTCCTGAGCGCGACGGGGGCTGACTGGCCCGAGGACTTCGTGCTGCTGGGGGCCGAGCTGGAGTCGCGCGGCTGGGGCGCGTCTCGCGCGGTGGTGAACGACGCGCTGGGTGCCCTGCATGCCGCCGCACCGGACGGTACCGGGGTGATGGTCGCCTGCGGCACGGGCGCGGGGATCGCCGCCGCCGCCCCGGGCGGGCAGACCTGGCACACGGGCTTCTGGCAGGAACCCGGGGGGGCGGAGGACCTGGGGCGGATGACCCTGCGCGCCGTGTACCGGGCGGACCTGGGCTTCGACCCGCCGACCCTGCTTACCGACCGGGTGCTGGCGGCCTACCGCCTGCCGAACGTGGAGGCGCTGCTGCACGCCCTCACCCGCCGGGACCGCCGCCCGCCAGGCCGGGTGGGTCGCCTCGCGCGGGTGCTGCTGGATGCGGCGGCGGCGGGGGACGTGACCGCGCGGGGGCTGGTGGGACGGCACGGCGCGGCCCTGGGGGACTATGCCCTCGTGGCCGCCCGCCGGGTGGGCCTGGGCGGCACGGCCTTCGGTCTGTACGCGGCGGGCGGCGTGATGCGTCACCCCTCGCCCCTGCTGCGGGACGCGCTGCTCGCCCGGGTGCGCGGGGGCGAGCCGGGCGCCACGCCGGGTGAGGGCGGTTTCGAGCCCGTCCTGGGCGCCGCCCTCCTCGCGCTGCGGGCGGCCCACGCGGGACAACCCGGCGGGGAGACGATTCGCGGCTGGCGTGCGGCCCTTGCCGCGACCCTGCCCCCGGACACCCTGTTCCGCACCTGACGCCCGGGAGACTGCGCCCATGTCCACCCCCCTGACCCTCTCCGGCCTGTACACCTATCCCATCAAGTCGGCGCGCGGCGTGGCGCTGGACCGCGCGAGGGTGGAACTCTTCGGCCTGGGCCTCGACCGCCGCTGGATGGTCGTGGACGGGGGTGGGCGGCAGGTGACCGGGAGGGACTTCCCGCGCATGGACCTCGTCGGGGTAGGGCTGGAGCCGGGGGGACTGCGCGTGACGGCGCCCGGGATGCCGCCCCTGCCCGTGCCGCACGGGCCGGGCGGGCCGGGGCGCCTGGTCCACATCTTCCGCCAGCCCGTGCAGGCCGTGGAGGTCGGCGGGGAGGCGAACGCCTGGTGGAGCGCCTACCTCGGCCTGCCCGCCGCCCTGGTCTATTTCCCCGACGAGGCCGAGCGGCACATGAATCCGCGCTTCGGCACGGCGCGCATCAGCTTCGCGGACGGCAACCCGCTGCACCTCGTCTCCGAGGCGTCGGTCGCGGACCTCAACACCCGCCTGCCCCATCCCGTCACCCCCGAACGCTTCCGCCCCAACCTCGTTGTGCGCGGGGGCGCAGCCTACGGGGAGGACGGCTGGGGGCGCATCCGCATCGGCGATCTGGAGTTTGGCGTGGTGGAGCCGTGCGCGCGGTGCAGCGTCCTGAACATCTCGGAGGGGCGCATGGGCGGGGAGCCGCTGCGGACGTTGGCGGGCTACCGGCGGCGCGGCCGTCTTGTGGAGTTCGGACAAAACCTCGTCCACGCCGAACAGGGTGAGCTGAAGCTGGGCGACCCGATCGTCGTGCTGCGCAGAGGGAGCCGGTGACGGTATCCGGTCCCCGCGCTCCGGCAGAATGGGCGGATATGCCGAATCATCCCCTCATCGAACGTATGAACCGCCTCCAGGTCGGCGAGAACAGCCTGGCCTTTTACGGCCTCGGTCAGGTCGGCGTGGCGATCCGGGGACCGGGCGGGGTCCTCTACATCGACCCGTACCTCACCGACTCCGACGGCGGGGGCGGGCATCTGGAGCGTGTGTTTCCGCCGCCCGTCCCGCCGGGGGACGTGACGAATGCGGACCTGGTACTCGTCACGCACAACCATGTCGATCACTTCGACCCGGACACCCTGCGCCCGCTGGCCGTGGCCTCTCCCGGGGCACACTTCGCGGGTCCCTATACCTGTGACCCCGCTCAGGCCGGGATCGGGGGGGAACGGTGGCGCCACGCCCGCGCGGGGGAGCCGTTCACGGAACTGGGCGCCACCATCACGCCGGTCCCCAGCGCCCACACCGAGCTGGAGGGGGCCGGGAGCGGCTACGCCTTCCTGGGTTACGTCATCGAGTGGAACGGCGTGACGGTCTACCACGCGGGCGACACGGTGATCTGGGACGGCCTGATCGAGGCGCTCTCGGCCTGGCGGATCGACGTGGCCTTTTTACCCATCAACGGGCGCGATTACTTCCGCACCCGGCGGGGCATCGTCGGGAATATGGGCGTGCGGGAGGCGGCGGAGCTGGCGGAGGTCCTGAACGTCGGCCTGGTGGTGCCGACCCATTACGACCTGTTCGCGGGAAACGGGGCCGACCCGGGCCAGTTCGTGTCGTACCTGTACCGGCTGAACCCTGACCGGCCGCAGAAGGTGCTGCGGGTGGGGGAGCTGCTCTCCTTCATCCGGGAGGGGTAGCCCCGGCGCCGTCAGAACCCTGTCACATCCGGCGGGGCACAGTGGGACGCCGATGGTGGCTCCTGCTCTTCCCTCCGCGCTGCGTCCCACCCTGGGGCTGCTCATCCTGGCCGCGGGACTGCACAGCGCGTGGCTGGTGTTCGGCTGGGGCGGGGCCGGGGGGCGGGAGTGGTACTCGGACCTGCATTACCTGGCCGTCGTGGCCCTGTTCCTGGTGGTCGTGGGGCAGCTCTTCGCGCGCAGCGCGGGACCCCTGCGGGTGGCGTTCGCGTGGCTGCTCGCCCACGCCCTGGTGCGCGGCGCCGCCGAGGCCTCCTGGGTGTACCTCGACCTGGTCGGCCGGGAGCCGCCCTTTCCCTCGGTCGCGGACGGCCTGTATGTCCTCGCCTACCTCTTTCAGGGGGCGGCCTTCGTGCTGCTCGCCCGCCTGCCGCTGCTGGGCCTGAAGACCGCCCGGCTGGCCCTGGACAGCCTGATCGTGGTGGGGGCCGTCGGCGTCTTTGCCTGGCAGCTCTTCCTGGCGGGCATCGCGGGGGACGCGGCCGAACCGCTCGTCTCGCGGCTCGTCTCGCTGACCTACCCGGTCCTGGACCTCTTCCTGCTGGGCCTGCTGCTGCTGGCGGTCTTTCGCAACCAGCGCCTGCGCGCCCACGAGGTGTTCTTCGCGCTGGGGCTGGGGCTGAACATCGTCGGCGACTTTATCTTCGTGTACCTGACGCGGGCGGGCTCCTACGTGACCGGGCACCCGGTCGACGCGCTGTGGGCCTGGAGCTTCGTGCTGGAGGGCCTTGGCGCGGCTTTGGCGGCCCGGGCCGAGCCGCGGGCCGCCCGCCGCCCGGGCACCTGGCAGGTCCGGCTCACCCTGCTGTCCCCCTACCTGGCGCTGTCCGCCTCCTTCGCGCTGCTGCTGGCGCTGTACCCGCGGCAGACCCTCGCGGTGGGCGGCGTGCTGTGGGGCACCGCCTTGGTCACCCTGCTGGTGATGGCGCGCCAGATCGTGATGTTCGCCGACAACGCCCGGCTGCACCGCGCGCTCACGGCCCGCGAGGCAGAGCTCGAGCACCTGGCGCACCACGACCCCCTGACCGGGCTGCCCAACCGCCGCGCCCTGACGGCCTGCCTGGAGGAGGCCGTGCGGGACGCCCGGGCGTCGGGTACCCGGCTGGCCCTGCTGTTCGTGGACCTCGACGGCTTCAAACACATCAACGACACGCTGGGGCACGCGGCGGGGGACGCCGCGCTGCGTGAGATCGCCGGGCGGCTGCGCGCGCACGCCCCGGGGAACGCCCAGGTGGCGCGCCTGAGCGGCGACGAGTTCGCGGTGGTGGTCCCCGGCCTGGCGGACGCGGGCGCGGCGCTCCCGGTCGGCGAGGCGCTGCTGGCGGCCCTCACCGCGCCGCTGGTGCTGCCGGGCAGGGGCGTCAGCGTGGGCGCCTCGGTCGGGGTGAGCGTGTGGCCCGACCACGTTCCCGACGCCGGGGGCCTGCTCCGCAGCGCGGACAGCGCCATGTACCACGTCAAACTGCGGGGCAAGAACGGGGTGCGAATGTTTTCCCCCGAGCTGGACGCCGGGCGGCGCGGGCGCCAGGAGATCGAGCGGCACCTGCGCGGCGCCCTGGACCGCGGCGAGTTCAGGCTGCACTACCAGCCCCAGTGCGGCCCCGGGGGCGAGGTGGTCGGGGCCGAGGCCCTGCTGCGCTGGAGCCACCCCGAACTCGGTGAGGTGCCGCCCCGGTCCTTCGTGCCGGTCGCCGAGGACCTGGGGCTGATCGTTCCCCTGGGTGGGTGGGTGCTGCGGGAGGCCTGCCTCCAGGCCGCCGCCTGGCGCGCCCGGGGCCTGCCACTGCGGGTGGCGGTCAACGTCTCGCCCGCCCAGTTCGCCCAGGCGGACTTTCCCACTCAGGTCCGGGCCGCCCTGGAGGGTGCCGGGCTGCCCGGCAGCGCCCTGGAGCTGGAGATCACCGAGCGGCTGGTGGTGCAGGACGTGGCGCGCACGGCGCACCAGCTCGCGCTGCTGGGCGGCTGGGGCGTGCGAATCAGCATTGACGACTTCGGCACGGGCCACTCGGCGCTCGCCTACCTGCTGAGCCTCCCGATCAGCGGCCTCAAGGTGGACCGCGGCTTCGTGGAGGGCCTCGACGAGGCGGGCCGGGACGGGGCGGGTGCGGCGCGGGTGGTGCAGGCGGTGACGGGCCTGGCGCACAACCTGGGCCTCACCGTGGTCGCCGAGGGGGTCGAGGAACCCTGGCAGCGCCAGCGGGTCCACGACCTGGGGTGCGACTACGTGCAGGGCGACTTCCTGGCCCGGCCCCTGCCCCCCGCCGAGTTCGAGCGCTGGTGGCGGGCGCACGAGGCGGAGCGTGCGGGGGTGGGCGGCCCCGTGGAAGCCCTCGTCTAGGACATGGAAGGCTGGTCGCCCTGAGTGGGGCGAGGCGCCCCACGAATCGTGCCCGGGGATTTTCGCTTCGCTCCGCCGAACAGGGTTCTTCTGCCCCCCACCCGGCGGAAAGCCGTGTGTCCAGGACTCCGGCTCTTCCCGGCGCCCCTCGCCGTACAGTGCGGCAGGCCCGAAAGGGGACAGGCCCCGGGCGGACCGACGACTCAGGGAGGCCCGATGAGGGAATTTCACCAGGTCTTACACGAGTGGGAGACGTTTTACCTGCTGACCGGCACCGCCGGGGCGGCCCTGGCCGGGCTGATGTTCGTCGCCCTCACCGTGGTCCAGCAGACGCAGCCCGTCCATAGGTTGCGGATGTCGGTCACGCGGGCCGACAGTGACCCGGCCCTGCTGGCCTTCGTCCTGAGCCTCATGCTCAGTGCGCTGCTGCTGATGCCCAGCCTCACGCGCACGGGGTTCGGCCTGCTGCTCCTCGCCGTGGGGCTGACCGGCCTGCTGTACAGCGGCGCTGTTCTGCGCCAGTTGCTGGCGGAGGGCCGGACGGACGTGTGGGACCTCCCGGACCGGATGTGGTACGGCGCCGCACCGAGCCTGAGCGGCGTCCTGCTGCTGGTGTCGGGCGGGCTCGGTCTGGAGGGCCAGGACGAGGCGGCGCTGACCGTGGTGGCCGCAGCGCTGCTGGTGCTGCTGGCAATGGGCATCCGCAACGCCTGGGACATGGTGACGTTCTCTATCGCCCGCAATGCCCGCGAGGCGTCCGCGGCGGGGCAGGACAGCACCCCCCCAGCCTGAGTCTTCCCGGCCCCGCCCCTCAGGCCCCCGCCGGGACAGGCAGGGTGCGGCGCAGCCAGTCCAGCAGGTCGCGGTCCACCTCCTCCCGGCAGGCGTCCAGCCCGTGCCCGCACCCCGGGTACAGGTGCAGCTCCTTCGGCTCGCCTGCCCGCCCGTACAGCAGGCGCGAGCAGGAGTCCGGCAGAATCTCGTCCGCGCCGCCGTGCAGGAGCAGCAGCGAACGGGGACTCAGCTCGGCCACCGCCTCCGCGCCGTAGGTCTGGCTGCTCAGCGCCGCCACGCCCACCACGGCGTCACTGTTCACGCCCGCGCCAATGACGACAGCCCCGCCAAAAGAGTGCCCGACCAGCACGAGGCGGGTGATTCCCAGCGTCTCCAGGAAGGCCGCGCCCAGCAGCACGTCCAGCGTGCATTCAGCCAGATGGTTGGGGCGCCGGTAGTCCAAGCGCAGCGAGGTGATGCCCCCTGGGGCGAGCCGCGAGGCGAGGCGGGCATAGAGCCCCCCGGCCGGGCCGCCCAGGCCGCCGCCCGCTCCAAAGACCCACACGATGCCCGCCCCCCCCGGACCCTCCGGCGGCTCATGCAGCCGCGTGTCGATGTCGCCCCGGCTGGTCCGCAGGGTGATGGCCCGCGCCCCCTCCTCCTGGCCGGTCTGCTCGGCGCCCAGCAGCTCGGCACTGAACGTTTCCCCCGGTGTCACAGGGGTCCTCCCCAGGGGGCAGGGGGTGGAGTGTTCGGCAGCAGGGACATACCCGCCAGTTTGACCCCCAGGCGGACCCTCCGGCCAACGCCTCCTAAAGAGGCCTTCAGCGAAGTCGGAAACCGCGTGCGATTTCGCCCATGCCGCCTCCACGGTTCTCCCAGAAGCGCGGCCCGGGGCCTGCCTAGACTGGCGGGGTCGGGGCCGCCTCCACCCATCATCACCGCCGCGTTCCACGGTGCGGCCAATATCCCTGACGGCCCCGGCGACTTTCCCGAGCCCTCCACCATGATCAACTCCTCCCCACCCTCCCGCCCTGAACTCATGCGGTTGCCGTCGGGCCACTACCGCCTGGACGCCACCCGGCTCAGCCTCCAGGAACTCGCCCCCCTGCTGCGCTGCCTGCACGAGGGGTGCGAGCAGTGCCGGGTCGTGTTTTCGACTCCCACAGGCACGCAGGCCTTTTCGGTGGCCGCCCCCACCACCCGGAATGCGCGGGACTCCTGCTCGCTCGTTCATTGCCGGAATGGGCGGGGGTAGCGGGTCCTGAGCGGCCGTCAATGCTTCCCCAACCATCAGGTCGCCCCGGCGGACCCCCCGTAGGTCATGCTGGAGGAGTCATCCTCGCCCCACCCGCCGGGAGGTTTCAACTGTGACGGCCAACCGACCCTCTGCCCTGGATTTCGCCCAGATCCTGCGCGCCCGGCAGGAACTGGAGGAGCAGGCCAGGGCCTACCTGGCCGAGCTTCAGGTCCAGCTCAAGGTGATGCTCGAAGCACGCGGCTATCAGGAGGTCACCGTCAAACCGCTCGACGCTTCGGCCAATGATGAGGTGGCGGCCGCCGTGACGACCGTCGTTCTGGCGCGCCTGCCGCTCGAAGGTTTGAAGAGGCCGGTCTTCCGGGTTCAGGCCCCGCTCACGGTCACCTACGCCGGGCAACTGGCGGTGCAGGGAGCGCAGATCAACAGGTTCATGATCACCGAGCCCTTCGCGCAGCCGTTTTCCACGAACCCCCCCGAGATGGCCGACCGGCTGGTCCAGTTCCTCTCCGAGCGGTACATGGCCCACCTGCTTCAGGCGGGACAAGACTCCCCGCAGGGCTAGGTCAGGTCACCCGCCCAGGCGGACCGCCTGCCCCTGCTCCTGGGACCGGTAGGCGGCCAGGACGACCCGCAGCGCCTCATACCCCGCGTTCCAGTCCGCCCCCAGAGAGGGCCCCTCGCCCGTGCAGAGGCCCAGAAAGTCGGCCAGCATGAGCGCATTCAGGTCGGGGCCGTAGCCGAACCAGTGCCGCCCGGTCGTCCCGGTCACGCTCAGCGACTCGGCGAACACGTCCAGGCTCTGCATGCCCCGGGTGCCGGTCACGTCGAGCCGCAGGTGTCCCCAGCGGGGATAGCTTCCCGGTCGACTCCAGGAGGGGTCAATCGTCGCGCTTGCTCCCGAGGCGAGGCTCAGGGTCACCAGCCCGGCCGCGTCCACCCCGGCGTGTTCCGGGAGGACCCATTCCGGCACGGGGATCAGCCGGGCATATACGCCCCTCACCCGCTCGCCGAGCAGGTGCAGCAGGTCGGCCAGGTGGATGATGTGGTCCATCCCCGCCCCACCACCCGCGAGCCGCGGGTCGCTGAACCAGCCCCGTTCCCGGTCCGGGCAGACGCTGTGGTTCACGCCGCTGTAGGCCAGGACGTTGCCCAAAAGACCCGCCTGGAGCATCCCGTGAAGTTGCCCTACCCCTGGGGAAAACCTCGCCGGAAAGGCCGTTCGGAACCCCACCCCAGCCCGCGCGCAGGCCTCGCCCATCGCCCGGGCGTCCTCCAGCGTGGTGGCGATGGGTTTCTCGCACAGAACGTGCGCCCTGACCCCGGCGGCAGCCTCGACCAGCGGGCGGTGCCGGGCGGTCTCGCTACAGACGATGACGCCCCGCGGTTCCGCGTCCAGAAGCTGTTTCAGGGGCAGGTGGGCCAGCCCCGTCCGGGCCGCGAACTCGGCGGCGAGGTGCGGGTCCTCCTCGCTGAAGCCGAGGGGCTGGACGCCAGGGTGGGTCGTGAGCCACGTGGCGTAGGCGTCCGCATGGACGTGCGCGACCCCCAGCAGGGCGAGGCGAACGGGGGTCATGCATCCTCCACGGGGACGGGCTGACCAGCTCCCAGGCTGCGCCGCACGGCCAGGCTCAGCGCGAGGGCGGTCCGGGCATCCTCCGGCTCGACCAGGAAGGGCCGCCCCTCCTCGATGGCGCGGTAGGCGTGTTCCAGTTCGGCGGCGTAGGGATCGCCCGCCAGGGCCGGGAGGGAAGCGCCCTCCTGGGGCAGGGGAGGGGGTAACGGACCATGTGATCGTAATGGTGAGGGAGCGTCCGAACTCCACTCGATCACGCCGAGGGTTCCGGCCAGGTCAAGGGCCGTTCGGAAGACCCCCGCGGGCGCGGCCCAGCCCCCCTCCACCAGGCTGATCGCCCCGCCCCGGTGCGAGAGGGTCGCCTGGACCATCACCCGCTCCTCCTGACGGCTCTCCACCGCGTACACCGTCCCCACCTCCCCCGCTACCCAGCGCGCATAGTCGAGGTCGTGAATCATGAGGTCGAGGGGCACGCCGCCGCTTTGCGACTCGTCGAGTAGCCAGCTTCCGGTCGTGGGCGGCGTCCCGACCCGGCTCAGGCGCAGGACGCGCGGCTCCCCGATGTCCCCGGCCTGGACCCTTTCCCACGCCGCGCGGTACTGGGGAAAGAACCGCAGGACATGCGCGACGAAAAGGCGAACGCCCGATGACTGGCAAGCCGCACTCATCTCGTCCGCCTCGGTCAGCGAGAGGGCCAGCGGTTTCTCGCAGATGACGTGGCACCCCACCCGCGCCGCCCGGACGGTGAGGTCGCCGTGCGTCGGCGTGGGCGTGCAGAGGTCCACAATGTCCACCCGCTCCAGCAGTTCGTCCACCTCCGCGCAGGGATGCAGGCCGAACTCGGCGGCGAACTGCTGAGTCCTCTCGTCTGGGGCGTACACGCACGTCAGGACACCGGGCAGCGTCCCCCAGCCCCGGGCATGGGTCCGCCCCATCAACCCCGCGCCGATCAGGCCGACCGTCGGGCGGCTCACTTCAGCGCCCCGCCGGTAATGCCGCTGACGAGTTGCCGCGAGAAGATCACGTACAGCACCACGACGGGCACGATGGCGAGGGTCAGCGCCGCCAGCACCGCGTTGTAATCGTTCACGAACTGCCCCAGAAAGGCGCTCGCCCCCAGCACGATGGTCTTCGTCCGCTCCCCGGGGGCGAGGATCAGCGGGAACCACAGGTCGTTCCAGATCGGGATCATGGAGATCGCCGTCACGGCCCCCAGGGCGGGGCGGATCAGCGGTAGGGTCAGCCCGTAGATCCGGTACTCGCTCGCGCCGTCGATCCGCGCGGCTTCCTTCAGGTCACGCGGCACGCCGCGCATGAAGGAGGTCAACACGAAGACCGCGAGTGGGATGCCCTGCGCCGTGTACACCAGGATCAGCGCCCAGAGCGTGTTAACGAGGTGCAGGCCCACCATCAGGTTCAGGATGCCGACCGTCCCCAGCCGGATGGGCACCATGATCCCAACGGAGAGGTACAGCCCCAGCAGCGTGTTCAGCCGGAAGCGGTACTCGCTGAGCGCGAAGGCCGCCATGCTGCTCACGAGGAGGATCAGGAAGAGCGATCCCAGCGTGACGAGCAGGCTGTTCAGGAAGAACAGGGGAAAATTGGCCGAACTCGCCAGCGTCCGGTAGCCGTCCAGCGTGAAGGTGCCGCCGTTGGGAAAGGCGAAGGGGTGCGAGAAGATCGTCAGCCGGTCCTTGAAGGAATTGACGATGATGAGCAGGGTGGGCAGTGTTGCCAGCAGGCTGTAGAAGATCAGCACCAGATGGCCGAGCACCTGTGAGGAGCGGTTCAGGAGCGGCACGCCAGCGGCACTCACAGCTGCACCTCCGTCATCCGCCGCTGCCAGGCCACGAGGTAGACGAGCAGCCCCGCCAGGATCACCGCGAGCATCACGCCCGCCACCGCCGCGCCCATGTAGGGGTCACCGGGCTGGAGCTGGTAGCCGAAGAAGGTGCGGTAAAACAGCGTTCCCAGGATGTCCGAGGCGAAGTTCGGCCCGGCGATGGCGCCCTGGGTCGAGTAGATCAGGTCGAAGGCGTTGAAGTTCCCCACGAAGGTCAGCACGCTGACGATCCCCACCGTGGGCAGGATCAGCGGCAGTTGGATACGCCGGAAGATCGTCCAGCCCCCCGCCCCGTCCAGCCGCGCGGCCTCGTACAACTCGTCGGGAATGCGGACGAGCGCGGCGAGGAACAGCAGCATGGGGATGCCGATGTTCTGCCACACGCTGATCAGCGACAGGGTCGGCAGCGCCGTGTTCGGCAGCCCCAGCCACGGCTGGTCGAGGTGCTCCAGTCCCAGCGGCGTCAGCAGCGCGCGTTGCACCCCCCACGCTGGATTCAGGATCAGCTTCCACGCGAAGCCGATGATGACCACCGACAGCACCGTCGGCGTGAAGAGCAGGGTGCGGTAGACCGCGCTCCCCCGCAGCCGGAAGCTTAGCAGCACGGCGAGGAGCAGCCCCACTGGATTCTGCACGAGCATGTGGATCAGGAAGAACACGACGTTGTTCCGCAGCGCGTTCCACAGGGGCTGCGCGTACAGCTCACTTCCCAGCAGCTTCTGGTAGTTCGCCAGCCCCACGAAGGCCGCCCGTCCCCCCGCCTGGTTGTTCAGCGACAGCCACAGCGAGGACAGGATGGGGTAGATCATCACCACCGTGTAGATCAGCACGGCGGGCGCCAAGAACACGGCGATGTGCCAGGGAAAGGGGCGGCGCCGCTTGACGCGGGTATAGGACGGGGTGGAGGACAGGGAAGTATGGGCCATGCGGTCATCCTCGAATGGGGGACAAGGCCCGGCCCAGCGCGAACCGGGCGGGCCTTGCGGGAGATGAAGCGGCCTACTTGCCCTTCTGCGGCGCGTACCAGGACGCCAGGTTCTTCTGCACCATGTTGGCGGCGGCCTGCGGCGTCATGCTGCCGTTGAGCACCTGCGAGGAGACGTTCCACAGGTCGTTCTCGTTGTTCGGGTTGGCGTTGCGCGACAGGATCTGGTACGACGAGCGGAAGCTCTTGCCGCACTGGGAGCGCCACTTCAGGAACTCCTGCGCGACGGGGTCCTTCACCGTGTACTTCACGTTCGCCAGCGGGAAGAAGCCGGGCAGGGCGTTTGCGTACAGGCTGGCAAAGGCGTCGGACGCCACCCAGTTCAGGAAGGTCCGCGCCGCCGCCTGGTTCTTGCTCGCCGCGTTGATGCCCATGCCGATGTCGGGGTGGTCGTCGATCACGCATTTCTTCCCGGCGATGGAGTACGGGGGGAAGGCCCCCAGCTCCAGCCCCGGGTTCATCTGCCGGAAGGTGCCGATGTCCCAGCTGCCCGCCGGGTAGATCACGCCGCGCCCCTGCGCGAAGAGGTTCTGCGCGTCGGGGTAGGCGAGCGCCTGGTAGCCCTGCGGCAGGTAGTCCTTCCACTTCGCCAGCGAGGTGAACGCCTGGAGGAAGCCGCCCTTGTTGTACTGCGCCGTCCCGCTGATCAGTCCCTTGCGGCCCTTTTCCCCCTCCCAGAGCGTCGGGCCGATGTTCTGATAGCCCATCGTGGCCGACTCCCACTGGTCCTTGGTGCCCATCACCAGCGGGGCGTACTTGCCGCCCTGCTTGATCTTGGCGAGGGTGCTCAGGAAGGCCGCCTCGGTGGTGGGCGCGCTCAGCCCCAGCTCCTTGAAGAGCGCCTTGTTGTACAGGAAGCCGTGGATCACCGAGGCCATCGGCACGCAGAAGGTGGTCTTGCCGTCGTCGGTGGACCAGGCGGCCTTGGCGACCGCGTCGAAGTTCTTCAGCCCGGGCAGATTATTCAGGCTGACGAGCCGCTTAGCCTGGTACAGCTCCAGGCTCTTGTCGAAGGGGCGGCAGGTGATCAGGTCGCCCGCCGTGCCCGCCTTGAGCTTGGCCTCGACCACGGCGTTGTACTCAGTGGGGGCGGTCGGCGAGAAGACCACATGGATGTTCGGGTACTGCTTCTCGAACGCCGGGATGATGCTGTCGCGCCAGACCTTGAGGTCGTCGTTGCGCCAACTCTCGATGGTGAGGGTGGTCTTCTGCGCCCCGGCCAGGCCGGACAGGAGCAGGAGGGAAAGCGGCAGACCCAGACGTTTCATGGAAACCTCCCCAAACGATGCACGAGGGAGGCGTGGAACCTCCTGTGCCGACCAGAACGCGAAGATTGTGATGAAGCTTAATAATACATATACTCCGTGGTCACAATTCGGTCAACAGCGGGAGCGGGTTAAAAAGGATTGTTACCCCGAGCGCCAGCGAGGGGCCCAGGGCGGCGGGTGGGGGATGCCTCGCTACCGGCTCAGCAGAACAACGTCGTGCCTAAGGGGTGAGGATGGGCCGTTCGACCCGGTAGACGTCGCACCCCGTCAGGATGAGGCTTTGACGCGGACCTCTGCGGCGGCGATCCTGCAAAGAACTCTACGTTGAGAAGTGGAGGTTCACACGCCCAGCCGCTCCGCCAGCGTCCGCACGTCCCCGCCCGTGAGAACGGAGCCGTGCCCGACATACACCTCCCGCGGCTCCAGGTTGGCGATCTTGCGGACCGTGCGCCGGGTCTGCTCCTGGTCCTCGTTCAGGAAGCCCGGGGGCAGGGCGGCCCGGCCCCGCCGCGAGCCCACGGCGTCCGCCGCGATCATGACCCCCTCACGCATCAAGCCGATCTGCCCCGGAGCGTGGCCCGGCAGATGCACCACCTGCCAGCCCATCAGCGAGTCACCCTCCTCCAGCGTCTGGAGGGCGGCGCGCGGCACCGGGGGCACGGGGAACTTCATGAGCCGCCCCAGCACCGGGATGCCCAGCGGTGGCCGGGGAAGGTCGCCCGTCAGGTACGGCACGTCCAGCGGGTGCGCGTAGATGGGCAGGGCGAGTGATTCCCACAGGTGCCGCGCGCCGCCCGCGTGGTCGGGATGGTGGTGCGTGAGGAGGACGGCCCGGACCCCCTCCTCGCGCGCCCAGGCGAGCACCTGCTCCTGAGTCCGGCCCAGGCCGCTGTCCACCAGGAGGGGCCCGTCCCCGGTCCGCAGGAGATAGGTGTTGGCGCCGAAGGTCCGGTATTCGAGCATGGCTGAGTCTGACATTCCCGGCGGGGGAACTGGATGGGGCGGCTCAGGTGGTGCCGGGTTCCATCTCCCCGAAGATGTACCGGTCCAGAAAGGCGTTGCGGAACTTGCCCCGGGGGTCGGACCTCTCCAGCAGGCGCCGGAAGTCCGGCAGCTTCCCGAACAGTCCGGGCAGCACCTCGGGGGCCACCGTGAACACCTTGCCCCAGTGGGGGCGGGCACCGAAGGGGGCGAGGGCCGCCTCCAGCCGCGGGAGGAAGGCCCGGACCGCCGCCTCGTCCCGGTACCACGTGAAGTGGATGCCGACGCAGGGCTGCCGGTAGAAGGGGCTCATCCACAGGTCGTCGGCAGCGACACTCCGGACCTCCGAGACTTGCAGGAGGGGCGCCATCTGCTCGCTCAAAGCATGGATGGCCCGGAAGGCGGCGAGGGCATGCTGGCGGGGCACGAGGTACTCGCTTTGCAGTTCCTCGCCGCTGCTGGGGGTGTACTCCAGCCGGAAGTGCGGCAGGCGCTCGTGCCAGGGTCCGGGCACGCCCATCTGGGGGGTGCAGTTCACGGGCGAGATGCCGGGGATGGGATGCCGGTCCTGCGGGGCGGGCACGGCGCCGAACCATTCGCGCGGAGGCTCGAGGGGGGCCCGCCCCGTCACTCGCCGCTTGAGCCAGACCTGATAGAAGCGTGGGTGCCGCCAGTCGGTGAACAGGCTGACGCTGTCGGCACTCGACATGACGGCGTCGAAGTGGTCCTCCAAAGCCTCCAGCGCCAGGTTCTCGTACACGTCCTGCCGCATCTCGAAGGTGGGGATCACGTCCAGCGTCAGCCGGGTGACCACGCCGAGGCCCCCCAGCCCGACGACCATGCCGGGAAAGGTTTCCGGGTCCCCGTCGCGGGAGACGGTGACGATCTCTCCGTCCGCCGTGACGAGTTCCAGGCTGGAGACGGCCGTGGCGAGGTTGCCCACCCGGTCCCCCGAGCCGTGCGTCGCCGTCGCGCACGCGCCCGCCACCGAGATGTGCGGCAGCGAGGCCAGGTTGGGCAGCGCGTAGCCCTGGCCGTGCAGGAAGCGGCTGAGTTCCCCGTACCGGATTCCGCCCTCGACCGTCACGGTGCCCTGCTCGCGGTCGAGTGACACGACGCGGTTCAGGTGTTCCAGCGAGAGCATGGTCGCGCCAGTATCCGCGATGCCGTTGAAGGAATGCCGGGAGCCCAGCACCTTCACCCTCTCGGCGCGGCGGACCTGTTCCTGCACCTCCTCCACGCCGCGGGGACAGTGCCAGTTCGCCGCGTGGTACGTGTAGTTGCCCGCCCAGTTCCGCTGCTCGGTCATCGGTCGCCTTCCTCCGTAGTTTGGACCATACCGCGGAGGAGCGCCGTCAGACTCTCTCTCAACGCGGCCGCGAAGTCCACGTGCAGGGCGCCCAGTCCCGTCGTCGCCAGCGCCTCCCGCACGGCGGGGGAGGGCTCGCTCAGGGGTTGCAGCCCCGCGACGAGGGCCTGGGTGTACGTGAGGAGGGCGGGGCCGCTCCCCCCCGGCAGTCCGGGCAGGGCCGCCTCCAGCAGGGGTGCGGTCACCGCCAGCCGCGAGGCGACCCAGGTTTTGTGCTCGGCGGCCCGAGTTGCGGAGACGTTGTGTTCGAGCAGCCCGGCCAGCAGCGGGATCAGGCGGGCGAGCGCAGGCCGCTCGGTGATCAGGGTGGCGAGCAGCGTGGCGAGGCTGGGCGGCGTGTGGGTCCCGCCCAGGCGCAGGTGCCGGTCGAGCGCGTCGAACCATTCCCCCAGCAGGCGCTCGTACAGGCTCAGGAACAACTCTTCTTTGGTGGCGAAATAGGCGAACAGCGCGGGCTTGGTCAGGCCCACCCGCGCTGCGATATCCGCCAGCGTCACGTCCGGGTAGCGCCGCTCCTGCCACAGGGTCAGCGCCTCGTCGAGAATGCGCCCCCGCCGCTCCAGCTTGGACTCCGGCGTGCGGGCACGAGTCTGGATAACCACGGGTCAACTATAGCTGAGGGAATCCATTCCTGCCAGCTTGGAGAGTGCAGGAGGTCGACTGAATGAATAGCTTGACAAACTAACCCTGGGTAATTAAGAATAACTAACCAAGGGTCAGTAACCCTCGCCCTTCCCTCAGGAGGTTCCCCTATGACCCAGACACAGAAGACGACACTCACCCGCACCGCCCTCGTCACGGGCGCGAGTGGCGGCATCGGTGAAGCCCTGGCCCGCGGGCTCGCCACCCGAGGAATCGACGTCATCCTGGTTGCCCGCACGGAGAGCAAGCTTCAGGCCCTGGCGCGCGAGCTGGAGGCGGCCCACGGGGTCCGGGCCTTTCCCGTCCCGCTCGACCTGACCCTGCCGGACGCGGGGGAGCGGCTGGAGCGCGAGGTCGGGGAGCTGGGCCTGACGGTCGATTTTCTGGTGAACAACGCGGGGTTCGCCTCCTACGGCGAGTTCATCACCAGCGACCCGGGGCACGAGCGGGACATGATCCAGGTCAACGTGGTGACCCTGACCGACCTGACCCGCCGCTTCCTGCCCGGCATGGTGGCGCGCGGCCGGGGCCGGGTGCTGAACGTGGCGAGCACCGCCGCGTTCATGCCCGGGCCGCTGATGGCCGTGTACTACGCCACCAAGGCCTACGTGCTCAGCTTCTCCGAGGCGCTGAACGAGGAGGTGCGCGGCAGCGGCGTGAACGTCACGGCGCTCTGCCCCGGGCCCGTCGAGACGGGCTTCCAGTCGCGCGCCCGCCTAGAGGAGAGCCGACTGCTCCAGGGCCGCGAGATCATGGGTCCCGGGGAGGTGGCCCGCGAGGGGATCGACGCCATGCTGCGCGGTCAGGCCGTGCGGGTGGTGGGCCGGGCGAATCAGCTCCTCGCGCTTACGCCCCGGTTCCTGCCGCGCGCCCTCGTCCCCGGCCTGGTTAAGCGGGCGCAGGACCGGGCGCACTGAGGGGCAAAGGGCTACGGCCATCCGCGATTGGCTTGGCGCTGCGTCCGGGCGGCGGGACGGGGGCTACTTCTGAAGCGGGATGAGCGCCACCATCATCACGTACCCGCTGGCTTGGCCGGGGGATGAGGGCTGCTCGGCCTGAACAGCCTCCCGGAACGCGCCGGACAGTTGACGCGCGGCCTGGTGCGCCCGCGCGTCTTCCAGATGCACGGTCATGTCCGAGAACACGAGCGGCCTGCCGTCGGGCATGACTTCCGGCGGCAGGTCCGTCGTCCACACCGCCCCGTTCTCACCCAGCAGGAGTGCGTTGCCGGAAAGGCCGTGGGCGTGGAGCGCCGCCGCGTAGGCGGAGGTCAGCCGGGCGAACAGCGGCCTGCCCTGCGCGGCCACCCGCTCCTCCAGCGTGGCGTAGGGCGTGACGCCGAACGGCACGAAGTAGGCGTCGTGGACCGAGCGGTAGACCTTGATCGACCGCCCCCCCCGGGGCCTCACCTCCACCACCTTCAGGAGGCCCGCCGCCAGCATGACCTTGACCCGGTAGAGCATCGTGTTCAGCGCGCAGCCCACGATGTCGGCGGCCTCCCCGACCGTGCGGTCCCGGGCCAGGAAGGGCGCGAAGAACGCCTTGCCCGTCGGGTCCGTCAGGATTGCGGCCTGGCGAGGGTCGGTCACCTGGTGGAAGCTAGGTGAATCGGGAAGTGTCATTTGCAGTAGCGTAACCCGCACCGTGGCGGCATGGCTCCTGACCGCCCGCTGCTCCTTCAGGCCAGCTTCGCCCGGGTGTGGTGGGCTGGGCTGATCTCGTGGGTCGGGAACGGCGCGCTCTTCATCGCGCTGCCCGTCCAGGTGTACGGCGAGACGGGGTCCGCGCTGGCGACCGCCCTGGTGCTGATGGCGGGGGCCGTCCCGCCCGTAATCGTGGGTCAATTCGCGGGCGTGCTGGTGGACCGCCTGGACTACCGCCGGGTGCTCGTCTGGGCGAACGTGGGGATGGCCGTGGTGACGCTCGGCTTTCTGCCCGCCGCGCACGCCCCGTGGCCGCTCATGGCCCTGGTCGGCTTCCTTGCGTCAAGTATCGGCCAGTTCCTCGGCCCGGCGGAGAACGCGCTGCTGCCCACCCTGCTGGGGCGGGAGCGACTGGGGGAGGCGAACAGTCTGAACGCGCTGAACAACAACCTGGCGCGCCTGATCGGCCCGGCGCTGGGGGGTCTGGTGCTGGCGCGGCTGGGCTTCCCGGCGGTGATCCTGCTCGACGTGCTGACGTTCGTGGTGGCGGCGCTGCTGCTCGCGGGGGTGGTGGGTGAACCGGTGGAACGAGTTCCCCGACCCGAACGCGTCGCCTTCCTCCGCGAGTGGCGCGAGGGGCTGGCGGTTGTGACGCACAACTCCACCCTGCGCGTGATCTTCATCGTCGTGGCGGTCGTCGCCTTCGGCGAGGGGTTCATCTCCACGCTGATGGCGCCCTTCGTCCGGGACATCCTGGGCGGGGACGGGCAGGCGCTCGGCCTGATCATGTCGGCCCAGGCGCTCGGTGGGGCCGCGGGAGCATGGGTGGTCGCGCGGGTGGCCGACCGCTGGTCCGCCCTGCGCCTGCTGGCCCTCGGCGCCCTAGGAAGCGGGCTGCTGCGGGTGCTGATGTTCAACTACGCGCTGGTCTACCGGGAGGTCTGGCCCGCAGTGGCGCTCACCGCCGTCGCCGGGTTGCCGTTCGCGATCTTCGGCACGGCGCAGGGCCTGGGCCTCCAGAGGGCCACTCCGCAGAAAGCCCTCGGGCGGGTGTTCAGCGCCAGCTACGGGCTGATGGGCCTCACCATGCTGCTGGGGATGGGCGTCTCGGGGGTCCTGGGCGACCGGGTGGGTGCGCTGGTGATCAACGTGGACGCGGCCACCTACCTGCTCGCCGGACTGATCGCCTGGCGGGCGGTGCGGGGGCGGGATTCGGGTCGGGGCCACGAGGTGGCGGGTTGAGGTGGGGCGGATTCAGCCGGGCCACAGCCGGGGGACAGGTCGGCCTCAGCCCCGCCCCCTATTTCCCGAGCGCCTGCTCGCGGGCCAGGCGCCCGACGCCCTGGCCGTGTACGCCGCCCCGGTGGACCTGAAGATCGTGCGGGCCGAGCCGGGCCGGGTCATCCTCACCCCCCCCGAGCCCGTCCTGATCGTTGTGGCGAGTTACCGCAACGAAGTCGCCAGCCTCCAGTTCTACGGCAACTTCACCCTGGGGGCGCTGGAGGACTTCTACCTGCCCTTCCTCCGGGCGCAGGGCTTCGTCGAGACCGGGGACGTTCGGGAGGGGGGCACCGAGGCCACCTTCCACTTCGCCCACGCAGGCGAGCGGTTGACGGTGGAACTCCAGGTCTCCCCGACCACCGACACCTCGCGCGTGGACCTGCGGTACCGGCCCTGAGGCGGTGATCTCCTCCGCGGCCTGTTCTGCCCGAAGGCCTGGCCGTTTCTCACGCGGTCTCCCCGGCATTCTCACGCGGTCTCCCCGGCAAGGGTGCGGCGGTGGGCCGCGACGAGGTCGTACACCCGGGGGAAGTCCGGGTCGATGGCGAAGTGGAAGCCGTCCCAGTAGCCGTCGCGCCCCGGGTCGTAGCGGCGGGGGGGCGGCAGGCCCGCCTCCAGGGCCGCGCCCTTCATGTGGCGGCGGAGCCTCACGCGCAGCTCCTCGGGGGATGTGCGGCGCACCTCCTCGCGAGTGACCTCCGGGAGAATCCGCAGCCCCACCGGCTGCCCGTAGCGCAGCGCCGGGGTGAAGGGGTGCTCCCACACACGGTGTGTGCCGGTCAGGGCCACCGGCAGGATTGGCAGGCCCAGGTGCCGCGCGAGGGCGAAGGCCCCCCGCTGGAAATCCGTCTCCAGGCCCAGCACGGTGCCCTGCGGAAAGAGGACGAGGCTTTCGCCCCCCGCCGTGATCGCCCGCGCCTGCTCAAGCAGGTGACGGTACCCCCCGGACCCGCTCTCCGGGTCAATGCTCACGTGCCCCAGCCGGGTGATCGCCGGGCCGACCCCGGGCCAGGTAAAGATCTCCTCCCGCGCGACGAACCGCAGGGGTAACGGCAGGTGCAGCAGGGCGAGCACGTCGGCGATGCCCTCGTGCAGGGCGGCCACCAGGTACGGGCCGCAGCCCACGTGCTCATGGCCCTGGATCTGAAGCCGCACCCGCAGGTGACCGAGCAGCCGGGCGCTCAGCCGCTTCTGCACGGCGTCCCGCTCCTGCGGGGACAGGTTCGCGGGCAGAGCGCTGACCTCCCGCACCGATTGCCACAGCAGGGCGCGGCCCCACCCCGTGAAGCGCAGCCAGTCCGCCGCCGAGCGGGGCCGGAAGTGGAGGGTGGGGGGTGATGGGGGAGCCTCAAAACGCAACGGTGACCTCGGGCGGCTCCCAGCATGCCTCATCCCGGGCGGGCCAGAAGTCAAATGGGCGACAGAGTGGGCGGGCCGGTGCCGCCCCTACTCGGCCGCGAGTGCTTCCGGACCCGCCCCAGCCCTCCAAGTCTCCGCCCCTTGCGCCGTCACCCCGCAACCCCCTATCAAGGGCTGTATGGCTGCCAACCTGAACGTCGCCCTCGAGCGCCTGCAAGAGATCGGGCGGGACGCGATCGCCGCCCTGCCCAACGTGCTGATCGCGTTGGTCGTGCTGCTGGTGTTCTGGCTGATCGACCAGGCCACGCGCGGCCTGGTCGATCGGGTGTGGGGGCACCGGGAGGGCAACCTGGGGCGGCTGTTCGGGCGCCTCGCCCCGGGGGCCGTCTGGTGCTGGGCGTGCTGATGGGGCCCACCATCGTCTTCCCCTCGGTCACGCCCGCCAACCTGTTCAGCCTGCTGCGGGTCGGCGGCGTCGCCATCGGGTTTGCCTTCCGCGACATCCTGCAAAACCTGCTCGCGGGCATCCTGCTCCTGATCACCCGCACCTTCCGCATCGGTGACCAGATCGTCGTGGGGGAAGCCGGGGGCACGGTGGAGGACATCCAGGTGCGCGCCACGATCATCCGCGCCTACGACAACGTGCGGGTCGTGATTCCCAACACCGACCTCCTCACCGACCGGATCACGGTCGAGACCGCCTACGAGGTGCGCCGGTTGCAGTACGACGTGGGGATCGGGTACGGCGACGCTATCTCAGAGGCCAAGCGGGTGATTCACGAGACGCTGTCGGGCCTGAAGCTCATCCGTCAGGACCCCGCCCCGGAAGTCCTCGTGGTGGACCTGGCCGAGAGCAGCGTGAACCCGCGGGTGCGCTGGTGGATCGACCCGCCCCGGCGCAAGGACGCCCTGCTCGCTCACGGGATCGATCTGCCCTTCCCCACCCGGCAGGTTCTGCGGCACGACCAGACCGAGGAGACCGACGGCGACTGGCAGCGGCAGCGGGAGGGCTGGCCCGCCGGGCAGGACGAGGTGCCGCAGACCCGCTGGCGGGTGCTGGGCGGGAAAGACCCCTCGTGAGCGGGCGGCTGGTCGCGCTCTGGAACAGCGTGCAAGGCAGCTTCTGGTTTCTGCCCGCCGTCATGGCGCTGGGGGCCGCGCTGCTCGCCGAGGGGGCCGTGAACGTGGACGAGCGGGTGAGCCCGGGCGCCCTGCGCGGCTTCGCCTGGGTCTACGCCGGGAGCGCGGATGGGGCGCGGTCCATGCTGGGGGCCATCGCAGGCTCGGTGATCGGGGTGGCGGGGACGACCTTTTCCATCACCATCGCCGCCCTGTCGCTGGCGAGCAGCCAGATGGGTCCGCGGCTGCTGGAGCACTTCACCCGCGACCGGGGCAACCAGCTCACGCTGGGCACCTTCATCGCCACCTTCGCCTATGCCCTGCTCGTCCTGCGGACGGTCCGCAGTGGGGACGAGAACCTTTTCGTGCCGCACCTCGCCGTGACGCTGGGGCTGGGGCTGGCCCTGCTGAGCCTGGCGGTGCTGATCTACTTCATCGCCCACATCGCCGGGGGCATCAACGTCGGGCACGTCATCCGGCTGGTGTCGCGCGAACTCGAAGGCACCATCGGGGAGCAGTTTCCGGGGCGGGACGGGCCTGCCCCGCCCACCGTCCCCGTGCCCACCGAAGCCCCCGCGGAGGAGGTCCGCGCGCGGGACGGGGGCTACCTCCAGGCCCTGGACACAAGGCGGCTGCTGCGGCTGGCCCGGGACCAGGGCGCGGTGATTCGCCTCACCGTGCGGCCCGGCGACTTCGTGTTTCCCGGCATGGTCGTCGCCCACACCTCCCCGGCGGCCGTCGCGGGCGTGCGCGATTCGCTCGTCACCGGCCCCCGGCGCACCTCCCGGCAGGACGTGGAATTCACCGCGCGGCAGCTCGTGGAGGTGGCGGTGCGCGCCCTGTCCCCCGGCGTCAACGACCCCTTCACCGCCATCGCCGTCCTCGACCACCTGGGGGCGGCCCTGTGCCAGCTCAGCGCGCGGGACATGCCCCCGGGCGAATTCTGGGCAGATGGCAAACTCCGCCTCGTCGTTCCGGTCACGAGCTACGCCGGGCTCACCGACGTGATGTTTCACCAGATCCGGCAAAACGGGGCCTCGCACCCGGCGGTGATGCTGCGGCTGCTGGAGGTGCTCGCCGCCGTGGCGGAGCAGGAACGGGCGCCGGAGCGGCGGGCCAGCCTGCGGCGCCATGCGGACCTCGCCCTGCGCGCGGCCCTGCGGGAGACCGGGGAGGAGGCGGACCGCCGGGAGCTGGAGGAACGGCACGGCCGCGTGCTCCGGGTCCTGGGCCGTGAGGACGGGAGCAGCGGGGAAGCCCAGCCTCACCACCCCTGAGGAAGCCCGGAGGGGGAGCAGGGGGAGCGTCCGACCTTCAGCCGCCTTGAGGCCAGGCCCTCCTCCCCCTCACGCGGGGCTGCTGTCATCAGCGCATGAACGAGTCTGGCGCCCCAGCCCGCTAGGAGCCGAACAACCCGGAGGACCGCCGCGCCCGCATCTCCCGTCTGGTGGAGGAGGGCCGCGAGGCCGAACTCGACGAGGACGACTACCAGTTCGCCATCGAGAACGGTCTGATCGAGGGCTGAGCCCCCGCCCGGTTCCCCGCGTCACGCCCGCTCCAGTCTGCCCGTCTGGGGAAGGTGCCGGGCCGCCCCTGGCCCCCGCCCGTCATCACCGAGATGGTGCCGCCGGATTCCAGGATAGCGAACTGCACGTTGCTCACGTCGTCCACGCCCTGGCTGCGGAGTTTCTGCTCCGGCGATTGCCGGGAGACGCGCGCCCGGCGCGTGGCCTGGAGCGGGCGATGAAGATCGTCAGCGCGTAGAGCAGCAGCGCGGGGAGGACGACCCGGACGGGAACTCCAGGGACCAGCCACCCTGCGGCGTGAGGATGTCCCGCAGTACCGAGAGCAAGATGTCCATAGGTCACCTTACCGGGCGGCCCGGCGGAAGGGCGATCACGTCCCCGCCGCCTCCCGCTCCCCCCGCCAGGCGAAGAAGAACACCAGCGCGCCCAGGAGGACCGTGCCCACCCGGAACAGGGCGACCGCGGCAAGGGCGACGGCGGGCGTGATCTCCGGCCCCGCGACGAACTCGCCCTGGAGGCCTTCCGGGACGGCCCGCGGGCAGGTTCTACGCCACGAGCCGCGGTCCGGCCTACCCGTCTCCGGCGACCCCCGCCGCCTCAAGCAGCTCGTCCTGATCCTGCTGGACAACGCCCTGAAGTACACGCCGCCCGGCCGGGCCGTCGAGCTGGGCCTGGAGGGGGACGGGGCGGAGGTGAGGCTGGTCGTCCGCGACGAGGGGGCGGGCATTCCCCCCGGCGACCTGCCGCACGTCTTCGAGCGTTTCTACCGGGCTGACCCCGCGCGGGCGCGTGACCCGGGCGGCACGGGCCTGGGCCTCCTGGATCGCCCAGCAGCACGGGGGCCACGTCTCGCTCACGAGCACGCTGGGAGAGGGCATCCGGGTGGAGGCGGTGTTTGCCCGGGACCTGGGGCCTCCTGATTCCCCGATTGAGCGGCCCCGGGGCTGACCCGGCTGCTCAGGCCCGGGCAGAGGGAATGGACACCTCGAAGGTGAAGTGGGTGACGTCCGGCCGTGTCTCATCCGGTGAGGCCACGAGGGGTGCGCGGGTATGCCGCGGCAGCACGTACTCCCAGAAGTGGCGGGTGAAGGGGTTGCGCTGGAGGGACGAGACGGACCAGCGGCCCGGGTGCTGGCGCAGGACCTCGCCGATCACCGAGGCCCCGAGGCCTTGACCCTGGTAGGGCCGCAGCACGCAGAACTCCTCCAGCACATGCCAGGGCGGGGGGCCGAGCCTGTCCTGGCGGCGCCGGACCAGCGCAAAACCGACGGGCTGACGCTCCAGTTGGAACAGGTACGGGAAATGCCCCTCGTCCTGCCAGTAGGCGTCGAAGGCCGGGTAGGGGTACTGGCCCGCTCGTCGGGAACGGCGCCGAGAACGGGGCTGAGTTCATGTAGGTACAGTTGCAGCAGGTTCCACACCAGGGGTCTGTCCGGCCCTTCCGCCCGCCGCACCGCGTACCCGGAAAGACGGCCCGGTGAAGCTCCTGCCCGGCCCGGCCCGCCGGGCGCCAGCCCCCGCGCCGCCAGGACGGTATTCCACCGCGACAGGGTTTCCACCAGCAGCAGGCGGTCCTCGGCGAGCTCCGTGATGAGCACCCGCGTGATCTCGTCCAGGCGCCGCGCCCCCAGCTCGGTCAGGCGCAGTGTGGTCCCTTGGCGCCGTCCCCCGGCCGAGACCCGGGTGAGCAGCCCCGCCTGCTCGGCCCGCTGCGACAGCCCGACCACACTGTTGTGCGCGAGGTGCAGTTCCTCGGCGGCGGTGCCGATGTTGATCTCCCCGCCCCGCGCCGCCGCCAGGAGCACCAGCAGCGAGAACTGCTGGGGCGTGAGGCCCGCCTGCTGGATGCGCTCGCGCTGTGCCTGGGTGAACCGGCTCAGCTCGCACCGGAATGCGCTGTACACCCGGTAGTGCGAGGGGGAGAGCTGGGGGCGTGGGGAAGTCATGCGCCCAGTGTGCCTGACGGTTGAATGCGCGGGCCGTCGAGCCAGGCAACAGGAGGCCTCGACCTCTCCGCTGAGGAATTCAGGGCCCTGACAGCCAGCCTCGGGGCGTTGCATTCAGCCGCACTTGACAGGTCACGCGGAACGGACGTGAGGCGGAGCGGATCGAGAGCCCTGGGGGAACCGGGAAACGCCAGCCAGAAATACGAGTTGGATCGGCACCACCGACCTTCGCTGGGGGTGTGCGCACAGGCCCCGTTCTCCGGGCGCGACACGGGTCATCAGGTGGGCACAGGAGCTTGAACGATGGGTCAAGTGCTGGCGGGCGTGGACCTGACCCCATCCCCCAAGGATGAAACCATGAGCGATCCGAAGAATCTGCATTCGGCCGAGCCCATCAAGTCGGTCGGGGAGATCGAGCGGGAGACGGGCGGCGCCGCCACGTCCACGACCGAACAGGAGCAGGACGACCGCTCGCTGCTCGGCACCCTGGTCGCGCCCTTTGTCAGCCCCGACGGGGGTGCCCGGCAGGACTCGACGACCGCCGCCCGCAGTGAGACCACCGAGAATTCCGAGGGGTGAGGTTTCCCTGCCGGGCCTGAGGGATCAGGGCCAGGACGAAGTGTGGAACATGCGGGCCTGGGTCGGGGATCTGGCCCACCGCCGCCTGCTGCCCCTCTCCCCTCTATGGACTCCGTCCAAGACCGGCAGTCCCTTGTCCCCGAATGCCGTTCTGGCTTCTGGCAACATCGCCCGGCATGAGGAAGTGCCCGCCGCGCTCGGCTGAGTCCTGGCGTTGACCCCCGGACTTTCGAAGGCTGTCGTCCTCACCGCCTTCCTGGCTGGGGCATCAACGTGTTCAGGGGGAGCTGCCCTGGGGCTGGGGGAGCCGCTTCTGGCCGTTTTTCATCGGCATTGTGGGTTACGCCGCCCTGCTGCTGGCGGTCTGATGCGTTCCCCCGCCCCACCCGGGCTGATACGGTGCCCCCATGTCCCAGCGGTCCGAAGCCGAGAACCTGCACCGCGAGCGGTTGGAACTGCTGCGGCACCTCGACCGCCTGACCGACGGCCCCATGACCGTCCTGGGGTTCGTGTGGTTAGGGCTGCTCGTCCTGGACCTCACGCGCGGCCTCACCCCGGGGCTTCAGCTCCTGAGCGACGTGATCTGGGTGCTGTTCGTCCTCGACTTCCTGCTCTCCTTCACGGTGGCGCCCGACAAGCGCGCCTACCTGCGCTCGAACTGGCTCACGCTCGTCTCGCTGCTGCTCCCCGCTCTGCGGGTGCTGCGGGCGATCCGGGCGCTGCGCGTCTTGCGACTGCTACGGGCCACCCGGTCCCTGAACCTGGTGCGGCTCCTGACCTCCCTCAACCGGGGCTTCCGCGCCGCCGGGCGGGCCGTTCGGCGCCGGGGCGTGGGCTACGTGGCGCTGCTCACGCTGCTCGTCGCGCTGGCGGGCGCGGCGGGGATGCTCGCCTTCGAGGACGTGCCCGCCGCTCGGGAGAGCGGCCTGACCGGGTACGTGTCCTGGCTGTGGTGGACCGCGATGATCCTCGTGACGATGGGCTCGGACTACTTCCCGAAGACGGCGGAGGGCCGCGCCCTGACCTGGCTGCTCGCCCTGTACTGCTTCGCGGTGTTCGGCTACATCACGGCGTCCGTTGCCAGCTTCTTCGTGGGCCGCGACCAGGACGCGGACGGGGACGAGGAGGTCACGAACGCTTCCCTGGAGCGCGAACTCCGGGCGCTGCGGCGGGAGGTCGCGGCGCTGCGGGAGGCCCCGCCGAACCGGAACGGGGAAGAGGGTGGGTCCTGACTGAGCTGACCCGCGTGACGTGATGAGCCTGCCTCCCGAGAGACCCCCGACTCCCCACGGACCGTGGGGCGGCGCAGGGGGTCCATCACCCGCTGGATGTGCCCAGTGTTCGAGTTGATCCACGGCTCGCCCCGGCCCCCGTGCTGGGACAACCTCACCCCGTGCAGGGCAGAGATCCCTCCCCCGGAGTCCAGGTGAACGCCTCGTTCACGGCGGTTCGGGAGGCCCCCGGCGTGGGCGCCCCGGTCGGGACGTACATCACCCCGCCCACCACCGCCGCGCCCGTTCCGTGTCGGGCGGTCGGCAGGGGGGCTATCCGGGTCCAGCAGTTGCGACTGGGGTCGTAGGCCTCGTTCTGGCTGAAGGTGCCCCCCGGCCCCTCCCCCCCGAGGACGAGGAGCCTCCCGGCGAGCACCGCCGCCGCGACGCCGCTCCGGGGCGTGGGCAGCGGGGCGAGGGGAGTCCAGCGGTTCGCCCCCGGGTCGTAAGCCTCGTGTGCGCCCGTGTTGCGGGTGTACGTTTCGAGCCGTCCGGCCACTGCGTGAATTCGTCCGTTCAGTGCGGCGACCGCGAGGTGATCGCGGGGGGTGGGCAGCGGCGCGAGCCTCGTCCAGGTGTTCGTGGCCGGGTCGTACCGCTCGTTGGCCCCGGTGTCCGCCCGGTCCCGGCCCCCGACCGCGTACAGCTTCCCACCCAGCACCGCGACTCCCAGGGCACCCCGGGCGGTGGGCATGGGTGCCCTGGCCCGCCAGCGGTCCGTCCCGGGGTCGTACTCGAACACGTCCGCCACCCCCCGCCCGGTCGTGTGGTCGTACCCGCCCACGAGGTACAGCCGCCCGCCCAGCCCGGCGGCCCCGACGTGGTGCAGGGCGCGGGGCAGGGGGGCCCGCAGCCGCCAGGTGTCCGCCCCCGGGTCGTACTCCGCGTGCAGCCGCCCGTTTCCGCTGTAGCCGCCCAGCACGTGGACGCGGCCCCCCACCCCGGCGACGCCCACCTCGCCGTCGGCCAGCGGAATGGGGGCCCGGGTGGACCACTGGCCCGGTTCCTGAGCGCGTTCTCCTCGCAGGGCCAGGCTTCCGGCCAAGGCGAGCCCCACCGCGAGGGCGAGTCCGGCGAGCGGGCGACGAACGGGATGGTCACGCATGGGGCGCCTCCGCCCCGAGTGTACGTTGGCCCGGTGCCCGCCCTAGTCGCTCTGGACGATGAACGGCCTTCTGGGCCATGCTGGCCGGGTGAACGTCCCCCCTCCCTCTCCGGAAGCGCCCGATGCCGCGCGCTGAGACCCCCACGCCCCGGGTCTCGGTCCTGATGCCCACCTTCAGGCAGGCGGCCTTCCTGCCGCGCGCCCTGGAAAGCCTCCTCGCCCAGACGCTGACCGACTGGGAACTGATCGTCGTGGACGACGGCTCGCCGGACGACACCGCCGAGGTCCTGGCGCCCTATCTGGCGGACCCCCGCATCCACCTGATCCGCTTCGAGCGCAACCGCGGCCTGGGCCACGCCCTCAACGTCGCCACCCGGGAGGCGCGGGGCACCTACCTCGCCTACCTCCCGTCCGACGACGTGTACTACCCCGACCACCTCCAGACGCTGGCCGAGGTGCTGGACGCCCGGCCGGAGGTGGACCTCGCCTACGGGGGCGTGCGCTGGGCGTACTGGAATTACGGCCCTACCCTGCGCGGCGAGGAGGCCGTGGGCCGCGAGGCGGAGGTGATCGCTTCCCCCCCGGCGGCGAAGCGGGGTGAGCGCGTGCCGAGCGGCAACCCCCTGGCCCCCGTGCAGGTGATGCACCGCCGCCGCCTGGAGGGCGCCGTGCGCTGGACCCCCCGTGAGGAGGAGGTCTCGGACCGGCTGGAGCTGAACTTCTGGCGTGACCTGCTCGCGCAGGGGGCGCGCTTCGCCTATGCCGGGAAAGTGACCTGCGAGTGGGTCGACCACCCCGACCAGCGGCACAAGATCATCGCGGGCTTCGTCGGCGGGCTGTCGCGCTACCGGGCGCACTACGGGGTGGGGGAGGACGTGTGGCTCAACTTCCAGCCCTCGCGCGGGATGCGGACGGACGAGCGCGAGCGCTACGGCCCCTTCGCCACGCCGCGTCCCGGCTCCGCCCGGAATGGCCTGCACATCCTGCTGGTGGGGTCGCTGGGCTTCAACCCCGAGCGCGTCACGGCCCTGGAGGCGCTGGGGCACCGGCTCTCGGCCCTGTGGCTCCCCAAGACCGAGACCTGGGACGCGGCGGGGCCCTTTCCCTTCGGCCACATCGAGACGCTGCCCTTCGACGCGGCCTGGCGCGAGCGGGTCCGGGCCGCCAAGCCGGACGTGATCTACGCGCTGCTCAACTGGCAGGACCTCGCCTTCATTCACCAGATTCTGGGGGCCGACCTGGGCATCCCGGCCGTCTTCCACTTCAAGGAGGGCCCCTTCATCTGCCTGGAGCACGGCCTGTGGTCCACCCTGATCGAGGTGCTGGAACGCGCCGACGGGCACGTCTTCATCAGCCCGGAAAACCGCGAGTGGTTCCGGCTCGCCACAGGGGGCCGCTTTGCCGATAAGCCCACCCTGTTGCTCGACGGCGACCTGCCCAGCCGGGTGTGGATGACGGACGAGTGGGCGCCCAAGCTCTCGGAGCGGGACGGCCAGCTTCACACGGTCTGCGCGGGGCGGCCGCTCGGGATGGTGCCGTGGAGCGAACTGGCGGCGGCGGGCATCCACGTCCACTTCTACGGGGCGCAGTTTCACGAGTGGTTCCCCAACTGGTCGCGCGAGGGGCTGGAGACGGGCCTGATGCACCTCCACCCCACGGTGACCCCGGCAGGCTGGGTGCGCGAGCTGTCGCAGTACGACGCGGGCTGGGTGCAGATTTTCGACTCGCGCAACGGCGGCGACCTGCGCCGGGCGGACTGGGACGACCTCAACCTGCCCGCCCGGCTGGGCACCTACGCGGCGGCGGGCCTGCCCTGGCTGATGCGCGACAACCGCCATTCCCTCGTCGCCATGCAGACCCTGGCCCAGAAACACGACTTCGGCCTGTTCTTCCGCGACTTCGCGGACGCCGCCGCGCAACTGCGCGACCGCCCCCGCCTCGCGCAGCTCACCGCCAATACCCGCGCCGCCCGGGATGACTTCGCCTTCGAAACGCACGCGACCGCCCTGGTGGCCCTGTTCCGGCAGGCTATCGCGCGGCGCCACGAGGCCGCGGTCGTGCCGTTGCCCTCGGACTGAGGTTCACCATCCGGGGTCATGTCCACCTGGCCCAGAAGAACGTAAAGTAAGCTCATGAACACTGTCGTGGCCACGGCCGGGCTGAGGTGGCGAACCGTCCTGGTGGTGTTGGCAGCGGTTCTGCTGGTCGGAGTGGGGGGCTTCGCCGCCTTCGGGCCCCGGCCCGTTTCGCCCGGGGACGTGCGGAGGCTGTGCGAGCGCGAGGTGCGGCGGCAGACCCTGACCATCGGGAACAGGGTGGTGGAGGAGTATACGCAGACGGGCCTGACGGCGAGATTCACCCTCCGCACCCTGGGGGATACGGGCACCGCTCCCGTCCCCGTGACCTGCGCGGTGGGCGGGAATGCCAGAAAACCCGAGGTGGCGCTTCAGATGGGGCGGTAGGCGGGTGGGGCCAGGCTTGAGGGAGGCTGAAGACTCCGGGTCCGGCGCCAAATGCTGGCGGGGCTTTCCCCTACACTGCCCCCCGTGGGGAACCCCTTCGTCGAATTCGGCATCCTGGTGCTGCTGCTCATCCTGAACGGCTTCTTCTCCGGCTCGGAACTCGGGGTGGTCTCGGCCCGCAAGTCGCGGCTCCAGGCCCAGGCGACGGCCGGACACCGGGGGGCCGCCCGCGCCCTGGACCTCGCCGAGCGGCCCGGCGCCTTCCTCGCCACCGTGCAGATCGGGATCACGCTGATCGGCACCATCAGCGCCGTCTTCGCGGGCGGCAGCCTCACCCGCTACCTCGAACCGGTGCTGCGGCCCCTGTTCGGGAACGCCGCCGCCAGCGCCGCCTCGGTCGCCGTCGTCCTGCTGGTGACCTTCCTCTCGCTGGTGCTGGGGGAACTTGCCCCCAAGAACATCGCCCTGCGCAATCCCGAGGGCCTGGCTGCCCGGGTCGCCCCCTTCTTCGCGGTGCTCTCGCGGGTGGTGCGGCCGGTCGTGTGGCTGCTGGAGACGACCACGCGCGGGCTGCTGCTGCTCTTCGGCATCCGCGGCGAGCCGCAGGAGAAGATCACCGAGGAGGACGTCAAGGCCCTGGTGCAGCAGGCCGCCGAGAGCGGCAGCCTGGAGGAGGGCGAGACCGAGCGCATCGACCGGGTGCTGCGCTTCAACGACCGCCGGGTGCGTGACCTGATGACGCCCCGGGCGGACGTGATCGCGCTCGGCGTGACGGGTCCCCTGGACGTGGTGGTGGAGCGGGTCCTCGCCTCCCCCCACGACCGCTACCCCGCGGTGGACGAGGTCGGCGAGGTGATCGGGCAGCTCAATGTGGTGGACGTGCTGCGCGCCTCCCGCACGGGGGAGCCGCTCGCCGACCTCATCCGCCCGGTGGTGTACGTGCCCGAGACCGCCTGGGCCGAGGACGTGCTGGCCCGGGTCACCCAGGAGGGGCACCAGCGGTTGGCGATTGCGGTGGACGAGTACGGCACCTTCTCGGGCCTGCTGACCGCGACCGACCTGCTCAAGGAGCTGGCGGGGGTGGACGCGCCGGAGGACGCCGAGATGATCGTGCGCCGGGAGGACGGGTCCTTCCTGGTGGACGGCGCCATCCCCATGCACGACCTGCGCGACACCCTGCCCCTGCCCCGACTGGAACACGAGGAATTCAGCACCCTGGCGGGCTACGTGCTGGAGGTGCTGGGCGAGTTTCCGCAGGTGGGGTCGCAGGCCGTGGCGGACGGCTGGACGCTGGAGGTGATGGACCTTGACGGGGCGCGCATCGACCAGGTGCTGATCACGCCCCCCGCCGAGGTCATCATCGCCACGGTGGACCGGGGGGACGGCTGATACCAAGTTGCGGTGGGCCGCAGACGAGGGGCGAGGCGAGCGGCCATTCGGTATGAACACGGCAAAAGGGCGTGGCTTCTTCACCACGCCCTCTCTGTTCAGCGCTCCTCAGCTTCCGGCGTCCCTGGCCTTCTGCTCGCTGGCGGCGTCATGCAGCTCGGCCTTGCCCCGGTCCACCAGTCCCTTGCCCTTCTCCACGGCGCTCTCCAGCGGATTGTCGCTGGTCTCGGCCTTGAAGTCGTGGCCCTCGGCGCGGGCGCGGTCCGCCCCCTCGTTCACCTTGTGCTTCACGGCGTCGGCCGCCTCGCCGAGACGTTCGCCCAGGCTCTTGTCCTTGTCGGTCATGACGCACCTCCTGCACCGTTACCTTAGGGGAAGGAGGGATGGGGAGGATGGCAGGACGTTCAAGAATGTGGAGGGGCGCGGCAGGCTGGTCCTCCCCAGGAACGTTCCTCACCCCGCCCCGCCGCGCGTGGGGCGCCAGGTTCGTTCGGCAAGAACACACCCGGGCAGGCCGGTCTCGTGGGATAGTTCGGGCGTGAGTCACGCCAAGCGAGCACAAGCGCCGCACTTCCGGGCCGATCACAGCATGGTGGCTAAGCCCGGAGCCGCGGGCAGCCTTGAACTCGCCCTCGGCGACCTTTTCGCCCGCCCCGCCTCTCTCCTCTCCTTGCTGGAGCGCTGATGCTCGCCGGGAAGCAGGTCGTGACGGGGACCGGTGTGTCCTCTTTCCCCCGCGGGGGGGCAGGGTCGGCATGAACGGGCTCCAGTGGTGGGAACGGCTGAGCCGCCTGGTCCCGGCGCCGACCCTGCCCGACGAGGACGGCTGGCGCCGGAGTCTGCTGGTCGCGCTGCCCTTCGCCATCCTCGCCTTCGTGCTGGGCGCCCTCCTGGAGTCGCGCGCCACTCAGCCCTACCTCCTGGACACCGTCGCCTACCCCCTGCTCGCCCTGGGGCTGGGCCTGCTCGAACTCACCCTCTTCCTGCGCCCCGGCAGCACCGGCCGGGTCGTGCTGGGCATCATCCTGACTTGCAGCGTCTACTTCCTGACCAAGTTCGTGTCGATGCTGTTTTTCACGCCGCCCGGGCTGTCGGTTCCCGCCGAGATGACCGAGACCTACTTCTGGGTCCCGGCCCTGTACGTCCTGTCCTTCTTCGTCCCCAACGTCCGGGGTGGCCGCGCCGTCTCCTACTTCTTCTTCGGCGTCACCCTGCTGCTCAGCGCCGCGTACGTGGCGCTCCACCAGAACGCCGAGATGGATTACCGGGTGGTGTTCGCCCTGACGGAATACAACCTCGCCAACCTGACGCTGCTGGCGCTCGCGGGGGCGTTTCTGGGCTTCAAGGAGCGGGTGGTGCGGGCCGAGGCGAGGGCGGAGACCCTGCAACGGCTGGCCTACACCGACCTGCTCACCGAGCTCCCCAACCGCCTGCACTTCAACCTCACCCTTCAGGCGGCCCTGGAAACGGCCCGGCAAGCGAAGCAGCCGCTGGCCCTGCTGTTCGTGGATGTGGACGGCTTCAAGCTGATCAACGACACCCTGGGGCACGAGGCGGGCGATGAGGTGCTGCGGGTGCTGGCACGGCGCTTCCGGGCCTTCTGTGGCGAGGTGGGCTGCTGTGCCCGCATCAGCGGCGACGAGTTCGTGGTGGTGCTGCCGAACCACTCCCGACCGGAGGCGGTGGAGGCGGCCCGCGGGCTGCTCAGCCAGCTGGCGGGGCCCGTCACCCTCCAGGGTGCCGCCGTGACGGTCACGGCCAGCATCGGGGTCAGTCTCTTTCCCAAGGATGGTCAGGACGGGGACGCGCTGTTGCGACACGCGGACACAGCCATGTATCAGGTCAAGGGCAGCGGCAAGAACGGGGTCCGGCCCTATACCCCCGAGGTCGACGAGCAGGTCGAGCGGCGCAAGCTGCTGGAACGCGACATCCAGACTGCCCTGGGCCGCGAGGAACTGTTCCTGGAGTATCAGGGGCTGTACGACCTGCACAGCGGGGAACTGGTCAAGGTCGAGGCGCTGCTGCGCTGGCGGCATCCACAGCTCGGGTTGGTGTCGCCCGCAGAGTTCATCCCAGTGGCCGAGAGCAGCGGGGCCATCGTGCCCATCGGAACGTGGGTGTTGGGGGCGGCCTGCGCTCAGGTCCGGCAATGGCAGCAGCGGACCGGGCGGGCCGTGAGGGTCACCGTCAACGTGGCGCCGCTTCAGCTCGCCCAGCCGGACTTCGTGGATACGGTGATGGCCGCATTGAAGAGCGGGGGGGTGTCAGCCAGTCAGCTTGAACTCGAATTGACCGAGGGCGCGCTGCTGCGGGATTCCCGGATGGTCCGCCAGACGTTACGCACCCTTCAGCAACTGGGGCTGGCCCTCGCCATCGACGACTTCGGGACGGGGTACTCGTCCCTGTCGTACCTGCGTGATCTGCCCATCAGCAGCATCAAGATCGACCGCTCCTTCGTGCATGACCTGAGTGCTCCCCGCCGCACGCCGCAGTACGCTCTCGCCCTGATCGAGGCGATCCTGACCGTGGCCCAGACGCTCGACCTCCAGGTGGTGGCGGAGGGGATCGAGACGCAGGCCCAGCTCGAGGTGGTGCGCGACCTGGGCTGCCATGTAGGCCAGGGCTTTTACTGGTCCAGACCCCTGCCGCCCCACGAACTGGAGAAGCAGTTGCGCCGGGTGGACGCGAGCGGGTGGGCTGAATCCGGGGCGGAACAGGAGACGCGCCGCGTCAATTAAGATTTAATGAAGATCCAAAATCCCCCGAGTTGCATATATCTTGGGCCCGTTCCTTTAGCTGATCTTTAACCAATCCGCGCCCACATCGGCGGCGGGCACTCGCCGCTCAGGAGTAGCATGCTGCAAATTCCATTCGCCAGACCCTTTCCCGTCAACCCGGTGCAGGTGGAGGAAGAAGCGCTGCTCCGGCGCATCTGCGTGCGGCCGCCGTATTTCGCGCTGCAAGCCCTCCAGTTCGACGGCGAGACGTTCGGGGCCCAGGTGCGCGCCGAGTTGCCGCAGGGCGCCGAGCTGGGTCCCATCCAGGGGGCGGAACTCAGCCGACATGCCGCCATCGCCGGGCTGTGCCGAGCGGCGCTGGAGCAGGGGGACGACAAGCGGCGGTACTACCTGGCCCAGCAGGCCCGGTACGAGGGCTACCCGAGTGACGCCCCCTACGGCTCGCCGGTCGCGCTACGCGCCGCGCTGATCGACCTCTCCAAGCGGATGGCGCGCACCTCCATCGTGGCGACAGTCGGGGGCGTGCCGCTCGCCCACTTGGAGGTCGAGTACACCGTGCTGACCGAGGCCGCCTTCGAGCGGCTGTTTCAGTCGCGCCGCAGGCCGACCCCCGAGAGCGGCGCCGCCATGGGGGCCCTGCCCCCCGGCCTGATCGAGCGGCGGGGCCAGACCCTCACCCGCACCCTGGAGGGCGTGCCCGCCGAGGCGTGCGCCGGGCACTTCGAGCACTACCCCGCCATGCCCGTCGCCATCCTGATGGGCCAGCTTGCCGAACTGGCGGGGCTGGGACTGGGGGGCGGACGGGTGCCGTACCGGGTGGTGCGCGGCCGGGTGGAGGCTCAGGACTTCTGCTGGGCCGGGGAGCCCGCCCGGTTCGAGGTCACCCCGGCCGCGCACGAGGGGAAGCTCCACACCTTCCGCTGCGCCGCCCACGCGAGTGGCCGCCTGACCGGCAGCATGGACCTCACCCTCCAGCCGGTGGAAGTGGCCGGGCAGGAGTGACGCCGGGCGTAGCCTGATACCAACTTGCTCTGATTCCAGAACATCCGGTGCTTTCCCGGATGTTCTCCTGTGGCCCCGGGCTCGGGGCGGCCCCTCACCCTTCCTGCTGAGGGTGGCGTTGGCTCACCCACTCATGGTCTACCGCCGCAAGCCGGTATTTCTTGCTCCTCGCTTCGCTCAACCCTTGTCTTCAAGTCACCACAATCCGGTATGAGGGGGGAGGGAGGCGGCGAGTGGCTGCGGGAGCACGGGGGTGCAGTCCTCGCCCGGCGGTGAGGACTTTGCTTTACGTGGGGGCCGCGCCGGAGAGGCGCAACTGGGGGGCCCCTGCCCGCAGCCGCAGGACGCTCTGCCGGAAGAGTTCCGGGTCGTTCAGGGTCCGGGCAACGGTGTAGGCGCCCTGGATGGCGATGAACAGGTCGTCAGCCTCCGTCAGTGACAGGCCGAGGGCGCCGGTCCGGGCGCGCAGGGCGTCGAGGTAGAGCCGCACCGTCTGGGCGGCCCGCGCCGCCGCCGGGTCCCCCAGTGCCCGCAACTCGCCCGCCAGCGTACCGAAGGGGCACCCGAACTCCGCGGCGCCGCCCGGGTCGGCGAGCAGCCAGTCGAAGTATCCCTCGAACCACGCCCGGGGGGGTAGGGGCGCCAGGGTCGAGAGCAGGTCGAGCAGCTCGGCCTCGCAGGCTTCCAGCGCGGCGCGCACCAGGTCGTCCCGCGTCTTGAAGTAGTAGTACATGTTGCCCAGGGGAATCCCGGCGGCCTCAGCCACGTCCTTGAGGGTCGTGCCCGCCACCCCGTTCGCGCGGTAGAGCCGCAGCGTGGTGTCCACGATGTGTTCCCGTTTGCTCCGCATCCCGCACCCTCCGCTGGGGTCAAGATGCCATGAAGCGCGCCTGCATTTTGAGAGGCTGCGCAGCCTCTACCCTCAGTTGGACAACTGACTGAGTTGCCCTTCGGCCTGGGCCCCGCGGCCCGGAGGCCACGTCTTCCTTGTTCCCATGAAAGCAGGTTCGCCATGTTCTCCAGATCCCAACGCCTTCTGTCGCTCGCCGCCCTGACCACGGCCCTGCTTGGTTCCGCCCTGGCGGGGGGCAGCACCGGGACGTACGGCGCGCACGACGGTTTTCTCAACGTGAATGGTGCCCACATGCACTACGTCAGCGTGGGGCAGGGCACGCCCATGCTGCTGCTGCACGGCTATCCCCTCAGCGGTGAGCTCTTCTCGCGCAACCGTCAGGCCCTGGCCGCCGCCGGATACCGCGTCATCACCATCGACCACCGCGGGTACGGCCAGAGCACCGCCCCCGCCAGCGACCCCGGCAGCCTCCAGACCTACGCCCAGGACGCGCTGGCCATGATGGACCAGTTGAACGTGCCCAGGGCCATCATCGGCGGGATGAGCATGGGCGGCCCCATCGCCTTCGAGATGTACCGTGGGGCCCCGCAGCGGTTCCTGGGCCTGATCCTGATCGACACCATCGCCAACCCCGCCAGCATCGTCGAGCAGAACCTCTGGAAGGGCATGGCGCAAAAGGCGAGCGCGTTCGGCCCGCAGTCGCTCGCGCCGGAGCTGCTCAAGGACATGCTGACCGGGCAGACGCGGGTGAACCGCATGGCCGACGCCACGTTCCTGACGAATATCGTGAAGCAGGCCAGCGTGGCCGCGGATGTGGCGGGGGCGAACGTGCTGGCGACCCGGCCGGACTCGATTCCGACCCTGAAGACGATCACGGTGCCGACGCTGATCATCGAGGGGCTGGAGGACACGGTGTACCCGCCGGAATTCAGCCTGAAGATGCAGCAGAACATCCCGGGCAGCAAGCTGGTGGTCATCCCGGGGGCGGCGCACGCGGCGATCTTCGAGAAGGCCAGCGCCGCCAACGCCGCCATCCTCAACTGGGCGAGAAGCCACAACCTCCGCTGAGGCTGGCCGCCTGCTCCTCTCCGGCCAGGTCACGAACTCAGCAGGTTCCGCCAAGGGCCGGGAGGGGCATTCGGACGCCGGACTGATCTGTGTTCTCGCCGGAGGGGACCCGGGCGCCCTAGGGGAGCTGCACCGGCGCTACGCCCCCCATCTGTACGCCCTGACCCGCCGCGCGGGGCACCACGACCCGGAGCTGCCCGTCCGGGAGTCTTTTTTGCTCATCGTGCGGCACGCCGACGGCCACGCCCGCACCTCCCCGGAAGCGCGCCTGGATCGTGGCGATGGCGCAAAGAGCGCTCTCCCGAGTCCGGCATCAAGCGTAGCGACCATTCTGGCCCGCAAGCCCGCCCCTTCGACCTGAAGCGGCGGGCTTCGGCGACCGCCCCTCAGATGAGCCCGTGTTCCAGCGCCCGCAGCACCGCCCGGGTGCGGTCGCGCGTGCCGAGCTTTGAGAGGACACTCGACACGTGGTTCTTGACGGTGCCCTCGGAGAGCGAGAGGCCGTCGGCGATCTCGCGGTTGCTGTACCCGCCCGCGAGCAGGCGCAGCACGTCCACCTCCCGCTCGGTGAGCGCGAAGGGTGACCCCGGGGGGGGGGCCTCGCCGCCGCGCCCGCTGATCTCCCGCAGGTGCTCGGTCAGGGCGGGCTGCGCCATCATCCCGCCCGCCGCCACCGTGCGGATGGCCCCGACGAGCCGCTCCAGCGACACGTCCTTGAGCAGGTAGCCGCGCGCCCCCGCCCTCAGGCACTGGAGCACGGTCTCGTCGTCGTCGAAGGTGGTCAGGATGAGGGTGGGCGGCACGGCGCCGCGGGCAGAGAGGGTGCGCAGCACGTCCACGCCCGACAGGCCCGGCATCAGCACGTCGAGCAGCATCACGTCTACCGGGGTGGAGGCGAGCACCTCCAGGGCCGCCGCACCGCCCGCGGCCTCGGCGACCACCTCGATGTCGGGTGCGAAGCGCAGCAAACTCTGGATGCCCTGGCGCACCAGGGTCTGGTCGTCCACCACGAGCACCCGGATCACGGGCCGCCTCCCTCCGCGGTTGGGGGCGGGGCCCCTTCGCCCGGGGCACCCGGCAGCCAGGCCCGCACCGCGAAGCCCTCGCCGCGGGGGGAGCCGAACGACACGTGCCCCCCGAGCGCCTCCAGCCGCTCGCGCATGCCCCGCAGGCCGTGCCCCACCTCCAGGGCCGCCGCGCCCCGCCCATCGTCGTGGGCGGCGAGCCGCACGCCCCCCTCGTCGCGGTTCAGCGAGAGCCACAGATTGCGGGCACCCGCGTGTTTGAGCGTGTTGGTGACGATCTCCTGCACGGTGCGCAGCACCGCCCGGGCCCGCTCGGCGTCGGTCAGGACAAGGTCGGGCGGCAGGTCCAGGTGAACGCGCAGGCCCGGCGCACAGTGAACGACCCCGCGCAGGGCGAGCGCGAAGTCACCGGGGGCCTCGCGGAGCTGCCCGACGGTGGCACGCACGTCCGAGAGCAGCAGCCGGGCCAGGTCGTGCGCCCGGCGCACGTGGTCCAAGGCCTCGCCCGGGCCGAGCAGGTGCTCGGTCACCTCCAGGTTCATGTTCAGCACCGTGAGGTGGTGGCCCAGCACGTCGTGCAGCTCGCGCGCGATGCGGACGCGCTCGGCCTCCCGCGACGCCGCGGCCAGCCGCTCGCGCGCCTCGCGCAGCTCGGCGTTGCGGGCCGCGAGTTCCGCGCGGGCGCGGGCCTCCTCCCGGATCGCGCGCACGGCCGCGACCGCGAAGACCTGCATCACCAGGAAGGCGGTCGTGAGGTAGAGCATCCCGAACACGCCCTCGGTGCGGCGCAGGGTCAGCGCGAACGCCAGGCTCTGCGCCGCTACCCACACGAGTGCTCCCCGCCGCGGCAACAGGCTGGCGGCCAGGGCGGCGGTCAGGATCAGGAGCGCGCCGTGGTCGCCGTAGTGCGGCGACAGCGCCCCCAGGGCGATCACCAGGGCGCTGAGCCCGGAGGTGACCGCCAGCCGGACCCCGAAGCCGGGAGCGCCGGGCCGCCCCGGGTCGCGGCTGGCCCACCAGAAGCCTGCGGCGAACAGCAGGTACGCGGCTACCCACGCCAGCGTCTCGGGCGGCGAGAGGAACTTCAGGCCGGGTCGGCCGGTGAGCAGGTTGAACCAAGCCAGCAACCCGACGCTCAGCCACATCAGCCACCACACCCAGGGTGGGAGTCCCCTGGTGAGGAACTCTTGCATGGGGGCATCGTACGCCCGCCCCGGGTACGGCTGCCCGTGCCGGACGTCATGCGTGACTTTCAGCACGCGCGCCCGGGGGGTCAGGCCTCCTACGCTTCCGTCAACCACAGGTGGGGAGGCTGTTCGGGGATTAAGGCGGCGCAGCGGCTGGACACAACGACGGGTTCTCACTTCCCACCCAGGAGGGCTGACATGACCACTTCCACCGTTCGGCAAGCCTCCCTCGCCCTGACCCTGACCGTTCTGCTCGCCGCGTGTGCGAATACCGGAGCGCCCGCGCCCACTGGAGTGGACCCGTCCTCCGCCCAGACCGACGCTGTCCAGAGCGCCGCGCCCGAGCCCCTCCTGACGGACGCCGAGTGGGCCGAGGTCGACGCCGCCTTTGACCGTCTGCTGGGAGACCCGCAGGCCCTGGCCGCCCTGCCCAGCGACGCCGAGGTCGCGCAAGCCGAGCGCGAGGCGGCCGAGGGCCCGCAAGACGCGGCTGGTGTGCCGGATTCCGCAGCCTCCCTCGCCCCCCAGTCCACGAGCGAGCGGCAGCGTCGCCTCGCCTTCGTCGACTTCATGATTCGCACGCCGCTCTCCAACTTCTGGAGCATTCGGCAGAACGGGGCGTACCGCCGCGGCTGGTACGCGGGGTTCGACTGGAGCACGGACGGGTGCAGCGGCTACACCCGCCGGGTCCCGATCTCGATCATTCCCAAGGCGCTGCTCGACCTCATCTGGTACCGCGCCTGCACCCAGCACGACTTCGCGTACCGCAACTGGAAGAGGTTCGTGCCGGTGCGAAACCTCAAGACGCAGCGGCCCGACCTCAAGCGCCTGGCCGACCAGCGTTTCCTGGACGGCATGAACTGGACTTGCGACCTCGTGTTCGCGCCCGCCGACTGGCGGCACCCCGTGAACAAGCTCAAGCGCGCCGCGTGCCGCCGGGTGGCGACGGGCGTCTACCAGGTCGTCCGCATCATCGGCACCTGAGGCGAAGTGGTCCCGGCGCGAGCAGGCGCGCCCCCGGCCCCCGGTGGCCGCGCCTGCTCGCGCTCCCGCCCCGGCGGCGCCTCCCCGGGGCGTTGCCAGGCCAGGTGGCTGGTCCTTCCCGCCTCCTCTCGGGAGTACGCTGGGAGCACTTCACGCTCCCCTTCGGTCAACCCGACACCGACCGCGCCCCACGGAGGCGAGCATGCTCCAGATCCACCTGCTTGGTCCCTTTCGCCTCAGCCAGGCCGGACAAGCCCTCCCGTTTCGCGCCCCGCCCAAGACGCTGCCCCTGCTCGCCTACCTCGCTCTGTACGGGCGCGCCCCGCTGAGCCGCGAGGCCCTGGCGGCGACCCTATGGCCCGACGCGGGGCCCGGCGAGGGGCGGGCCAACCTGCGCCGCCACCTGCACTACCTGCGGGGGGCGCTGCCGCCGGGCGAGTGGTTCAGCGCCGAGCCTACCTTCGTGCGCTGGCACCCGGAGGGGAGCTGGGTGGACGTCCACGCCTTCGAGGAGCTGAGCCGCGACCCGGCCCGGCTGGAGGAGGCCGCGGCGCTGTACCGGGGCGACTTTCTGGAAGGCCTGGACGAGGAATGGGTGCCCTACGAGCGCGAGCGGCTGCGGGCACAGTTCCTGGTGAACCTGGGCGCGCTCGTGGGGCAGGCCAGGGCGGCCGCCGACCACACCCGCGCGATCTTCCACGCCGAGCGCCTGCTCGCCGCCGACCCTCTGCGCGAGGACATGGTGCGGCAACTGGCCACCCTGCACACCGAGTCCGGAAACCGGGCCGCCGCGCTCGCGGTGCTGGAGCGGTTCCGGGGCACGCTGGAGGAGGAGCTGGGCATTCCCCCCATGCCGGAGACGGCGGCGCTGCACGACCGGCTGCGGCGGGGCGAGGCGCTGACGCCCTTCGTGCCCGCGCCAGCTCCCGGAGGTGAGGTCCCCTGGCATCTGCCGCTGGTGGGGCGCGAGGCTGAACTCGGGGCGCTCAAGGAGGCCTGGCGCCGGGCGAGGAGCGGCCCCGGACAGACCCTGCTCCTGGGCGGCGAGGCCGGGGTGGGGAAGACCCGGCTGGCGCGCGAACTCGCCCTGACCGCTGAGGCCGAGGGGACCCTGGTCCTAGTGGGCCGCACGACCTCGCCCGAAACCCGGCCGCACCAGGCGCTCGCGGATGCCCTGGGGACGGCCGCGCCGCTGCTGCTGGACCTGCCCGGTGCGGAGGCTTGGCTTCCCGCACTCGCCACGCTCGTCCCGGCGCTCCGGGCCCGGCGCCCGGAATTGCCTGTCCTTCCCCCGCTGCCCCCCGAGCGGGAACGCGAGAGACTGGCCGCCGCCGTCTCCGGGGCGCTCACCGCGCTCGGCCGGGCCCGCCCGGTGCTCCTCGCCCTGGAGGACCTGCACTGGGCGAGCGAGGCGTCGCTGGGGCTGGTCGAATTCCTGGCCCGCGCCGCCCCCGCCCGGACACTGCTGCTCGCCACGTACCGTGACGACCTCGCGGGTGGCCACCCGCTGCGCGGGACACGCCAGCGGCTGCGCGAGGAGAACGCGGCACAGTCGCTCGCCCTGGCCCGCCTGAATCCGGAAGCAGCTCTGGCGGCGGTGGAGCGTGAACTGCCCGGGGACCTCGCCCGCCTCGTCGCTGCCCGCAGCGAGGGGCTGCCACTGTACCTCACCGAGCTGACCTTCGAGGCGCGGCGGGGGGGAGAGGTGGGCCTCCCACAGGGCATCGGCGAGACGGTGCGCGCCCGGCTGGAGCGCCTGGGCCCGGTACCCCGCGCGCTGGTGGACGTGGCCGCCGTGCTGGGCCCCACCTTCGCGGGGGACATGCTGGGCGACGTGAGCGGCTGGCCGGAGGGCGAACTCTACGCCGCCGTGGACGAGTTGCTCTCGGCACGCTTCCTGCGCGAGGCGTTCGGCGGGCACCTCGCCTTCGTCCACGGGCTGGTGCAGGAGGGCGTGTACGCGGGGATCGAGGCGAACGTCCGGCGCAGGCTGCACCGCCGCGCGGGGTTGGCGTTGGAGGAGCGGCTCCCGGTGGGAAATGCCGCCGACGTGGCCCGGCATCTCGACCTGGGCGGGGAGGCGGAAAGGGTCGCGGGGCACTACCTGACGGCAGCGAGAGAGGCTGTCGCGGTGGGGGCGCCGGACGAGGCGCTGCACTTTCTTGGCCGTGCCCTGCAGTTCACGCACGGCTTGCCAGGGCGGTTCGGGGTGCTGGCCCTGCGCGAGGAGGTCACGAGGCGGCGCGGCGAGCTGCGCGAGTGGGAGGACGACCTGACCACGCTCGCCCAGTGTGCTGAGGAGTGGGGGGACCTGGAGGCGCGGCGCGAGGTGCTGCTCCGGCGCGTCCACTACCACCGACGTGCCGGGGAGCCCGAGCGGGAGGGTGAGGTGATCACCGCGTTAGAGGCGTTGAGCAGCGGCTCACCCGTGTGGGAGGCCCGCGTCAGCTTCCAGCGGGGAGCGCGCTGCTTCCGCAACGGTGACCTCACGGGAGCGGCGCGCTGGTACGAGCTGGCCCGGGCCGCATTCGAGGGGTCGGGGCGGCCCTCCGAACTGCTGTCCTGTCTGTGTGAGCAGGGAATGGTGCAGCTGAAGCTCGGTCACCTGGAAGAGGCGCAGGCCGCTCTTGGCCGGGTTCTCGCCCTCGCGGAGGAAAGCCGTGATCCCCAGCAATTGAATGCGGCGTACGGGCTCGCCCTGATGGTCGCCCAGACGCGCAAGGACGACGTGCTCCAATATGAGTATGCTCAGCGCAAGCGCGACGCGGCGCGGACGACCTTCAGCTGGGAGGCGGAGGCTATCGCCGAGGCCCATATGGGCGGCAGTTGCCTCGCCCGCCTGATGTTGCGCGAGGGACGTGAGCATTACGCCCGCGCCGCGGCCCTTTTCGACCAGCTCGGCCACCGCAGGGGTCAGGCGGCCGTGATGTTCAACCTGGGGTGCCTGGATTTTTACATGGGTGCCTACTTGGCCGCGCTGGAGAAATTCGCCCGGGTTAACGAATGGGCAGAACAAATTGAAGACCATCAATACCACATCCTGTCCTTGATTGTCCGGGCGGACGTGTATAACAAGCTCCTGCAGCACGCTGAAGCGCGCGACTTCGCCCTTCAGGGGCTCGTGCTCACGGAGCAACGTTCGGATGCCGAGTACCGGCCCTGGGCTCTGACCTCGCTCGGGGTGGCCGAACTCGGGCTGCGACATCTTGAACCCGCTTTGAACGTCCTGACGGAAGCCGCCGCGCTGTTTCGGGCGACCGACGTTCCCTCGGCCCTTGCCATGACCCTGTGTCACCTCATCGAGGTGCGTCTCCTCACCCAGAACCTGCCCCTCGCCGCGGAGGTGGCGGGCGAGCTGCAGGCGCTCGATATGGCGAACCTGCGGCCCGACGATCACGACCTCTACTTCCTGACGCTGGCCCGGCTGGCCCGCGCCCAGGGCCATGGGGATGAGGCCGCTCGGTATGCCGAGCAGGCCCGCGCCGCCCTGCAGCGCAAGATGGAGGCCATTCCCGACGAGGACCTGCGGGCGGCGTACCTTGACCTCCCGTTCAGCCGGGAAGTCCTCGGTTTGGTCCCCACGGGCGCCCCGACCTGAAAGGCCCGCCCCGGAAGAACAAGTCGCCTCCCGGGCGACTTGTTTTGGTTTCCCACCGCTAGACGCTTTCTAGACGCCCCGCCGCGCACACTGCCCGCATCGGTCCGGGTGAGTCGGCGGTAGCGCCCATCACCGCCCGCCGAGACGGAGGCTAGCGGCCCAGGAGCCGCCCTCCAGGCCGGTTCTTCCGCCATGCGCGGCTGAGCCTGGTTCCACTGCGTTCCTCTTCGCCGTCTTCCGGCCCAGCCGCTGGCCGGGAAGGAGAGCCTATGTAACTCCTTGGCCTCACGCCTCCACCCGGGTCTTCCCGTCTTCTCGCCCAGTTCACCCCAGGAGTCGCTCATGTCGGAAATCCACATCAGCCCCAGCCAGAACGGCAAGGCCCCCGCGCTCCCGATGACCTGTCTGCTGGCCGCGCTCCTCGCCGCGTGCGGTCAGGCGCCCACGGCGGGTGCGCCGCAAGCCCCGGCGCAACTCGCTGACGCTCCGCAGGTCGTCTCCGATCTCGACGCCACCCAGGGCGCGCTTCGGCCCGCCGCCGTCACCGACCCGTACACCTACTACAACTTCACGGGCACGGACGGCGTCCAAACCCTGATGTCCACGGGCGAGGGCGTGTGCTGGCTGGCCAAGGTCGGCGGTAATCTCAACAGCAACTCGGATTACCTGCAGGTCTACCACTCTCAGGGCCAGTGGAAGCTGAACTACCACTCGGACAGCTCTGATCCGGTGAGTGGGCGCGTGTACTGCGTCAAATGGACCGCCTTCAAGACACCCACCGTCACGCAGCCCGCCCGCTGGATCTCGAACGGGTTCACGAGCATTGCCAACAGCTGCACCTCCTTCAACAAGGACACCTGGTGGGGCGACGCCGCGACCTACATCAGCTATGTGGGCGGTGACGTGCAGGGGATCGGCGGCGTGTACGTCAGCCAGAGCACCTCGGGCTCCAAGTCCTCGACGATGACGGCAGTGGCGTGCGCCACCACGTCCAAGGTCTACGGTGGGGCGCACTCGCTGTTCATCGGCAAGCCCTCCTCGAACGACCTGCCCCAGTTCTGGGGCCCCGGCGGCGTGGGGGTGCCCTACAGCACGGCGTACAAGACGGGCAGTTACCGCGCGGTGTCCTGGGGGCCGAGCACCGTCGAGATGGCCCCCACCGACCGGGCGTTTTGTTACCTCAGCACCCTGTGGGGCGACTTCGACGCCATGATCGATGAGGCCAAGGTCTACCGCTCCACGAACAGCGCGGGTCAGCAGGTCTGGAAGCTCAGTGTGTACGACTCCAACCCCGGGGGCAACAAGGGCATTGGGGCGTACGCCAACTGCTACATGCTCACGCAGTACTGAAGCTCGCGGCGGGGAGGGGGTTTTTGCCCCTCCCCACGCGGCCTCACCCCAGAGGAGTCCCCCGATGACGACTTCCCAGGAACGCACCGTCCTCGACATGTTCGCCACCGCGAATAAGGATGGACTGCTGGCCGCCGCAAGCTTTTACGCCGGGTACACCCACGACTCCGGGCGCGAGGTGGGCCGGGCGGGGGTGGAGCGTGTGTTCGCCGACATCGCCGCCACCTCCCCGGACGCGTACTTTCACGTCGATCAGGTCGTCTCCCATGGGGAGCGGGTGGCCGTGCGCGCATCTTCAGCAGCACCCACCTGGGCACCAGGCGCCTTCCCCTCGACCACGACGGCTTGCTGGCGGACCTTACCTCAGTGTCGGTGCGGCATATCCACCTCTACGGGGCCCGGGGCGGGCTGATCACCGACCACCACGGCCTGCACGACAACGTCGGGATGGTCCCACAGCTCGGCGTGTCCGTGCGGGTCATGGCGGAGGGCTGGCGGCGGGGGTCCGTTTCGAGCTGAGGTCTGCCCGGCCAAGCGAGGTCGCACCATGCCCACCCCCCGCGCCTTTCTCCTCGCCGCCCCGCTCGCCTTGGTGGGGGTGGCGCTGATCTGGGGCTCGTCACACCTCGTCGTGCAGGCGGCCCCGGGGGAGCTGGGCGTGCCGCTGCTCGCCCTGGGCGCCCGGTGGGGAGGCGAGCTTCCACCTCCAGGACTGTCCTAGCGTTTTCCGGTCGCCCATTTCCTTCCCCGCGGGCGGGTTCCAGTCCCCGCCCGTCCCCAGGGCAGCTCCAGACCCCGAAAGGAGCACTCCATGACCCGCACGACGGACAGCATTGGGATTCTGGGCACCGGCATCGCGGGCTTGCAGCTGGCCCTCTTCCTCCAGCACCACGGCCTGCCCGTCACCCTTTACGGCGAGGGACCGCCCATCAGCCGAATCGGGGCCCGGCTTCCCAGCCTCGTGCTGCGCACGGACGCCACCCGGGCCCGCGAACGGGCGCTCAGGGTGAACCACTGGGACGGCCTCTCTGACCTCACCGGCTGGCACACCGACGTGCGCGGCGAGCGCCCCCTGCGCTTCACCGCGCGGTTTGACCGACCGCTGAGCGGCGTGGACCTGCGCCTGTACGAGGCGCGACTGCTCGAAGACTTCGTGGACCGGGGCGGGGACTTCGAGGTCGGCACCCTTGAAGCCTGGGATCTGGGGCGGCTGGGATACCGCCACGCCCTGCTGGTGGTGGCAACCGGGCGCGGCGGGCTGAGCGGCCTCTTTCCCCGCGACCCGCAGCGCTCGCCCTTCACCGCCCCACAGCGCCTGCTGATCGGCGCCCTGTTCGAGGGCGGCACGGAGGACGAGCCCCGGGAGGTGCGGCTGAGCCTCACGCCGGGAGTGGGCGAGGTCTTCGAGATTCCCTGCCTGACCTTTGAGGGACGGCGTGTGGGGTTGGTGGTGGAGGCCGTGCCGGGCGGGCCGCTGGAAGACTTCGCGCGGGCGGGGTACGGGTCCGGGGAGGTCGCTCCCGCCCTCCTGGGCGTGCTGCGCGACTACGCTCCGCAGTCGTTCGGGCGAATGGACCCCGGGCGCTTCCGGCTGACCCGGGCGCTGAACTTCCTGCAAGGGGCGGTGACGCCGGTGGTGCGCCGGGCCTTCGTGCCGCTGGAGAACGGGCGGTACGCGGTGGCGCTGGGGGACGCGCTGTGTGCCCACGACCCCATCGTGGGGCAGGGGGCGAACGCCGCTTCCGCCTGCGCCTGGGTGCTGGGCGAGCAGATCGTGGGGGCCGGGGGGAACTTGGAGGCCACCTTCAGGCAGGCGACCGAACTGAGGCTGTGGGAGGTGCTGCGGCCCACGGTGGAGCTGACGACCAGCGCCCTGCGTCCGCCCACCCCGCACCGCCTGGCCCTGCTGGCGGCCTGCTCCCAGCACCCGCACCTGGCCTGTGCCTTCATGAGCCTCGTTCACGATCCGACCCGGTACTGGGAGGTGCTGGCGACGCCCGAGGGGGTGGAGGACTTCCTGCGTGGCCTGGGTGTGGCCCCTGCCTGCCCGCCCTCGGCCCCCGCGCCCCTTGCGGCACGGGTGCGAAGCTGAATCCTTCCGGCCTCCCCCATCCCTGTTGGGCTTTGCCCTGTACGTCGCGGTCGGCCCGGAGGCGCTGCCCGCCCGGGCCCCGACGACGAGCGCCAGCGGCCGACGGGAGGAGTCGGCCACCTTTCCCGACAGGCCGGGGCTGGACGGTTTCTAGACGCTGCGGAACGCACCATGCGCGCAGCACGGCGGGAAGCACCGGGTTTCACCCGTGACTTTAACCGCCGCGCCGTGGGTGCGGGTGCAGGAGGCCCACCCGGAAAAGCTATGCACCTCGAGGAAGTCGCCGTCACCTCCCCTATCGCCCTCAGGAGACCCCATGACCGCCACCGATTTCCAGACTGTCGCCGCCAACGAGACCGCCGTCCGCGCCATGCACGACGCCTTTCGCCGCCGCGACTTTCCGGCGGGCGCGCAGCTTTTCGCCCCCCTGTTCAGCAACCACGGCAAGCAGGTGCCCCGCGAGGCTGTGGTCGCCGTCTGGACCGACATCTGCACCCGTTTCCCGGACGCGCGGCTCGACGTCCTCGACCTCGTGGCGGAGGGTGGGTGGGTGGTCGTCCGCAACGCCTACAGCGGCACGCACCGGGGCGTGGGCCAACTGCCCGTGGACGGCGGCTTCATGGTGGGCCTCCCGCCGACGGGGCGGCCCTTCTCGGTGGAGCACATCCACATGTACCGCTTTCAGGACGGTTTGATCGTCGAGCACTACGCCTGCCGCGACGACATCGAGATGATGGCGCAGCTCGGATTGCCGCTCGCTCTGCCGGGTGTCGAGGCGCACAACCGGGCGGTGATCGAGCGGATGCACGAGGCGATGCGCCAGCGTGGGCTCACCGCGCAACTTGAGTTCTTCGCCCCAATGGTTCGGAGCCACGGCTTCCCGGCGACCCGCGACGACATCCGGGCCGTGCTGGAGGACATCGAAACCACCTTTCCGGACGTGAGCTTCGAGGTGCATGAGATCGTCGCGGAGGGCGACCGGGTGATGGGGCGCTACACGTTGCGCGGCACCCACCTCGGTGTGCAGCGCCTGCCCTTTGTCCACGGCGGTTTCCTGGCAGGTGCCGAGCCCACCGGCCGGTCCTTCACGGCGCAACACGTTCACATCTTCCGCTTGCAAGGCGGCCTGATCGTCGAGCACGACGCCGTGCAGGACAACCTGGAGATGGCGCGGCAGCTCGGGTTGACCGTCCAGGCCCCGGCGCGCGGAGAGTAACCGCCGTTGCTGAGGGGGGACCCCCCAGAAAGAAGGCAAAGATGGCTGTTCTGATTATTGGTGACGTTCCCGGCCAGACGCGGGAGGGCTACGAGAGCATGATCGCGGCGCTGGGGAGCGCCATGAAGGAGGCCCCGGGCTTCGTCATGCACACGGCCTACCCCGTCGAGGACGGCTGGCGGGTCGTCGAGGTCTGGGCTTCAGCGCGGGACGCGGGCCAGTTTTTCGCCACCTTCGTCCACCCCAACCTGCCGCCCGGTATCCGGCCCAAGCGCTCGGTGCAGGAACTTCACACCCTCGTGAGCGTCTGAGATAGCTGCCGCTTGGCCCACCGAGTTCGGCCTTTCCCAAGCGCCCCTTCCCCGGAGTTCAACCATGCTCAGCCTCTCCCTCCTGCTCGCGCTCCTCTTCGCCCTGGCCTCCCTGCCGCCCCGTGACGGGGGAATTGGCCGCGACGCCGCACGTTCCCGGGGACGCCGCCCCACTGTCCCCCGGTGCCCCTCTCCAGGAGGTCTGAGATGACCGCCCCCCAACCCCCTTCCCCCGCAGGTTCACGTCGGACACGTCCACCTGCGCGTCGCCGACCTTGGCCGCTCGGTGGCCTTCTACCGCGACGTGATCGGCCTGAGCACCGTCGACAACGGGGCCGACCACGGGCATCCGGGCGTCGCCTTCCTCTCGGTGGGCGAGCCCTACAACCTCGTGACCCTGAGCACTTGGCACAGCGCAAACGGCACCCCCGCCCCCGGGGGACGCTCCGGGCTGGACCACTTCGCGCTGCTGTACCCCAACCGGGCGGCGCTCCTGCGGGCGGTGCGGCGGCTGGTGGACCGGAACCAGCCCCCCACTTTCGCGGCGGACGGTGGCGCGGTGGTTGGCGTGCGCGTCCCCGACCCGGACGGCATCACGGTCGAGCTGTACGACCAGCGTCCGCGCGCGACCTGGCACACCCCCGGCGGTCGCCTAGTGCTCAGGACGGAGTCCTTCGACCCGCTGGAACTGCTGCGCGGGCCGGACGAATTTCCCACAGTGGTCGTATGGGAGGATCGTCCATGACGGCCCCGCACACCCTCCCCGCCGTCAACTTCTTCGACCCCGCCTTCAAGGCTGGCCCCTTCCCCGCCTACGCCGCGCTGCGTGGAGGCACACCGATTCACCCCGTTCCTCTCCCCAACGGCGAGACGGTGTGGCTCGTCACCCGCTACGCCGACGTGCTCACGGTGCTGCGCGATCCGCGTTTCGCCAAGGACTTGTTCGCGGCCCTCACGCCCGAACAGCTCGCCCGGCAGCCCCGCGCCCAGGCGGGCTTCCGGCTGCTGCACCGCCACCTCCTCTCGCTCGACCCGCCCGACCACACCCGGCTGCGCGCCCTGGTGCAGGCGGCCTTCACCCCACGGTATATCGAGACCCTGCGCCCACGCGTGCAGCAGGTCGCGGACGAATTGCTCTCGGCCCTTCCGGAAGGCAGCGAGGTGGACCTGATCGCCGCCTACGCCTTCCCGCTGCCGCTCACCGTCATTGCCGAGATGGTGGGGGTGCCCGCCGCCGACCGCGACCTCTTCCGGGCGTGGTCCGCCGCCGTCGTCTCCAATCCCGCGCCCGGGCCGGGCACGTCCGGCGAAGTCCTGCGGGTGCTCGCGGAGTTCGGCGACTACCTGCGGGCGCACCTCGCCCGGCTGCGGCGTCAGCCCGACGAGCGCCCTGCTGCGCGCGCAGCAGGACGGGGACCGCCTGGATGAGGACGAGCTGCTCTCGATGCTGTGGCTGCTCCTCGTCGCGGGCTTCGAGACGACCGTGAACCTGATCGGGAACGGGGTACTGGCGCTGCTGGAGCATCCCGAACAACTCGCGCGGCTGCGCGCGGACCCCGGCCTGCTGCCCGGCGCCGTGGAGGAGTTGCTGCGCTTCTGCGGCCCGGTCGAGACCTCGATGCTCCGCTGGGCGCGTGAGGACGTGACCCTGCACGGGGCAACCATTCCCCAGGGCTCCCCAGTGGTCGCGGTGCTGGCGTCGGCCAACCGCGACGAGCGGCAATTTACGAACCCCGACGACCTCGACGTGACCCGGGAGGTGAGGGGGCACGTCGCCTTCGGGCACGGGGTCCACTACTGCCTGGGGGCGCCGCTGGCCCGGCTGGAGGGGCAGATCGCCCTGGGGTCGCTGCTGGGCCGTTTTCCCCGCCTGCGTCTGGCCGTTCAACCGGAGGAGCTGCGCTGGAAACCCGGCGTGCTGATGCGCGGCCTCCACGAACTGCTCGTCCTGACTTGAAAGCCACTCCTCTCGAAAGGAAAACGTTCATGTCGCACCCCGCTGCCCGGCCCCTTTCCCTCCCGCCGCTCGCCTGTGGGCTGCAGCTTCTCAGCGCCTCCCGGGCGCCTGGCCGACGGTGCCCGGTCAAGGGACACCTGCCATGACCGCCCCCTGGGTCACCTCGGTCCCGCTGCTGGCTGGAATGGTGGCGACCGCCCTCTTCGTGCTGAGCAATCTACCCATGCTGGCGCGGGCCCTTCGGAGCAAGGACCTGCGCTCGTACAGCCTGACCAATCTGGTGATGATCAACGCGGGCAACGCCTTTTACTGGCTGTATGTGGCGAACCTGCCCCCCGGGCCCATCTACGTGCTGCACAGCGTGTACACCGTTGCCTCCGCGGCCATGTTGCTGCTGTACCTGCGGTATCGCGGGCGGCAGCCGGGAGGTTGGGGATGAAGACGATCGGCGTTCTGGGCGGCATGGGTCCGCAGGCCACGATGGCCTTCGAGCAGCAACTTCACCGCGTCTCACAGGCCCTGGTCCCCCCGCACTTCGGCACCGGCTACCCGCCGATGGTCGTGTGGTATCACCGCCACCCGCCCGCCGTGCTGGATGAGACGGGCGCGTTCAGGATGCCGCCCGAGCCCCACCCGCGGCTGCTGGAGGGGGCGCGCTGGCTGGGCCAAGTCGCGGACTTCCTGGTGGTCACCTCCAACGGCGTTCACAAGATGTGGGGCGCGCTGGAAGAGGCGGCGGGCCGTCCCCTCCTGAGCATGATCGACGTGACGCTCGCCGAGGTCCAGCGCCGGGGGTGGCGCCGGGTGGGCGTGCTGTGCATGGGGGGCCGCAGGTGTACGCGGAGCCCCTGGAAGCGCGTGGAATCGCCTGGGAAAGCCTCTCCCCTGAGCGGCAAACGCTCCTGAACGCCGCAATCCTGCGGGTGATGGAGGGCCGCGAGGACGAGGCGGGTGCAGCGCACGCGCGGGCGGCAGTGGGGGCGGTGCGCTTGGCGGGGGTGGACGGCCTGATCCTGGGCTGCACCGAACTCCCCTTCCTGCTGCCCGAGGAACTGGACCGGCCGGAGGTGCTCAACCCCGGCGCGCTGCTCGCGGAGGCAGCGGTGCGTCACGCCCTTTCGGACCTCCACTCCGCGCCCAAAGGAGGCTCTCTTCCCGCAGGCAAAGCTTCTTAAGCCCGCCCAGATCGGCCCCCGGCCAGACTGGGCTCTTCCCAATGCGGGTGAGGCTCGGCGGAGGCTTTCACCCATAGCCGCCGCGTTCCTGACGGGTGATTGCCCGGTGGAGCCCCGGGCACTCCCCGGGCGCGCTCGCCACCCGCACCCCACGTAACCGTGCGTCTCGTGATCAGGGGGCCTCTGCGCTTGACGAAGCGGGAAGAACGTCGTACGCTCCCCTTACTTCAATCAGTAAGTGAAGAAAGAGGAGGGCGCATGCGTTCACTCCGCGGCAATGATCAGAGCGTCGTGCGCGCCCTGAACAGAAACGCGCTGCTCAACATGCTTCTGCACGAGGCGCCGCTCAGCCGCGTTCAGCTCCGGGAGCGCTCCGGCCTCAGCGGCGCCGCCGTGACCGCCGTCATCGCGGAACTGATTGAGGACGGCCTGGTCGAGGAGCAGGCGACCGGCCCCTCCACTGGAGGGCGCCCCCCGGTCCTGCTCACGGTCAACTACGGTGCCCGCGCCGCCGTCGGGTTCAAGCTGATGGAGCGCGGGCTGGACGCGGTCCTCGCCAACCTGGGCGGAGAGGTGGGGAACCACGTCCGCTGCGACCTGCCGGATACCCGGCCGGAAACGGTCGTGCAGACCGCCGCCGAGGTCACGGCCCGGCTGCTGGACGGCAGCGGGGTGCCCCGGGAGCGCCTGGTGGGCCTGGGCATGGGGCTGCCCGGCGTGATCGACACGGAGAGCGGGGTCTGCGTCCACTCCTCGTATCTGGGGTGGCACGGGGTGCCCATCGCCGAGTTGCTGGAGCGGGCGACCGGTGTGCCCACCGTGATCGACAACGATGTCAACGCCTTCGCGGCGGCCGAACGCCTCTTCGGCCACGGCCGCCAGGCCCGGCACCTCGCCGTCGTCACCGTGGGCCGGGGCATCGGGTCGGGGCTGGTGGCGAACGGGCGGACGTACCGGGGCGCGCGGGGCGGCGCTGGGGAACTCGGCCACACCGTCAGCGAGCGGGGCGGCCGGGCCTGCGACTGCGGCAAGCGCGGCTGCCTGGAGGCGTACGCCTCCGAACCCGCCCTCGTCGCCCGCGCCCGAGAGGCCGCCCCCGACCTCCCCCTCCCCGACATCCACGCGGTCCTGGCACAGCGCAGCGACGCCCGCATCGGGGCGCTGTTGACCGACGCCGGGGAGCGGGTGGGCGTCGCCCTCGCCAACCTCGTCAACCTCTTCAACCCGGAACTCATTGTGATTGGCGGGGAGGGGGTGCGCCTGGGCGAGCCCTACTTTTCCGCTCTGCGCCGCACGCTGCGCGAGAATGCCTTCGACGGGCTGGCGGACGACCTGCCCGTCGTGGTCGAACCCTGGGGCGACGAGGCCTGGGCGCGGGGGGCGGCCAGCCTGGCGATCAGCCGGACCTTTGACCTGGAGGTGACGTGATGTACGAACGCGGGCTGCGGCGGTACGGAACGCTCGCCCTCTTCCTGGGCCCGGCCCTGATCGGCGCGGCGGTCTTCCTGATCGGCCCGATCCTGGCGTCCCTGGCCCTGGCCTTCGCGCGCTGGGACCTGCTCACCCCGGCGCGCCTCGCGGGGCTGGCGAACTTCCGGCAGATGCTGGGCGACCCCGAGTTCTGGGCGGCGCTGCGGCACACCCTCACCTTCATCGCGGGGTACGTGCCGCCCGTGATGGTCCTGGGCTTCCTGGTCGCGGTGGCGCTCAACAGCCGCATCCCGGGCCGGGGCCTGCTGCGGGCGGTGTACTTCCTGCCCGTCGTCACCTCCTGGGTGGCTGTGGGACTGGTTTGGAAGTGGCTGCTGAACCCGCAGTACGGGCTGATCAACAACGCCCTTTCCCACCTCGGTGTGCCGGGTCCCGCCTGGCTCTTCGACCCCGCCTACGCGCTGGCCGCCGTGATCCTCACCAGCCTGTGGAAGGACCTGGGCTTCGTGATGACGATCCTTCTCGCCGGACTTCAGACCATCCCGCAGGAGTATTACGAGGCCGCTGCCATCGACGGGGCGAGCCCGGCGCAGCTCCAGCGCCTCATCACCCTGCCGCTCCTCATGCCCGCCGTGTTCTTCGCGCTGACGATCAGCCTGATCAACTCCTTTCAGGTGTTCGACCAGGTGTACGTGATGACGGGCGGGGGCCCGGCGGGGGCGACCACGGTCCTGATCGAGCGCATCGTGAAGAGTGCTTTCTCGTACAGCCAGATGGGCTACGCCGCCGCGATGTCGTGGGTGCTGTTCGGGCTGGTGTTCGCCACGTCCTTCCTGATCTCGCGGCTGAGGGGACGGTGGGCGGCGTGACCTCGCAGGCCCGGACGATGGTGCGGGAGACCGGGCGTACCCGCCGCAAACCCTTCCCCTGGGGGCGCACCCTGACCTTCCTCGCGCTCCTCGTCGGGGCCGCCGTGATGATGGTGCCGTTCCTGTGGATGCTCTCCACGTCGCTCAAACCCTCGACGGACGTGCTGACGTTACCGCCGCGCCTGATTCCCCGGGAACCCACGCTCGGCGCCTACGGCGAGGTCGCCGCGAGCTTCCCCATCTGGCGCGTGCTGCTCAACTCCGTGGTCGTCGCGGTCCTCACCACGCTCGGCCAACTTGTCGTCAGCTCCATGGCCGGATACGCCTTCGCCCGCTTCCGCTTCTGGGGTCGGGACGCGCTGTTCACGGTCTTCCTCGCGACGCTGATGGTGCCCTTCGCCGTCACGATGACGCCCCTGTTCATCATCGTCAAGACCCTCGGCTGGACGAACTCGTACCTGGGCCTGATCGTTCCGGCGATGTTCAGCGCCTTCGGCATCTTCCTGATGCGCCAGTTCTTCCTGTCGCTGCCGGTCGAGCTGGAGGAGGCCGCCACGCTCGACGGCAGCAGCACCTTCTCCACCTTCTGGCGGGTGATGCTGCCGCTCTCGGGTCCGGCGATTGCCACCCTCGCGGTGTTCTCCTTTATGGCGTCCTGGAACAACTTCCTGTGGCCGCTGCTCATCGTGAGCCACCAGAACCTGATGACCCTGCCGCTCGCGCTCGCCACCTTGCAGGGCGTGTACCCCGGCCAGACCCAGTGGAACCTGATCATGGCCGGAACCGTCCTGACCGTCACCCCGATGATCCTGGTGTTCCTGCTCGCCCAGCGCTGGGTGGTCGAGGGCGTCACCACCAGCGGGCTGAAGGGGTGAGGCGGCCACGACCTGACGCGCACCCCGCCTGAGCCTGCCCATCACGTCCCTGGAGGACCGTATGAAGAAGCTGCTCACGCTCGCCCTGCTCGCCGCCGCCAGCCCCGCCCTCGCCCAGACCACCCTCACGTACTACTCCTTCACGACCGACGCCACCCACATGGACGACATGCGGGCGCTGATCGGGACCTTCGAGAAGGAGAACCCCGGGGTGAAGGTCAACCTCGTCACCGCGCCCTTTGACTCCTACTTCACCAAGCTCCAGACGGACATCGCCGCCGGGAACGCGCCGGACGCCTTCGACCTGAACTACGAGAACTTCGTCTCCTTCGCCTCGAAGAACGCACTGCGGCCCCTGCCCGCCAACCTCGCCCCCGCGAACACCTTCTACCCGGCGGCGCTGAACGCCTTCAAGTACGGGGGCCGCCAGTACGCGCTGCCCATCAGCTTCTCCACGGTGGTCCTCTTCTACAACAAGGACCTCTTCGACAAGGCGGGCGTGGGGTACCCCACCGCGACCTGGAAGTGGCAGGACGTGCTCAGCGCCGCGCAGAAGATCAACAACCCGGGGCAGCGGGTGTACGGCGTCTACCAGCCCGTCCAGTTCTGGGAGTTCTACAAGGTCGCTCAGCAGGCGGGCGGGGGCCTGAAGGTGAGCCCCACGGTGCAGATCGACACGGCGGCCAACCGCCGGGCGCTGCATTACCTGGTGGACAAGGTGCTCGTCTCCAAGGTGATGCCCACCAGCGCCCAGATGAGCGGCGTCAGCCCCGAGGACATGTTCCTGAACGGGCAGCTCGGGATGCTCGTTTCCGGCGTGTGGATGTTCGACAAATTCAGCAAGGCGCCCTTCAAGTGGGACATTGCGGTGGAACCGGGCGGGGCCAGAAAGGCCACCCACTTCTTCTCGAACGCCGCGTCCGTGAGCCGCACGAGCAGAAATCCGGCCGCCGCGGAAAAATGGGTGCGCTTCCTGTCGAGCAGCCCGGCGGTGGCGACGCGGCGCATCCAGGCGAACTGGGAACTGCCCGCGCTGTCGCTCTCCAACCGCACCCTGATCGACCCCTACCTCAAGCGGCCCCTGCCCAGCAACCGCGAGGCCGTGTTCGACAGCCTGCGTTACGCGGTCACCCCACCCGTCGTGGACAACCAGTCGCAGCTCCAAGACATCGTCAACCAGGAACTGGAGGCCGCGAGCCTGGGCACGAAGACCGTCGATCAGGCCCTCGCCAGCGCCCAGCAGCGGGTCACGGCGCTGCTGGGCAGGTGAGGCCCGAACCCGTGCGAGTGCCCCAGCTCAGCAAAGCAGGTCTTCTGTGACCGATATTGCCACCCGAACCATCACCCACCACCCCACCGGCATCGACGACCCGTACAAGCGCCTGCCCACCGAGCGCTTTCCCCGCGATCCGCAGCCTGGCGACCGGGTTCAGGTGAACTTTCGCGCCGGGGGGGCGCAGGGGGCGGTGGTGCTGCAAGCGAAGGGTGGCGCCGTCCGGGTCGAGGCGACCCCTCTCGGGCAGGACCTGTGGACGGCGGATCTCGGCCCGGTGGAGACGGGTGAGTACAGCTACGTCATTGGGACGGAGGAAGGGGTGCAGAGCGGGCCCTACCCCTTCACGGTCGGTCGCTGGCGTCAGGTGAGCGGCGTCTCCAGGGTGGAGGTGCGGGATCAGGGCGTCATCCTCGAACTGCAAGGCGTGGAGGGGTGGGCGGGAAGCGCGGCGCTCAGCTTTCCGCGAGCCGGGGTGTGCCGCCTCCACTTCGGGACGGGGGAGGCGCCTCCTCCGGCAGGCCTCCCATGTCACGCCGAACAGGACGGCGATCTGGTGACCATGCAGGCCGAGGGCACCGAGGTCCAGGTCAACCTCGCCACGCTCGACGTCCACGTCACGCGGCCGGGCCGCACCGTCGGCGCCCGCTCCACCCTCGCCTTCCGCTGGCTGGAGGGGGCGAGCGGGCTCAATCAGATCGAGGGACGGTTCAGGGCCGATCCGGGCGAGCCACTGTACGGCCTGGGCGAACGCTTCGACACGGCCGACCGCCGGGGCCGCGTGTCCGACGTGCGCGTCTACGAGGAATACAAGGAGCAGGGCGCACGGACGTACCTCCCTGTGCCGTTCGTCGTCTCGCCGGGGGCCTGGGGCCTCTGGCTGGACGCCGCCGAGCCGTCCTCCTTCGACCTGCGGGGCGAGACCTGTGTCATCACCCTCGACAAGCTCCCCGAATCGCCGCTGGAGATGGCCCTCCACCTCATCGTCGCGGATGAGCCCTACGGAGTGACGGCGGCCTTCACCGCGCTGAACGGGGGTCTGGCCGTTCCCCCGAAATGGGCCTTCGGCCCCTGGATGAGTTCCAACGACTGGAACAACCAGGCCCGCACCGAGGAGGTGATCCGGCGCACCCTGGCCGAGGACGTGCCCGCCACCGTCCTCGTGCTGGAAGCCTGGAGCGACGAGAGCACCTTCTACATCTGGAACGACGCGCAGTACACCCCGAAACCCGGCGCCGAGGCGTTGACCCTCTCGGACTTCACCTTCACCGGCCGCTGGCCCGATCCCAAGGGGCTGATCGACGAGTGCCACGCGAACGGCCTCCACGTGCTGCTCTGGCAGATTCCGGTGCAGAAGCATGTTCCCGAGGACCACGCCCAGCACCGCGCCGACGAGGCGCACATGGTGGGGCGCGGCTACGGGGTGAAGGAGGCCGACGGCCGCCCCTACCGCTGCCAGGGGTGGTGGTTCACCGACGGTCTCGTCATGGACTTCACGAACCCGGAGGCGAGCGCGTGGTGGTTTGCCAAACGCGCCTATCTCTTCGACGAGCTCGGGATCGACGGGATGAAGACCGACGGTGGCGAGCACCTGTGGGGCCGGGACCTGCGGCTGCACGACGGGCGGCGCGGCCTGGAGATGTACAACGGCTACCCCAACAGCTACGTGGGTGCGTACCACGCCTTCGTGCAGGAGCGAACCGGGGGCAACGGCCTGACCTTCTCCCGGGCGGGCTTCACGGGCGCGGGGCAGTACCCGGCCCACTGGGCGGGCGACGAGAACAGCACCTGGAACGCCCTGAGAGCCAGCATCCAGGCGGGCCTGTCGGCGGGCGTGAGCGGCGTCTCCCTATGGTCGTGGGACATCGGCGGCTTCAGCGGCGAGATTCCCACGGTGGAGCTGTACCTGCGCTCTGTCGCCTTCGGCGCCTTCTGCCCGGTCATGCAGTACCACAGCGAGTGGAACCCGGCCGTGGAAAACCGGGACCGCACGCCCTGGAACCTTGCCGAGCGCCACCGCGACCCCCGAACGCTGGAGGTGTACCGCCGCTACGCGAAGCTGCGGATGCGGCTGCTCGACTACCTGTACGGGGAAGCGCAGGCGATGAGCGCCGAGGGTCTGCCGCTGATGCGTTACCCGGGGCTCGTGTCCCCGCAGGCGGGGGCCTTTCTCGCCGCCGATCCCCACGCCTACCTCTTCACCCGCGACCTGCTCGTCTGCCCGGTGGTCGAGAAGGGCGCCCAGGCCCGGGAAGTGCGCCTGCCGCCGGGACGATGGGTGGACGCCTGGTCGGGCCGGACCTTCGAGGGGAACCGGGTGGTCCTCGTCCCGGCCCCCCTCGAATGCCTGCCGCTATTTATCCGCGCGGACAGCCCCCGGCTGGAGGAGCTGCGCGTGATTTTCGCCACCTTCTGAGCGTGAGGGGCGGGGCCGTCCACCTGGCCCCGCCCCATCTGCCCTCCTCCTACCGCTGACCGCTCACCTCGGCGCGGGCCTGTTCCTGGAGGGGGCGCCAGGCGACCTTGCCCGTCGCGCCGCGCGGCAGGCCCTCCACGAACTGGTAGTCGCGCGGCACCTTGTAGGTCGCCATCTGGGTGCGGGCCCAGGCCTCGATCTCCTCCCCGGTCGCGCTCTGCCCCGGCTTCAGGACGATGAGGGCCCGGGCGCGCTCGCCGGTGCGCTCGTCGGGCACGGCGATCACGCAGGCCTCCTGCACGGCGGGGTGGCCGTGAAGCGTGTTCTCGACCTCAGCGGGCCAGACCTTCATGCCCGAGACGTTCACCATGCGCTTGAGGCGGTCGGTGAAGAAGAAGTACCCCTCCTCGTCCCGGTAGCCCAGATCGCCCGTGCGGAAGAAGCGCTTGCCGCCGATCTCCGTGAAGGCCTCCCCGGTCGCCTCGGGCCGGTTCCAGTAGCCCTGCATGACCTGCGGCCCGTGAATCACGATCTCGCCGACGCCCCCCGCAGGAAGCTCCTCGCCGCTGTCGAGGTCCACCACCCGAGCGTCCACGTCGAAGAGCGGGATGCCCAGGCACTGGAGTTTCTGGCGGCCCCTGGGGTTGGTGTGCGTCTGCGCCATGGTCTCGGTCAGGCCGTACCCCTCGATAAAGGTGATGCCCGTCAGGTCGAGCAGCCGCTGCCCCACCGAGGCGGGGAGTGAGGCCCCGCCTCCCGTGATGTCGCGCACGCTGCTCAAATCCTCCGGCCTGAAGTTGGGGGAGGCCATCAGGTCGATCACCATGGTGGCGGTGTTCGTCCAACGCACCACCCCGTGCCGCCGGATGAGTTCCCGCGCCGTGTCCCGGTCCCAGCGGGCCATGACGACGACCTTGCTGCCGCCATTGAGCGGCGCGAGCAGGCTGTTGACGAAGCCGGTCACGTGGAAAAAGGGCAGGGTCGCCAGGAACACGTCCTCCACCGTGCCGTCCACCCACACGCCCGCGCCGAAGACGTTGGCCTGCACGCTCCCGTGGGTGTGCATGGCCCCCTTGGGCCGCCCGGTCGTGCCGCTCGTGTAGGGCAGCACCGCGAGGTCGTCGGCGTTCACCTCGGCGGCGGGGGCCGGGTGGTGGTTCACGGCGTCCTCCAGGGTGATGTCCCCCTCCTGCAACTCGGGGTTCACGTCCAGCCCCTCGGGAAGGGGCACGCCCGCCCGCCCCGCGTCGGTGCCCCGCATGATGTTCGCCACGACGGCACGTTCGAGCCCGCCCTGCTTGGCCCGCTCGTACAGCTCGGCGCCGACCACACCCACCTTGATGCCCGCGTCCCCCAGGAAGTAGGCGAACTCGCGGGCCTGGAGCATGGGGGCCAGCGGCACCACGACCCCGCCGAGCTGCCAGACGGCATGGGCCGCGACCGCCCACGCCGGGCTGTTCTGGAGCCACACCGCGACGCGGTCCCCCTTGCCCACCCCCTGCTCGGCGAGGTGCCCGGCGAGGCGCTCGGCCCCCTCGCGCAGCTCGCGGTACGTCACCTCGCGGCCGTAGAACCACAGGGCGACCTTGTCGGGGTAGCGCTCGGCGGACACGCGCAGGTTGTGCATCAGGCTGGTGCGGGGAATCGTCAGGCTGCGCGGTTTGCCCTCAGGCCAGTAGTGCCCCACGCTGCGGGTGGCGGGGGCGACGGGACGGGGCAGTTCGGTGGGGTGATCCTGTGACATGAAAGCCTCCGGGGGAGAGACGCGGGCCACACCGACCACGCGCGGGGCGGGGCGGCGGGAACGGGGAAGAAGTGTGGACAGAGTGTAGGGCAAACTGCGCCCTGAGCGCATCTCCCGCTTTACTCGTCACGTGACGAGCGGGGGAACCCCGGGGGAGGGGAGCCGTGCCCGCTCAAGGTCGGGGTGCCCCACGTTGACTTGCTCCCCGCGGCCCGGGTGTTACGGTGGAGCGGCCGACCCCGCGGGCCGGGGGAAGTCGCCACCCGGGCGGGTCCGGCACAGGAGGCGAGCCATGGAATTGCAGGGCAAGGCAGCGTTGGTGACGGGGGCGGGCTCGGGCATCGGGCGGGCCATCGCCCTGGCCTACGCACGGGAGGGGGCGCGCGTGGTCGTGTCCGATCTGAACGAGGAGGCGGGGCAGGAGACCGTGCGCCTGATCGGGGAGGCCACCCCCGGGGCCCAGGCCACCTTCGTGCCCGCGGACGCCTCCCGCCCCGAGGACAACGAGGCGCTCGTATCGGCGGCGGTGCAGCGCTTCGGGGCGCTGCACGTGGCCTGCAACAACGCCGGGATCGGCGGCGAGCTGAACCCGGTCGCGGGGCAGAGCGTGGCGGGCTGGCAGCGGGTGATCGACATCAACCTCTCGGGGGTGTTCTACGGGATGCGCGCCCAGATTCCCCGCCTGCTGGAAGCCGGGGGCGGGAGCATCGTGAACATGGCCTCCATCCTGGGGCAGGTGGGCTTTGCGGGCTCGGCGGGCTACGTGGCCGCCAAGCACGGCGTGGTGGGCCTGACCCAGGCGGCAGCCCTGGAGTACAGCGCGCAGGGGCTGCGCGTCAACGCAGTGGGTCCGGCCTTCATCGACACCCCGCTCCTCTCCGCCCTGGACGAGCAGGCCCGGGGCGCCCTGGTGGCCCTGCACCCCATCGGGCGCCTGGGCCGCCCCGAGGAGGTTGCCGAACTCGTCCTGTGGCTGAGCAGCGACCGGGCGAGCTTCGTGACCGGGGCCTACTACCCGGTGGACGGCGGCTACCTCGCCCGGTAGGCCCGCCCGGGGTGGTACGTCCGCGGCGGGGTGAGATACTGGCCCATCTGCCCGGACGGACAGGCTGCGCCGGGTGACCCGTGCCCCGGAGGTTCCCTTGTCCACCCCGCCCAACCACGAAACCCTCTTCACCATTGAGGCCACGCCCGTCAAGTTCGGCCCCGGCGCCGCCGACGACGCGGGCTGGGAGGCCGCGCGGCTGGGTATCCGGCGCGCGTTCGTGGTGCTCGACCCGGCGCTGGCAGGGGGCGAGGCGGCGCGGAGAGTGCTGGAGGGCCTGCGGGTCTCCGGGGTGGACCCCGTCGTCTACACCGGCATCCGGGTCGAACCCGATCTCGCCAGCCTGGAGCGGGCCGCGGCCGCCGCGCGGGAGGCGGGAGTGGACGGTTTCGTCGCCCTGGGTGGCGGCTCGACCATCGACACGGCGAAGGTCGCCAACCTGCTCACGACGCACGGCGGCGGGGTGATGGACTACGTGAACGCGCCCATCGGGGGTGGGCGCCCAGTCCCCGGCCCGCTGCGGCCCCTCCTCGCCATCCCGACGACGGCGGGCTCGGGCTCGGAGGCGACCACGGTGGCGATCCTCGACCTGCCCGAGTTGGGGGTCAAGAGCGGGATCAGCCACCGTTATCTGCGTCCGGGCCAGGCCATCGTGGACCCCGAACTCACCCGCACCGCGCCGGGCAGCGTGATCGCCTCGGCGGGTCTGGACGTGGTCTGCCACGCCGCCGAGAGCCTGCTCAGCCGCCCCTACACCACCCGCCCGCGCCCGGCCTCGCCTGCCGAACGTCCGCCCTATCAGGGCAGCAACCCGGTGGCGGACCTGTGGTCGGCCCAGGCCCTGCGCTATGGGGGGCAGTACCTGCGCCGGGCGGTGCGCGACCCGGACGACGTGGAGGCGCGCGGCTTCATGATGCTCTCGGCCACGATGGCGGGAGTCGGCTTCGGCTCGGCGGGGGTGCATATCCCGCACGCCTGCGCGTATCCCATCGCGGGGTTGCGCCATGCGTTCCGCGCCCCCGGTTATCCCCAGGACCACGCCTTCGTTCCCCACGGCTTCAGCGTGATCGTGACCGCCCCCGCCGCCTTTCGCTTCACCTTCGGGGCCGACCCGGCCAAACACGTGTACGCGGCGAGCCTCCTGACCGGGCAGGAGTACGAACCCGACGACGCTGGCGCCCTGCCAAACGCCCTGCTCGACCTGATGCGGGACGTGGGGGCGCCGAGCGGCATCGCCGAGCTGGGCTACGGCGAGGCCGACCTCCCTGCCCTGGTGGCCGGAGCCCTCAAGCAGCAGCGGCTCCTGGCCGTCGCGCCCAGGACACCCAGCACCGGGGACCTGGAGGGCATCCTGCGGGGGTCCCTGCACAACTGGGAGGTCACTCCGGCACAGGCGGGATAAAGCTTTGCTAGGGAGGAGGGGAGAGGATTCTTGCCCGGGCCAGCCCCGAGGCGCGTTCAATGGGCTGGAGGTACGCCATGAACGACAACGACGACCGCAAGGATCACCCGCAGGAGGACGCAGGCACCCCGACGGAGCACGGCCGCTGGACTCCCGAGGTCTCGGAGGCGGCCGACCGCGAGATGCGTGAGCTGCTCCGCGAGGACCCCGGGACCGAGCCCACGACGGAGGGGGTGGACAAATCCGACCTCAGCCTGCCGACGGAGCGGCGGCCGATCGATCACTGACCACGGGGGGTCCTGCCAGCACGTATCCCTGCGCCACCTCCCGGTAGCGCCGCACCTGCTCCTGCGCCCACGCGGCGTCCTTCCCGAGTTCCTCGGCCAGGAGGGCGGCGGCGCGGGGGGCCGCCTCGACGCTCGCGCGGGCGTTCAGCAGCAGGGCGCGGGTGCGCCGGGCGAGCAAATCCTCGACGGTCCGCGCCCCCTCGCAGCGAATCCCCCAGCGGAGTTCGGCCTCGGTGTAGGGCAACTCGGGGTGGAGGAGCCGGTCCGCCCCGGGCAGCGCCTGCACCCGCTCGGCGTCGCTGCCGTAGACCTTCCAGTGGTCCGGGCGCTCCTCCTGCGACCAGCCGTGCAGGTGCAGGCCGGGCGTGACGCTCAGGCGCTCCGGCAGGCCTGCCAGGCGCTCGGCGCGGTCCACGGTGTCCTCGCCCATGCGGCGGTAGGTCGTCCACTTGCCGCCCGTCAGGGTGATCAGGCCGCCCGGGGACACCCGGATCACGTGGTCGCGCGAGAGCGCCGCCGTCGAGCCCACCCCGTCGGTCTTCTCGTTCTTGACCAGGGGCCGCAATCCGGCGTACACGCTGCGGACATCGGCCCGGGTGGGCGCCGGGTCCATGTACCGCCCGGCGGTGTTCAGGATGAACTCGATCTCCTCCTCCAGCGGGCGCGGCTCGGGGCTGGCCTCGGGGACCGGTGTGTCGGTCGTGCCGATGACCACGTGGTCGTGCCAGGGGACCGCGAACAGCACCCGCCCGTCGTCCGTCCGCGGAATCATGATCGCGCTGTCGCCCGGCAGGAAGCGGCGGTCCACCACGACGTGCGCCCCCTGGCTGGGGGAGAGCATGGGCCTCACCTGGGGGTCCTCCATCCGCCGGACCTCGTCCACCCAGACGCCCGTCGCATTGACCACCGCCCGCGCCCGCACCTCGTACTCGCCGCCCGTCTCGGCGTCGTGGAAGCGGGCGCCGACCACCCGGCCGCCTTCCGTCAGGAGCCCGGTGACCGGCGCGTGGTTGAGCGCCACGCCGCCGTGGTCCTCCAGCGTCCGCAGCAGGGTGACCGCCAGACGCGCGTCGTCGAACTGGCCGTCGAAGTAGAGGATGCCGCCCTTCAGTCCCTCCGTCTGGAGGGTGGGGGTACGCTCCAGCGCGGCCTCCCGGCCCAGGTACTTGCTGGTGCCCAGGTTGAGCCGCCCGGCGAGGAGGTCGTACAGCTTCAGGCCCACCCCGTAGTACGGCCCGGCCCACCAGTCGTAGGCGGGCACCACGAAGCCCAGGTCGCGCACGAGGTGCGGGGCGTTGCGCCGCAGCAGCCCACGCTCGCGCAGCGCCTCGCGCACCAGGGAGACGTTGCCCTGCGCGAGATACCGCACGCCGCCGTGAACGAGTTTCGTCGAGCGGCTGCTCGTGCCCGCCGCGTAGTCGCGCCCCTCCAGCAGCAGCGTTCGGTGCCCCCGCGAGGCGGCCTCCACGGCGGTGCCCAGCCCCGAGGCCCCCCCCCCGATCACGAGGACATCCCAGGTTGTGGGGGCGGTGGCGGCGACGAGGGCGGCGGGGCGGGGGTCGTGGGGCATGGGGGTCCTTTCGGGGGAGGGGGAACACGCGGGGGTGCGGAGGACGGGGTGGGCGGAACTTGCCCGGACGCACGGGGGTTCTCAACGTTTATAGGCGAAAAGATAGTCGGTGTGCAGGTGCTGCACGAACTGTCCGGAAGGATCGAGGGCGAGGAGTGAGCGCCGCACGTCCGTCTCGAAGGCGTCCGCGCGCTCCCCCAGCAGGGCCCGGCTGGCAAAGGAGGTCGAGAAGAGTTCGCCCACGATGGTCTCCACGTCCACCGGACGCGACCAGTGGTGTTCTCCTGCCGTCACGCCCGTAAAGCGTGAGCGCGAGAGGGACCGCCGTTCTGCGCCCTCCTCGGCGGTGAACGGGCCCGTTCGGGTCAGGCGGCGCGGCCCCAGCCACCGAACAAGGACCTCGCGCACGGCACGCTCCCAGGCGTCCTCGCCGCTCCAGATCCCGCCCGGATGGCCGAGAATCGCCACGCCGCCGCCCTGGAGCAGGTCGTATGCCTTGCCCAGCACCTCGTCCTGGCGCATCCAGTGGAACGCGTTGCCCAGGGTCACCAGCCGAAAAGAGCCCAGCTCCGCGGAGATGGCCTCGGCGGGTTGGCAAAGCCACCGGACGTTGGTGATCCCCGCCCGGGCGCTCTGCCTCCGCGCCTCGGTCACCATCTCCAGGCTGAGGTCGATCCCGACCACGTCCCGAAAGTCCGCGTGGAGGGGGCGGGCCAGCTCTCCCGTGCCGCAGCCGAGGTCGAGCAGCCGCCCGCTGCCGTCCAGGTTGAAGGCGGCCCGCAGGCGCCCGAGCACGGCGTCCGGGTAGCCGGGGCGGTAACGGGCGTAGTACGGGGCGGTGCCCGCGAAGAGACCACTCATCCGGAGTCGAGCCTACCTCCACGCCGCGCCCGGCTGCGGGCGGCCCCGGGGAAGCCTTCAGGTCCGGGCCGTCTCTCCCTCCTCCCACGCCCGGCTGCGCTCCACCGCCCGGCGCCAGCGGTGCAGCCGGTCCCCGCGCTCGGCCGCCTCCATCCGCGGCTCGAAGACGCGGTCCACCTGCCAGCGGCGGGTGATCTCCCCGGTATCCTGCCAGTAGCCCACCGCCAGCCCGGCCAGCGAGGCGGCCCCCAGCGCAGTCGTCTCGGTCACCCGGGGCCGCACGACCGGCAGGCCCAGCAGGTCGGCCTGGAACTGCATCAGCAGGTTGTTGGTGCTCGCGCCGCCGTCCACCCGCAGTTCGCGCAGGGGCGCGGGGCTGTCCTGGCTCATCGCCGCGAGCAGGTCGGCCGACTGGTAGGCGATGGACTCCAGCGCGGCGCGGGCGATATGCGCCGCCGTCGTGCCGCGCGTCATCCCGACCAGAGTGCCCCGCGCGTACGGGTCCCAGTACGGCGCCCCCAGGCCGACGAAGGCGGGCACCAGGACCACCCCTCCCGAGGACGACACGCTCGTCGCCAGCGTCTCCACCTCGGAGGAGTTGCGGATGATGCCCAGCCCGTCGCGCAGCCACTGCACGACCGCGCCCGCCACGAAGACGCTGCCCTCCAGCGCGTAGGTCCGCTCGCCGCCCAGTTGCCAGGCGACGGTGGTGAGCAGCCGGTGGCCGCTGGGCACCGCCCCCGCCCCCGTGTTCATCAGCATGAAGCAGCCGGTGCCGTAGGTGTTCTTCGCCATCCCCGGCGCCAGGCAGGCCTGCCCGAAGGTCGCCGCCTGCTGGTCCCCGGCGATCCCCGCGATGGGGATGCGCGCCCCGAACAGCCCCTCGGCGGTCGTCCCGTACACCTCGCTGCTGCTCCTCACCTCGGGCAGCAGGGCGCGCGGCACGTCCAGCAGGCCCAGCAGCTCGTCGTCCCAGTCCCCGGTGTGGATGTTGTAGAGCAGGGTGCGGCTCGCGTTCGTCGCGTCGGTGAGGTGCAGTTCCCCGCCCGTGAGGTGGTACACCAGCCACGAGTCCACCGTCCCGAAGGCGAGGTCGCCCCGCTCGGCCCGCTCCCGCGCCCCCTCCACGTGGTCCAGAATCCAGCGCACCTTCGTGCCGCTGAAGTAGGCGTCGAGCAGGAGACCGGTCTTCCCCCGGAAGGTCTCCTCATGCCCCTGCGCCCGCAACTCCTCGCACATCCCGGCGGTGCGGCGGTCCTGCCACACGATGGCGGGGCACACCGGCTCGCCCGTGCGGCGGTCCCACACGACCACCGTCTCCCGCTGGTTGGTGATGCCGATGGCGGCGATGTCACCGGCCCGCAGCCCGGCGCGGGTGATCGCCTCCTGCGCCACGCCGCTCTGGGTGCTCCAGATTTCCAGCGGGTCGTGTTCCACCCAGCCGGGGCGGGGGAAATGCTGCGTGAACTCCTTCTGCGCGGCCGCGAGGACCCCGCCCTCCTGGCCAAACACGATGGCGCGGCTGCTCGTGGTGCCCTGATCCAGGGCGAGGATGTACTGGGACATGGCGACTCCTTCTGGCAGGAGTCTAAAAGGGAAAGTGGGCTGAGGGCGCGAGGAGACAGAAGAGCGGTGGACGGACTCCTGCTCCCGCCCACCGCCCCACAACGTTTTGCGCTCAGTCGTCCGAACTCGTGCCCATGCCGCTGCTCATACCGCTTCCGGCCCCCATCATCTGCTGGCTTTCGGCGTAGGCCTCGGGCAGGGGCGGGGCGAGCTGCGGTTCCTGGCCCATGGGCTGGGCGACGACCATGCGGAATTCCCCCATGCCGTCGAGCGAGGGACCCTGGGTGAAGCGGCCCATGGGGGGCTGCACGCCCTCGATCCCGGTGAAGACGTAGTCGTAGCTGACCTCGCGCAGCTCCTCCTCGACCGGGAAGGAGTTGGGGATGGGCAGCGTGCCCGGGTGCCCGCCCAGTTCCTCGATCACGGCGAGCCACTGCTGCTGGTGCATGGTGTCGCGGGCGATCAGGAACCGCAGCATGTCCTTCATGCCCGGGTCGTCGGTGAGTTCGAAGAGGCGGCAGGCGAGCGCGCGGCCCGTCGCCTCGGCGGTCACGTTGGAGTACATGTCGGCAGCGATGTTGCCGCTCGCGTACACATGCGAGCCGTTAAAGGGCACCCCGTTCGCGTCGGAGGCGAGCGCCGCCATGCCCGCCGAGAGGTACTGGCGGGGGTCGCCCCCGCCCATCACGGCCTCGACCAGCGGGTTGGCCCGCGCGGCGGCCTCCTGCATCCCGCCCGGCGCCCCCTCCAGGTTCATCGCCACGGCGGTCGCCAGCATCTCGATGTGGGCGATCTCCTCGGTGCCGGTCGCCAGGAGCATGTCGCGGTACTTCTTGGGTCCGCGCGCGCCGAACGCCTGAAAGAGGTACTGGAGGCACACCCGCATCTCGCCCTCGACCCCGCCGATGGCCTGCTGGAGCGCCCGCGCGAAGCGGGGATCGGGGGTCTCGACACGCACGGGGTACTGAAGCTTGCCGTCGTAATAGAACATCTTCCCCTCCTGGTCCTGCGAAATCTGGCTCTGCCGCATTGGAACACCCGGGCTGAATCCAACCGTGAGCGCCGCCTTGAGTGGGGCGTAGCCAAGGCTTCATCCCCCACTCCCATTGGCCTGGGGAACGCTTTAGCCCGACCTCATGGCGGCCCGGACGGTCGCCTTCAGGAAGTGTTGACCCTCGCCGGGCTTTACCCCAGTCACGTCAAACTCACCTCCCAGCCCCGCGAGACTCTGCTCGGAGGCGGACATGGTGAAACTCAAACCCCTGAACGAGCAGGTCATGGTGATCACTGGCGCGTCGAGCGGGATCGGGCTCACGACCGCGCGCCTGGCGGCCAAGCAGGGCACGCGGCTGGTGCTCGCCGCCCGCAGCGAGGAGGCCCTGCGCCAGCTCACCCAGGAGATCGTGGACGGGGGCGGGGAGGCGGTCTTCGCCGTCACCGACGTGAGCCGCGAGGAGGACGTGCGGCGGCTGGCCGACCTGGCGCTGTCGACCTTCGGCACCTTCGACACCTGGGTGAACAACGCGGGCGTCGGCATGTACGGGACCCTGGAGGAGCTGGAGGTGGAGGATATGCGCCGCCTCTTCGAGGTCAATTTCTGGGGCGTGGTGTACGGCTCGCGGGTGGCGGCGTCGTACCTCAGGGGTCCGGGCGGGGCGCTGATCAACATGGGCAGCGTGGCCTCCGAGCAGGCGATCCCGCTCCAGGCCCTGTATTCCGCCTCTAAACACGCCGTCAAGGCCTTTACCGACGGCCTGCGGATGGAGCTGGAACACGAGGGGGCACCGGTCTCGGTCACGCTGATCAAGCCGGGACCCATCGACACGCCCTTCCCGCTGAATGCCCGCAACTACCTGAACGCCGAGCCGCAGCATGTGCCGCCCGTGTACGCGCCGGAGACGGTCGCGCGGGCCGTCCTGCGGGCCGCCACCACCCCGACGCGCGAACTCTTTGTGGGCGGGGGGGGCCGCGGCATGGCCGCCTTCGGCGAGTTCGCTCCGGGCATGACCGAGCGGGGGATGGCCGCCACCGTCATCTCCCGGACCCACAGCGACAAGCCGCCGCTGCCCCGCGAACGCAACGCCCTCGATCACCCCTCCGAGCGCCTGGCCGAGCGCGGGGATTACCCCGGCCAGGTGCGGGAGACGAGTGGGTACACCGCCGCGGCGTCGCGTTCCGGGCAGCTGGGGGCGGGCCTGCTCGCCGCAGGGCTGGCCGCCGCCCTGTGGCGCCTCTCGCGCCGGTCCTGAGGGCGGATGGGGCGGGCTCGTGCGCCCGTGAAGTGACCGTGTTCGGGGGAGACGGTCTGCGTCTGGCGGGCGGCGCATCGTGACCCGGCAGGGTGGGTGACCTTCAGCCTGCCGGGCGGACCTGTGCCGCGCCCCCGCCGTGAAAAATCCGGCGTTCCCCCCGCCGGGGGGGTTGCTAGACTGGCGGTCATATGCAGACCCCGCCCTCCCGCGCCCCGAACGCGGATCAGATTGACCTCCGGCAGGTGTTCGGAACACTGCGCCGCTACGCGCCCTGGCTGCTCCTGACCCCGGCGCTGGCAGCGGGCGGGGCGTACCTGCTCTCGCGCCAGCAGCCCCCCGTGTACGAGGCCAGCGCGAGCGTGATCGCGGTCGACAACGACGCGCAGAACTCGCTCATCAACAACACGCTCGTCACCGCGCCGCCGCTGCCCCAGGGGGCGGTCGAGCAGGTCATGCACAGCCGCAGCGTCCTGAACAGCGTGGTGGGCCGCCTGCAGAAGACGGACCTCGACCCGGCCCTGGTGCGCGGCATCGCCCGCGACCTCACGAACGAACTCGCCGACAATTCCTTTACCCGCTTCAAGGTGCGCGCCCGCCTCGACCCCCAGCAGCGCGGCGTGTACGAGCTGCGCGCCCGCGCCGAGACGCCGCAGGCGGCCCAGGGGCTCGCCCAAGCCGGGGTCGAGGCGCTGATCACCTGGGACAACAACCGCGCCAAGCAGGGGGTGATCCGCTCGCGCCAGAGCCTGCAAGAGCAGCTCACGGACCTCACCGCGCGCGTCGCGGCCGTCTCGCCGAGCAGCCTGGAGCGCCAGAGCCTGGTCGCCGCCCGGGGCCAGGTGCTGCAAAACCTCTCCCAGATGGCGGTGCTGGAGACGGCGGCGAGCGGCACGCTGGTGCTCGTCGCCGAGCCGGTCGCGCCGCGCAGCCCGGTCTCCCCCCGCCCGTTGCGGAACGCCGCGCTGGCGGGCCTGCTCGCCCTCTTCCTGAGCGCGGCGGGCGCGCTGCTGAGTGACAGCCTGCGCCGCCGGGTCAATGGCCCGGAGGACCTGCTGCCGCTGGGCCTGCCGCTGCTGGGCCAGCTCCCGCTGCTGCGCCGCAAGAACATGGGGCAGGGCTTCGTGTCCGCCAGCCACAGCGGACCGCTGTACGAGAGCGTGGGCTTTCTGCGGATCAACGTGCAGTCGCTCCTCCAGGAGGGCCGCCACCGCCGCCTGGTGGTCTCCAGCGCCTACCCCGGCGAGGGCAAGAGTTCGGTCACGGCGGCCCTGGCCGAGAGCCTGGGGGCGAGCGGGTTGAGGGTGCTGGTGATCGACGCCGACCTGCGCCGCCCCACCCAGCTCAAGGTCTGGTCGCCCGAGCGGCTGGCGACCCACCCTCTCCCCGGCACCGACCCGTCCCTGCCCCCCGCCACGACCGTCTCGGACATGTTCCTGCGCCCTGAAGCGGCCCACGTGACCCGCGTCTCGCCCCACGTGGACTTGTTGCCCGCGGGCACTCCCGCCCGCGGCGGCCTGCCGGGCATCCTGAATCAGGCGGCCTTCCGCAGCCACCTCGACCGCTGGGCCCAGGGTTACGACTACGTGCTGATCGACACGCCGCCCATGCTCTCGCTGCCCGACACCCTGGCGGTCGCCCCCTCCACCGACGGCGTCCTGCTCGTCGTGGAGGGCGCCAAGACCCGCCTCGCCGACGTCGAGCGCACCATGGAGAACGCCCGGGTCGCCAATGTCCGGGTGCTGGGGATTGTGCTGAACAAGCTCGCCCGGGTGGGCAGCGCGTACTACAGCTACGGGTACGGCAGCGAGCAGGCGGGTTCCTCGCCCAGTCCCAACCTCCGGGCCACCCGCACCTGAAGGCGGGCAGGGGATAGGCGCGGGCCAGCGAAGCTTGGCCCGCGCCGCGTTGGTCCATCACGGCCCGTCCGAATACCGTTTCATCCCAGCCTGCCCCCTGCGGTCCCGGACGGCCCCGTGTTTGGGAGCCTCGCGCGTCCACCGCACGGAGCCCGTCCCCGTTCCTGCTCGCTCCGTGCGGAAGATTCCGGTATGACCGGAAACGTTCCGGACGGCGGATCAGCCCCGGCCGAGGGCCACTTCGCCCAGGGTCGGCAGGCGCATCACCCCGCGCCAGTACGCCTGCACGACCTCCAGCACCCGCGTGTATTCCCCGTACGTGCCCGGCTTGACCACGTAGCCGCTCGCCTGCCCGTCGTAGGACCGGTGGACGTCCTCGGGGTGGTCCGACGTGGAGAGCACCAGCACCGGGATGCTGCGGACTGGGGCGAGCCCCTTGACCTGCGCCAGGAACTCGTGGCCGCCCAGCACCGGCATGTTCAGGTCCAGCACCACCAGGTCCGGGCGGGGCGTGTCCCCGTACCCCCCCGCGCGCGTCAGAAAATCGAGCGCCTCCTGGCCGTTTTCCACGTGATGCACCGTGATGTCGCTGCCGACCTCGGCGAGCATGTCCTGAAACAGGGCGGCGTCCGCCAGTTCGTCTTCCACCAGCAGGACGGTGAAGGGCTTGGAGGGCATGCCCCCCACCCTACACGACGGGCGGGCGAACGCCCAGACGCCCGCGCTCCTCACGCCCTGGGTGCTAGCGTGACGGCATGACCCGTTCCCCGGCGTCGCCGAGCCGATATGTCAGCGCGGCCTTCGACGCGCTTTCGGCCAACGTCGCCATCCTGAACGCCCGGGGCGAGATCCTCGCGGTCAATGCGGCCTGGCGGGCCTTTGCGCGCGAGAATGGCGGCGGGGACGATGTGGGCAGCAACTACCTGGAGGTGTGCGAGGGCTCCTGGGGCGAGGACCGTGAGGACGCCCTCAGCATCGCCGCGGGCATCCGGTCAGTCCTGGCGGGCGAGCAGGCGCTGTTCGAGCTGGAATACCCCTGCCACTCCCCGACCGAGCAGCGCTACTTCGCGGCGCGCGTCACCTGCTTTGTGCAGGACGGCGAGCGGTATGCGGTCGTCGCGCACGAGAACATCACCCGGCGCAAGCGGGCCGAGCTGGAGGTGCGCGAGCTGAACCGGACGCTGGAGGTGCGGGTGGAGGAGCGCACCCGCGAGGTCGAGGCCAGCAACCTGGCCCTGGAACTCAAGAACGCCGAGCTGGAGGACCGCAACCGGGACCTCGCGCAGTTCGCGTACGTCGCCTCGCACGACCTGCAAGAACCCCTTCGCATCCTGGGCGCCTACGCCGACCTCCTGCGCCACCGCTACCAGGGTAGGCAGCTCGACGAGCGCGCGGACACCTACCTGATGCACATCAACGAGCAGGTGTTTCGCGCCCGGCAACTCGTGCGGGACGTGCTCACGCTCTCCAACGTGACGGCCCGCCCGCCCCTGGCCCGCCTCGACCTGCGCCAGGTGTGGGACGAGGTGTGCCTGTCGCTGCCCTGGCCGGAGGACGCGCGCCCGGAGTGCGGCGAGGTGCCCCCGGTGTGCGCGAACGCCGCGCAGGTCCGGCAGCTCCTGACCAACCTGCTGGGCAACGCGATCAAGTTCCGCGCGGACGAGCCGCTGGAGGTGTCGCTGCGGGCGCGGGCACAAGGCGGCTGGGTGCAGTTCGCCCTGTCCGACAACGGCATCGGGATCGCGCCGAAGCACGCGGAAAAGGTCTTCGTGATGTTCCAGCGCCTGCACAGCCGCACCCTCACGGGGGGCAACGGCATCGGTCTGGCGGTGTGCAAGAAGATCGTGGAGCGCCACGGCGGGCGCATCTGGATCGAGCCGCACGCGGGCCGGGGAACGACCGTGCGCTTCACCCTGCCCGCCGCGGAGGTGGGGGCGGCCCAGGACGAAGGTTGTGGGAACGGCCAGGGGAGCAGCGCCGGAGAAGAGGCGGTCTCTTCCGGTCATGGTGGTGCCCAGGCCTGACCGCGGGGCATGAGCGAGCGCATCTTGATCGACCCGAACATCTGCAACGGGCGCCCGACCGTGCCCGGCACCCGCTCCTCGGCGCTGGCCTGAGGCCGGGGCGCACCCCGACCGGCACGTGGGGCGAGGGCGTGACTGACGGCTCTTTGTTCCTGACACAGCCCCGTGCCCCCATCCTGGGGCCGCAAAGCGTCCTAAGCGCCCCCGGCCTCCCGCCGCGCGCCCCGGGGGCGGGTCAGGTTCTCGGTCATGCGGCGCTTGAGGGGGGGCACGGCATTGACGAGCCGCAGCCCGGTGCGCGTCATGCCCAGCATCAGGCTCCCGATAATGGGGCGGTGGAGGGGGCCGCGCCCGTCCATCTGCGCCCGGGAGTCGAGCACCGCCCGGTAGCCGTACTCGCGCATCTCGGCCTCGTACTCGCCGACCGCCGCCAGGAGGGGCAGGGCCCCGTCCCGGACTGCCGCCAGCTTTCGGCACAGCAGCGCCGCGTCGCGCAGCGCGGTGTTCGCCCCGATCCCGCGCCCGGGGGTCATGGTGTGGATGGCGTCGCCCAGCAGCGTGACGCGGCCCGGCGCCCAGGGGCCCTGGGGCACCGAGGTGCGGATGTTGATGGGGAAGGCCGTGCCCGGGTCGCTGAGGCGGAAGAGTTCCCGCAGGTCCGGGTGCCAGCCGGGGGTCATACCACGGACGAGGTCCACGAGCGCCGGGCCCCGCAATCCCTGGGGGTCGACCGGGAAGTTCTGGCGCGCGCCCGAGAAGCCCCACATGATGTAGTCGGTGGTGTTGTCGTAGAGCAGGCCCGGCCAGCGGCGGATCAGCTCGGCGTCGTTGCCGCCGATGCCGGACCTGACCCCCTGGCGGTCCCAGCTGAACTCCATCACGTGCAGGATCAGGCTGTACCCCCTCGGCGCGAGGACCATCGAGATGCCCTCCAGCACCCGGGGCGGGAGCAGGCGCCGGGTCTCCCACGTGAGCGGCACCTTGGCCCCGACCGCCAGGATGCCGGAGTCCTCCAACCGCGCCTGGGGCAGGTACTGTCGCCGGATCCTCGAATTCGTGCCGTCCGCCGCCACGAGGAGGTCCCCGGTGGCCGAACTCCCGTCCTCGAAAAAGGCCGTAACGGTGCCGTCCGGGCCCGACTGGTAACGGGCGAAGGTCTTGCCAAACTGCACCGTGTCTTCCAGCCCGGTGAGCAGGACCTGGCGCAGGGTCATCCGGCTCACCGACTTCTCGCTTTGCAGCGGGTCCTCCTCGGGGGACAGGGACAGCGAGAGGAGTTCCGCCATCCCCTCCGTGAGCAGGTTGAAATACCGGGGCGTGCGGGCGCAGGTGGCGACGAAGGTGTGAAACAGCTCGGGGGGCAGGCACGCCGCGAGTGCCTGGCTGCCCCCCGGGCTGATCCCCACCCGGTAACCCTGGAGGCCGTCGCTCCGGGTCCGGTCGCGCTCAAACACCGTCACGCGGATGCCCGCCCGTTTCAGTCCGTGGGCCAGGCAGAGCCCGCCGGTTCCGGCCCCGACGATGAGGACGCGCAGAGGCTCGGGCATACTTTCCCCCTTCGGACTTAGACTCTTAGGGCGCCAGCAGACGGGTATCTAAGTATCTTAGTAACTAAGATACTTAGAAAGTAAGCGAAGAGGGGGCCGATGTCAAGACGCAAGCGGGAGGAACTGGTCGGGCGCTTTTTCGAGGAGATCAGCCGCAACAGCACCTGGACGGTGATCTTTCACCAGGCCCAGGCGGCGCGGTTGGGGCTCAATCCCACCGATCTCAAGGCTGCTGGGCTGCTGCGGGACACCGGCCCGGTCACCGCCGGGGAGCTGGCCGAGCTGATGGCGCTGACCACCGGGGCCGTGACCGGGGTCATCGACCGGCTGGAGCGGAGCGGCCTGGTGGAACGGGTCAAGGACCCCGCCGACCGGCGGCGGGTGGTCGTGCGGACGACCGAGGACCCCGAGCGGATGAAGACCCTGGAAGCCCTGTTCGCCTCGCTGGGGGGCGCGACCGGGCGGCTGCTGGAGCGCTTCAGCGACGAGCAGCTCGAAACCATCCTTGAATTCGTCGTGGCAGGCACCCAGCTGATGAAGGAGCAGACCGCCAGACTGCGCGAGGAGGCCTCGGTGGGCTAGGGGTGCCCACAGCCAAAGGGGTGTCGCCCGGGTCTTGGGCTCCTCTGGGCGTGTTGGGCCGCCCCGCGGGCGTCAGGCGGGCGGAAACGTGGGGGCAGGCCTCACCAGGACATTCGTGGATGGCGCCCCGAGCGGCCGTCTTCTCCTAGAACTCGGTGAACACCAGCAGCGAGCCCGGGCCGCTGACGTTCTTGAAGACCGACACGACGTAAAGGTCCTTCCCGTCACTCGTGAAGGAGGCCCCGTCCTTGACCCAGGGGTCGGTCTGTTTCCAGCGGGGCCATTTCCCGATCCTGGCCTGCAAGGCGGCCTTGCCCCGGGGACTGGTCGCGCAGGCCGTGCCTGATCCGCCCAGCCCACCCGGGCACTTGACCTGCCGCATGGCCGTGTCCTTGAGGAGGGCATGAAACAGGGTGCTGGCGCGGGGGCTCAGGGGCTGGGCCGCCCACGCCGGGGTCAGGGACAGGGCGACGAGCGCGAGGAGCTTTTTCACCGGGCCCTCCGCGGGTGGTGTGGGGCAGGCTGGCGCACACGGTGGTCGGGATCAGGGGTGGTCATCATGGGTCGGGCCTCCAGGGCTGGCCTGTCACGTCCGGCCGTTGCTGTTGACAGCAGGACCAGACCTGCGTGCTGAATTGCGGTCTGTCCGCCCCAGGTGGGTAATTCCCACCACACGGGCAGGTGGATGAGGCTCACGCCGCTCCCCCGCACATTTCGTCCGCCCCGCTCCTCATCTTGAACCCGGCACCTCCAATGCACCGGGCACCACCGTGGTCTCTTCCAGCGCCTTCTGCACCAGCTCCCAGGCTGTGCGGCCGGGCGCCGATGAGCCATCCGGCCGGGTGGGTGGGCCTCCAGCGAGTCCAGAAAGAGCCCCAGGGCCCCGGTCACGCAGGCGGGCGTCCACCCCGCGGGCACTGCGCCGGGCCTCCAGCCGCCGGAACGGGTCATGCCGGACCTCGGGGCACGGGGGAGGGCAGCGGCTCGGCGCGAAACGGGACCATCGGTGTTCAGGAGGCTAGCAGGTGGGAGAGGGCCACCCCGCCGGGTTCCCCTGGTCGGGGCCAGTTGTGACCACACGGCGGCAAGCAGGCCGAGGCGTTGGGCGGTCGGCACGCTCCCGCCGGACGAGGGGCGCCCGCGAGGCCTGCGGGCTCACGGAGGACGCCGCGAACACGGCCCGGAACATCCTGAGCGGGGCGTGCCCTTCAGGTGTCCAAGCGGCGCTTGCACCTGCAAGGCCGGAGAAGTCGACGGGTTGAGCCGTGGGCGGGTCATCCCCACTTCAGGTGAGTCGAGGGCGAGGGGCGAGCGCCGCGAGAAGAAGGAAGGACCGAAGTGCGGCGAGGGACCGGGAGCGGGTGAGCCTCCGCCGCTTCTCGCAAGAAAGGCGAGGGGCCGTCCCCGAGCCCCGGGCCACGCAAGAACATCCGGTGTTGTGCCCGGATGTTCTGGAGTCAGCGCGAATTGGTCTTACTTGATGTTGCCCTTGATCTCCTTCAGCGCGGCATTGAGGACCGAGGCGTAGTTGGGATTGGGCTTTTGCACGCTCTGGGCGACGGCATTGCCCCACGGCCCCCAGACCGCCCCCATCTCGGGCACGTTGGGCATCGGTGTTCCCACCGAGATCGCCCGGCTGAAGCCCGTCACCACCGGGTCGGCTTTCAGCCGGGTGCGGGCGGCGAGGCTCACCGGAATGCGCCCGCCCGCCTGGTTGAAGGCGAACTGGGCCGGACCGTTGACCAGCGCCCTGGCGAACTGCGCCGCCGCACTCTTGTTCTTGCTGTAGGCGTTCAGGACGACGCCCTGCACACCGACGAACGGCCCCCATTTCGCGCTGGCCCCGGGAGGCGCCGGGATGGTGGTGATGCCGTAGTCGATCCCGGCCTTTTTGATGTCGCCCATGTCCCAGGGGCCGGTCACGACCATCGCCAGCCGCCCGTCCAGGAACGCGCTCTTGGCGGCGTCGGCGGACACACCCTCGGGCACCAGCTTGTACTTGTAGCGCAGGTCGTTCATGAGGGAGACGGCCTTGAGGGCCCCGCTGTTGGCGATCCCCACGTCCTTCACGTTCAGGGTGCCGCCGCTGTTCTTGAAGATGTAGCCCCCGTAGGCGCTGAAAAAGCCGTAGTTGGCGTAGGCGTTGGTGAGGTCGACCAGGAAGCCGAACCGGCCGTTCCCGGTGTTCTTCTGGGCCGCGCTGATGAACTCGTTCCAGGTGGTGGGGGCCTTGGGGACCAGCTTCTTGTTGTAGATCAGCGCGACGGACTCGGCGAACATGGGCAGCCCGAAGAGCCTGCCCCGGTAGGTCAGGGCCTGCACGGCGGTGCGGTCGAGGTCCGCCTTGCTCACGACGTACTTGTCCATCGGCTCGACGACGCCCGCCGCGGCGAGCTGACCCAGCCGGTCCTGCGGGAGGGTGACGACCATGTCCGGCCCCTGGCCCTTGGGGGCGGACTGAATCAGCTTGTCGGGGATCTGGTCGAGCGGCACGCTGACGATACTCACCTTGTTGCTGGTGGCCTTGGCAAAGGCGTCCGCCTGGGCACGCAGCCAGGCCAGCTCGGCGGCGTCCGTGAAGTGGCTCCAGACGGTGAGGGTGGCGGCGCTGGCGCTCCCCGCCAGGGCCAGGGACATCAGAACGAGCATGTTCTTCATGGCACTCTCCTTGAGTTGCAGGCCGGGGTTCTCCGGTTTCGGGCTTACTTCAGACCGTCGATGCCGACTGTCGCGCGGGCATCGTCGTCGAAGAGCGAGCGGCGCGAGGCGTCGTCGTCCTTCCAGCCGGGGGCATTCAGCCACCGGCTGCTCTGCGACCAGAAGGCCCCCCAGTAGAAGATGCCGCTCCCCCCGGCGTCCTTCACCACGGGCGTCAGGGCCTGGAGAAAGTCGTACTGACCCTGCGGGGTCTCGGGATAGGGCAGGTTGGTGGTCCCGACCTGGTTCTTGTCCCAGTAATAGGCGGTCTCGGCCACATAGACCTTGGTCTGGGTGAAGTTGCTCCGCAGCGCCCGGATGGTCTCGCCCAGCCCCGAGAAGTCGCCGTGCCAGCTCGGGTAGTACGAGAGGCCGATCACGTCCACCCAGCCCCCGGCGTCGATGAAGGCCCGGTACCAGGCCACGGTCGCGGCGGCGTCCCCGGTCTTGGCGATGTGGACCATGATGGGCGGCATCCGGTCCCGACCTCCGCTGGCGTCGCGTACCGCCGTCGCCCCGGCGTTGGTCAGCCGCACCAGGGCGGCCATGCTGCCCGTCGTGAGCTGCCCGGACTCCCACTTCAGGCGGCCCGTCTCCCACAGCATCCCGGCGTTGATCTCGTTGCCGATCTGCACCATGTCCGGCGGGGTGTCCTGGTCGCGAAGCTGGGTGATGACATCCCGGGTGTAGTCGTAGACCGAGGCGCTCAGCGTGGTCAGGTCCTGGCCCTTCCAGCGCTCGGGCGTCCACTGGTTGCCGGGGTCGGCCCACCAGTGCGAGTAGTGCAGGTCGAGCAGCACCTTCAGGTTCTGCTTTTTGGCGTCCCGCATCACCGCCTTCACGTAGGGCAGGTCCTGCGCCAGCCCGTAGGCCTTCACGTCCGGGTCGATCATCAGGCGCACGCGCACCCAGTTGTACTCGTGGTCCCTGACGATCTGGAGGGCGGGCTTGACCGTGCCGTCCCGGTCCCTGAACTGGACGCCCGCCGCCTCCGCCTCGCGGGCCTCCGACACGTCCAGGCCCCGAATCCAGGTGTCTCCGGTGGCCTCCGGGATGGTCACCTGGGTGCAGGCGCTCAGGCCAGCCGTGAGGGTGAGAAGCAGGGTTGCCGCGCCGATCTTGTTCATACTGACTCCTTGACGGTGCCCAGAAGGCGCGTGCTGACGGGGGCCAGCACCTCGCCTTGCCAGGTCTGGGCGGAGGCGTTCCAGTTCTGAAGCAGCGTGATCCCGCCCCGCCGCGAGAGGCGGACCCCCTCGGGCAGCCGCGTGGGTTCAAGCCCCGCCGCGTTCAGCCGCTCCTCCAGCACCCCGGCGATCAGCGTCTCGCTGTGCGCCCCGATCACGGTGACGTTCCCGTGCCGGATCACGGCGGCCTCGCCGTCCAGCGGTCCCCCGACGTAGCGGGCCAGGACGGCGGCGCCCTCAGGGTCGTAACTCTCGGCCCAGCGACGGGCCGTGTGGGGTTCGCTGCCCAGGTGGACGGTCTGCCCGAGCCCCACGGGGAGGCTGTCGTAGTTCTGGAGCCGCGCGCCGATCAGGCGGCTCAGCGGGCCGAACTGTCCGTCCTCCGGGGTGCGACCCGACGCGGTGCGGAAGGCCGTGCGGGGGCCGAAGACGATCTGGGCGTGTTCCGCCGCCTGCGCCAGGTGCTGGGCGCGCTCCGGCGTCATCAGCGTCAGGGCCGGGGCGACGATCACCGCGTAGCCGCTCAGGTCGCTGTCCGGGTGCAGGAGGTCCACGTCCATGCCCAGCGACCGCAGGGCGCGGTAGTAGGCGAAGGTCTGCGCCCAGTAGTTCATCCCCTCGGCGTGGGGCTGCAGGTTGTACAGCCACAGGCTCTCGTAGTCGTGCAGCAGGGCGACCCGGGCGGGGACCTCCCCAGTCGGGAACTGCGCCGTGTTCAGCGCCGCGACCTCCGCGTACCCCCGGTCGGGCCGCTCGTCGTGGCGCAGGAGGCCCGAGTGCAGGACCTCCTGCGCCATGGTCGCCGCCCGCCAGCGGAAGTAACTCACCACGTCCGCCCCGTGCGCCCATGCCTGGGTGGTCCAGAGTTCCACCGCACCCCTGGCGGGCAGGGGGTTGGACGGCGCCCAGTTCACCGGCCCGCACTGCTGCTCCATCACCCAGAAGCCGGGAGCAGAAGCCTGCCTTGCGGCGCCTTTCACCATTCCCCGGTACAGGTCGTGGTTGAAGCCCGTGACATCCGGGTGACCCGTCCGGGCGAAGTCCAGCATCAACCCCGGCTCCGCCAGCCCCCATTCCCGCACGGCCTCCAGGGTTCCGGTCGGGTAGCTGTCCCAACTGGCAAAATCCAGGCACCGGCTCACCCGGTAGTGGTCGAACCCGCTGAAAAAGCCCATGTAGTTGTGGGTCACGAAGCGCCCCGGCGAGCACTCGCGCAGGATGGCGACCTGCTCCTCCTGGAATTCGGCGATCTGGTCGCTGGAAAAGCGCAGGAAGTCCAGGGCGTGGGCCGGGTTGACCTCGGCCACCGCCTGACCCGGCAGCGGAATCTGACCCCAGTCGCTGTACTCCATGCTCCAGAAGACGTTGCCCCAGGCCTCGTTCAGGGCGTCGGGCGTGCGGTAGCGCTCCCTGAGCCAATCCCGGAAGGCCGCGGCGGCCGCCGGGGTGTAGCTCTGCGCGGTGTCGCCCCAGCCGAACTCGTTGTCGGTCTGCCAGCCGACGACCGCGGGATGCTCGCCGTACCGCCCGGCCATCGCCCGGGTGATCCGGCGGGAGAACTCGCGGAAGACCGGGCTGGAGGGGTCGTAGTGCCGCCGTGAGCCGAAGGTCTTCACCCGCCCGTCACGCCCGGCGGGCAGGATGTCCGGGTGACGCTCGGCCAGCCAGGCCGGAGGCGCGGCGGTGGGCGTGCACAACACCACCTGGAGGCCCGCCGCCGCGTAGGTCTCGACCGCCTCATCCAGCCAGCGCCAGTCGTACTCCCCGGGCCGGGGTTCCAGGCGGCTCCAGGCGAACTCCGCGAGGCGCACGAACCGCAGGCCCAGGGCTTTCTGCGCCCGGGCGTACTCACGCCAGCGGCTCTGCGGCACGTGTTCCGGGTAATCGCAGACGCCCAGTTCGAGGTGGGAGGGGGGGAGGGGGGGCATTCGGGGCATAGACACCTCCGCGGACCGCCACGAAGGAGCGGTCGCGCCGAATCACGGCACAGGCGCCGTGGTGAAGCAGGGCTGGGGAGCCTCTTCTGGAACGAGTTGACAGCCAAAAACTAGGGGATGTTAAGGCTAACACTCGTGTGCCGAATTACCTTGCGGGGGTGGCCGCTCTTCTTTCCCCGCGAGGGGTTCGGCGCACTCCTGAATGACTGTCTGAGATATTCGTCTGGGAGGTAAAGATTGGCCTCGCTCATCTCGATGTATGCGCGGGCTGGGGAGGCCTCAGGAATGGAAGAAAGACGGGTAGTGGAGGTGTAACTCCTCCGGTCGCCACCACACGAGTCTGTGTGTTAGCCTTAACATCTATGGGGGCACCGGGGAAGACGGGGGGCAAGGCGGCGACGTTGGCGGATGTGGCCGAGGTGGCCGGGGTGTCTCAGCAGACCGTCTCGCGCGTCGTCAACAACCAGGGACCCGTGGCGGCCCGCACCCGAGCCCGGGTCATGGAGGCGGTGGGGCAACTGAACTATGTCCCCAACCGGCTGGCCCAGGGGCTGGCGCGGCAGCGGAGCCATTCCATCGGGTTTGCCACCAACGACATCTCGCTGCACGCCCCCTCGCAGCTCACCTCCAGCATCGAGCGGGCGGCGCGGGAGGCGGGGTTCAGCCTGGTCGTCTCCATCGTGCCCGGCTACGGCCTGGGCCGGGTCACGCAGACGGTGCGGACCCTCAAGGAGCGCCAGGTCGATGGTGTCCTCATCAACGCGTCGCTGAGCGGTGCGGACGCCGCCGAGATCGCCCGCCGGTTTCCCGAGCTGCCCTGCGTCTTTATGGACGTGCCCACCGACGCTCCCGTGAGTGCGGCGCTGCTGGACCAGTATCACGGCGCCGTGCTGGCCGCCCGGCATCTGGTGGACCTGGGCCACACCCGGCTCGCCTGCATTCACGCCCCCCAGGACGCGGTGGCTGAACATTCCCGCCTGCGGGGCTGGCAGGAGGTGCTGCGCGAGCGCGGCCTCGCCCTCGTGGCCGGGCAGGAGGGCGACTGGAGCCCGGCGGGCGGGTACCGCGCGGCCCTGGCCCTGCTGGCCTCCGGGGTGGACTTCACCGGCCTGCTGGTGGGGAACGACCAGATGGCGGTCGGTGCCCTGCGGGCGCTGTGGGAACGCGGCCTGAGCGTGCCCGGCGACATGTCGGTCATCGGGTACGACGACACGGCCGAGAGTGCGCTGCTGATTCCCCCCCTGACCACCGTCCGGCAGGACTTCCCGACCCTGGGCCAGCGGGCCTTTCACCACCTCAAGGCGCTGCTGCATGGGCAGGACCCACCGAAGATCACGTTGACCCGCCCCGAGCTGGTGGTGCGCTCCAGCACGGCCGCGCCCCGTTCGGGTGAGCGGTTGCGGCTGCAGGACGCTCTGCAACTCCTGCAACGTCATGTGGGGGGATGGGGCGGGCCGGAGGTCCAGGGCCAGACCTGAGCGTTCAACCGCGAACGGACGTGTTCAGGGAGGCGCGCGTTCCGGACCCCCACCTGCGGACGGGGCCGACAACCGCGCCACGCCCGCGCTTGGGTGGGCCGGTCTGGGGCGCGCAGACCGCCTGCCTCACCCCCGCTGTGACAGCCGCCTCACCTGCTCCGCGTACACCTCGGTGGCCCCGGTCTCGATGGCCTCCAGGATCAGGCCCGCGGCGTATTCCGGTGGGTCCCCCCGCAGCGGCCCCGCCTGCCTGCGCTCCTCCCCGGCCATCACCGCGTTGCGGGCAAAGTCGGTGTCGGTGATGAAGGGGTAGACCACGCTCACGCGGATGTGGTCCGGGGCGAGTTCCGCGCGGGCGACCAGCGACAGGTTGTTCAGCGCGTGCTTCGTCGAGGAGTACGGCGCCACCCCGGGCAGGATGGCCTGTGTGGTCCCCGAGCTGACGTTCACGATCACGCCCCCACCCTGGGTCCGCATGTGGGGAATGGCCGCCTGCATCGCGTTCAGCGCGCTCACGACGTTGAGCTGGAACAGGTCGCGGAGGCCCGCGGCTCCGCGCGCTCCACCGAAGTATGCATGCCCCGCCCGGCGTTGTTCACGAGCACGTCCAGGCGGCCGAAGTGCTCAACAGTGTCCCCGACCATTAGGCGCCCGGCGTCGTCATGGGTCACGTCGGTGGGCAGTGCCAGGGCGCCGGGCAACTCGGCGGCGAGGGCGCGGAGTTATCGGCAGACCGCGCGGCCAGGGCGACGCGAGCCCCACGTTCCGTGAGGAGGCAGGCGGTGGCAAGGCCGATGCCGCCCGAGGCGCCGGTAATCAGGACTACTTTGCCGTTCACTTCCATGCGCCCATGGTTCTTCCCGGCGGGGAGAACGGGGTGAGCCGGGGGATGACCGGCCTTGAGCTCGGCGCGTCCGGGAAACCCGGAGCCGCAAAGAGGGTTCCTTCGCGGCGGCGCGTGCCCCCGCTGGGCCTCCTGAACGGCGCGTCAGCAGCCGAAGGACCGCGAAAGGACCTCGAGCATTCAGCCTCACGGCCTCGTTCATAAGGAGGGAAAATCCACCTTCTCTTTATGACGGGTCTGGGTCCATATCGTGTTGTCCATAAGACAGAACATGGCGGCCACTCAGTCTTCTTTGAAAGAGTCACCCGACTTGAACACGGGGTTCAAAAGAACGTCCTCCTCTTAGTTTTACTCTTCTCCTCGACAAAAAGCTGAGCCGTCAACCTCCATGACGGCTTGACGCTATGCATACCTCGCATTAGAATTCTCAATATTCGGTTAATTCGGCTCCGGTGAGGGCGCGAACCGACCCGCCCCTGAGAGAAGCGAGGTCAGTCATGGAACGTTCGAGTCCGGCCGTCTCCGAACCAGAGGTGTACCGTTTTCAGGAGGCCCTGCCTCCACTGACCGCCCACGAGGCGACGGTCGAGGCCAACCGCTGCCTGTACTGCTACGACGCCCCGTGCCTGCAGGCCTGCCCCACCCACATCGACATCCCCAGTTTCATCCGCAAGATTTCGACCGGGAACCTGCGGGGGTCGGGCCGCGTCATCCTGGAGGCCAACTTTCTGGGCGCCACCTGCGCCCGAGTCTGCCCGGTGCAGGAGCTGTGCGAGGGAGCCTGCGTGCTGGGCAAGGACCACCAGCCCATCCAGATCGGGCGGCTTCAGCGGTACGCGACCGACCACATCTTCGACCGGGGCGTGCAGGTCTTCACCCCCTCGCCTCCGACGGGGAGAAGCGTGGCGGTGGTGGGCAGCGGCCCAGCGGGGATCAGCGTCAGCGCCGAACTCGCCAAGCTGGGGCACCGGGTCACCCTCTTCGAGCGGCGCGAACTCGGCGGCGGCCTGAGCACCTACGGCATCATCGGCCTGCGCGAGCCGGTGGAGGTGTCCCTGCGCGAGGTGGAGGCAGTGCAGGCCCTCGGCGTGGAGGTCCGCACCGGGGTTGAATTGACCGACCGCGAGGGGCTCGACGTGCTTCTCTCGCAGTACGACGCCGTGTTCCTCGGCCTCGGCCTAGGGGCCGTCCCTGCCCTCGGCATCCCCGGCGAGGAGGCGGTCCTGGACGGTCTGGAAGTCATCGAGGCGAGCAAGGTCGAGCCCTGGCGGCTGAAGGTGGGACCGCTCGCCCTGGGTCAGCGGGTCGTCGTCATCGGCGCGGGCAACACCGCCATCGACGCCGCGACGGTGGGACGGCGGCATGGCGCGGAGGTGGAGATGGTCTACCGCCGCACGGAGAATGAGATGACCGCCTACCGCCACGAGTACGAGTTCGCGCTGCACGAGGGGGTGCGCTTCACCTTCCTGACCCAGCCCGTCGGGTTGAAGGTGGAGGGGGGCCAGGTGACCGGTCTGCGCTGCGTGCGGATGAGCCTGGGTGTGGCCGACGCCTCGGGCCGCCCCCGCCCGGAACCCGTGCCCGGCAGTGAGTTCGTGATCGGCTGCGACACGGTGATCGCCGCCATCGGGCAGGAGAAACCGGCCCTGGCGGTGGCACTGGGCCTCTCCCTCGAAAACGGCTACATCCGGGTGGACGACGGCCTGCAAACGAGCGAACCCCGGGTCTACGCGGGCGGCGACTGCATCCGGGTGCGCGGCAGCGCGAGCACCGTCATGGCCGTGCAGGACGGCAAGCTGGCGGCGGCAAGCATTCACGCGGCGCTGAGTGCTTCGGCTGTGGCGGCGGATTAGTGGTGTTGAGGATTTGCATTGTGGGGACGTTGCGACGGTTCACCCCCACCCGGCCTCCCCCTCAAGGGGGAGGGGAAAAGACAGCCTCCCCTTTCTTGTTCCATAACGCCCCCCTCTTTCTGGAGACCCCTTATGGCTGACCTCTCCGTGAACTTCGCGGGCATCCGGGCGCCCAACCCCTTCTGGCTGGCCTCCGCGCCGCCGACGAACAGCGGCAGGCAGGTTCACCGCGCCTTCGAGCACGGTTGGGGCGGGGCCGTGTGGAAGACCATCGGCGCCCCGGTGCTCAACATCTCCAATCGCTACGGGGGCCTCTCCCTGGGCGGGCAGCGGCTCGTCGCCATCAACAACGTCGAGTTGATTTCCGACCGCCCGCTGGAGGTGAACCTGCGCGAGATCGCCGAGGTCAAGCGGATGTGGCCCGACCGTGCGCTCATCGTCTCCGCGATGGTGGACGCCGACCCCAGGGCGTGGCGTGAGATCGTCATGCAGATCGAGGACACGGGCGCCGACGGCATCGAGCTGAACTACGGCTGCCCGCAGGGCATGAGCGAGCGCGGCATGGGCGCGGCGGTGGGCCAGGTGCCCGAGATGTGCCAGCTCAACACCCACTGGGTGACGAGCGTGACCCGCCTCCCCGTCATCGTGAAGCTCACGCCCAACGTCACCCACATCACCGACCCGGCGCACGCGGCGCTCGCGGGGGGGGCGCACGCCCTGAGCCTCATCAACACGATCAACAGCGTGATGAAGGTGGACCTCGACACGCTGCTCGTGACCCCCAGCATCGGCGGGCAGGCCACCCACGGAGGGTACGCGGGCCCGGCGGTCAAGCCCATCGCGCTGCACATGCTCAGCGAGCTGATGTGTGACCCCACCGTGCGGAAGAGCGGCGTGCCGATCTGCGGCATGGGGGGCATCCAGACCTGGCGCGACGCCGCCGAGTTCCTGCTGCTGGGTGCGTCGGCCCTCCAGGTCTGCACGGCGGCGATGCATTACGGCTACCGCATCATCGAGGACTTCGTGGACGGCCTGAGCAACTGGATGGACGACAAGGGCTTTGCCACCCTCGCGGACGTGACGGGCCGCAGCCTCCCGCAGATGAGCTCTTTCGGCGGGCTGGACCTGGGCTACCAGGCGGTCGCGCGCATCGATCCCGACAAGTGCATCCAGTGCGACCTGTGTTATGTGGCCTGCAACGACACCGCCCACCAGTGCATCGACCTGTACTCGCCGGAAGGTGTGAAGGTCAACCCTGGCTTCGATATCCACGACGGCGGGAAGCAGGTTGCCCAGGGTCGCTCCACCCCGGTCGTCCGCGAGCCCGACTGCGTGGGCTGTGCCCTGTGCGCCAACGTCTGCCCAGTGGACGGCTGCATTGAGATGGTCAGCGTGCCCAGTGGTCGCCCGTCCGTCACCTGGAATCAGCTCACCGCCACCCGCCCCGCCGTGACCCAGGAGTGGGGCGCGATGGAGGCGTACCGGGCGGAGGCGGGGATCGAGATTCACTGAAGGGGGATGGCCGAGCGGCATGGGCTTCCCGGCATGCTCACCCCCACCCGGCCTTGCCAATCAGGAGGGGAGGAAACAGAGAGCTGACCCTTCCGTGCCACCGTTCATTCCCTGGGGGAACCAACCTGCATGTCACTGCTGATTAAAAATGGCCGCATCATCACCGCCGACGCCGACTACACTGCCGACCTCCTCGTGGAGGGCGAGACCATCAGCCAGATCGGGGAGGGGCTGACCGCGCCTGAGGGCGTCCGCGTGATCGACGCGAGCGGCAAGTATGTCTTTCCCGGCTTCATCGATCCGCACGTTCACGTTTACCTGCCGTTCATGGGAACGTTCGCCAAGGACACGCACACGACGGCGAGCCAGGCGGCCCTGATCGGCGGGACGACCACCTACATCGAGATGCTCGCCCCCTCTCAGAGCGAGCCGCTGCGGGAGGGCTGGGAGAAGTGGACCGGGCTCGCCGAGGGAAAGAGCGCCTGCGACTACACCTTCCACCTCGGGGTGACCCGCTGGGACGACGACACGGAGGCCACCCTGCGCGACCTGGTGGCCCGGGGCATGAAGTCCTTCAAGGTGTTCCTGGCCTACAAGGGCGCCTTCGGCATCGACGACGACGTGCTCTACCGGGTGCTCACCCTGGCGCGCGAACTCGGCGTGGTCGTCACGGCGCACTGCGAGAACGCGGAGCTGGTGGCGCAGTTGCAACGCAAGCTGCTGGCTGAGGGCAAGACCGGCCCCGAGTGGCACGAGCCCAGCCGCCCGGAGGGGGTGGAGGCCGAGGGCACGGCTCACTTCGCCGCCTTCCTGGAGATGACCGGAGCCGAGGGGTATGTGGTTCACCTTTCCAACGAGCGGGCGCTGGAGGCGGCGCTGGAGGCCAAGCGGCGGGGAGTGAGACTCCATATCGAGTCGGTCATCCCGCACTTCCTGCTGGACAAGACCTATGCCGAGCGCCCCGGAGTGGAGGGCGCCAAGTACGTCATGAGCCCGCCGCTGCGCGAGAAGCACAATCAGCAGGCGCTCTGGACGGCGCTGGAGCAGGGCCTGATCGATACGGTGGGCACCGACCACTGCCCCTTCGACGTGGCCCAGAAGGCGATGGGCGAGGGCGACTTCACCAAGATTCCGAACGGGATCCCCGCCATCGAGGACCGGGTGAACCTGCTCTACACCTACGGGGTCAGCCGGGGCGGGCTGAGTCTCAGCCGCTTCGTGGAATCGGCGAGCACGAAGGCGGCCAGGCTGTTCGGGCTCTTCCCGCGCAAGGGCACCATCGCCGTGGGGTCGGATGCCGACCTCGTGATCTACGACCCCGCCTACCGGGGCCGCATCTCGGCGAGCACAAGCCACATGAACAACGACTACAGCGGCTTCGAGGGCTGGGAGATCGACGGGCGGCCCGACGTGGTGACCGTGCGCGGCGAGGTGGCGGTGGAGGGCGGGCAATTCGTGGGGGACCCGGGGCGGGGGCAACTGCTGCGGCGGTGAGGCGGAGGGGCGACCAGGGGTAGCCCCCCGTTTCCTCTCCCCAACTCTCTCCTGCCAGGAGGGAGGGTGAACAGGACAAAACCCCCCAGTTCTTGAGGTCTTTCTGACAGGAGCGCCCCCGTGACACAAGTGCTTCCTTCCCAGGCCGTTCACCCCCCCTCCTCCGAGCCCATCGTCGCCATCCGGGACCTCCAGATGGTCTTTCCGCACCCGGGTGGGCAAACCGTCGCCCTTCAGGACGCGAACCTGAACATCGGGCGGGGGGAGTTCATCAGCCTGATCGGGCCGTCGGGATGTGGCAAGACGACCCTGCTGCGGCTGCTGGCGGACCTCGTGCAACCGACCGCCGGAACCATCCTGATTGGGGGACAGCCGCCGGGGCAGGCGAGGCGGGAGCGCAAGTACGGGTATGTCTTCCAGGCCCCGGCGCTGTTGGAGTGGCGCACGGTGCTGAGCAACGTCCTGCTGCCGCTGGAGGTGATGAACGTGCCCGGCGACCGGGCGGCCCGTGCCCGCGAGATGCTGAACCTCGTGGGGCTCTCAGGCTTCGAGCGGCGCTACCCCTGGCAGCTTTCGGGCGGCATGCAGCAGCGGGTGAGCATCGCCCGGGCGCTGGCCTTCGACCCGCCGCTGCTCTTCATGGACGAGCCCTTCGGGGCGCTCGATGAGATCACGCGCGAGCACCTGAACCTCGAACTGCTGCGGCTGTGGCGCGAGACGGGCAAGACGGTCATCTTCGTGACGCACAGCATCAGCGAGGCGGTGTTCCTCAGCACCCGGGTGGTGGTGATGACCGCCCGGCCCGGCAAGATTGAGAGCGTGGTGGACGTGGACCTGCCCCAACCCAGGGGGGACGACACCCGCGAATTGCCGCGCTTTTTCGAGCTGATGACCCAGGTACGCGAACTCCTCCGGAAAGGGCACGCATGACCGCCGCGCCCAGAAGGGGAAGGCTCACCGGGTCCCTTCTCCCAATGCTGGTCGTGCTGGTGGTCGCCGTCCTGCTCTACCTCCCCCTGATGCTGTGGGCGAATGTCGGCCCGGCGTCGCGGGCGCTGGCGAGCGGGGCGGACCTGGGATGCCCCAACGCGATTGCTTGCGCCACTCAATTGAGAAACCCGGTGCTGCCCGCGCCGGGGCAACTCGTGCAGGGGTTCCGCTCCCTCAGCGTGCCGCCCACCGCCCCCACCTCCGCGCCGTACAACGCCGTCGTGACAGGCGGGGAAACGCTGCTGGGGCTGGTCCTGGCGACCGGGCTGGGGCTGGTCCTGGCGGCGTTGCTGGTGCTGAGCCGGTCGTTCGAGCGGGCCACCCTGCCCTGGCTGGTCGCGTCCCAGACGGTGCCCATCGTCGCCATCGCGCCCATGCTGGCGGTGCTGCTGGGGCAGTACGGGGTGCAGGGTTTCCTGCCCAAGGCGCTCATCGCCGCGTACATCGCTTTTTTCCCCGTCGCGGTGGGGATGAGCCGGGGGTTGCGGAGCCCGGACGCGCTGCAACTCGACCTGATGCGGACGTATAGCGCCTCGCCGGGGCGGGTGTTCGTCCAGCTCCGGCTGCCCGCCAGCCTGCCGTACCTCTTCACGGCGCTCAAGGTGGCGGTGACGGCGGCCCTGGTGGGCAGCATCGTGGCGGAGATCAGCACCATCTCCTTTTCGGGGCTGGGCAAGATGCTCGCCGAGAACTCACGGGCGTCGGACACCATCGCGCTGTGGGTCATCATGGCCTACGGGGCGGTGCTGGGGGTGGGGCTGGTCGCGCTGGTCGGCCTTCTCGAAAGGGTGGTGACGCCGTGGCGAGCGGGGCGGTGACGTGGCGCGGGGCGGTCCGCCGTCCGGGGCTGGGGGCGGCACTCCCGCTGGTGCTGAGTACCCTTGGCCTGCTGGGACTCGCCGCCGGGCTGACCCGGTTGGGAACCGCCCCCGAGCGCCCGCTGCCCTGGCTGCTGGGGGTGCTGGCGCTGCTGCTCCTGGGCGTCCTCGGCATCCGTGCGGCGGCACAGGGAGAAGGACGGGCGGCCCGGTTCCTTCCCGCCGCCCTCACAGGGTTGCTCGCCGTGCTGGCGGTCGAGGTCCTGCTGCGGGCCTATGGCGTTCCGGCGGGCCTGATCCCCACCCCCAGCCGCGTGCTCGTCGCGCTCTGGGAGGCGCGGACGGTGCTTCTTCAGGACACCTTCTCCACCTTCGTGCTGGAAGCGCTGCTGGGCTTCGTCGTTGGGGCGTTGATCGGTCTGATCCTCGCGCTGCTGGTGGTGCGCTTCCGCTTCCTCGAACGCGGGCTGTTGCCCTACGCGGCCCTCTTCAGCTCGGTGCCCATCGTGGCCCTCGCCCCGGTGGTGGTGAAAGCATTGGGGCTGGAGTGGCCGAGCAAGATGGTCGTCGTGGCGATCACGGTGCTGTTTCCGGTCGTCGTGAACGCCGTGCGCGGCCTGCAAGCGGCGCAGCCCCTGCACCTCGACCTGCTGCACACCTACGCGGCGAGCCCCTCGCAGACCTTTCGGAACGTCCGGGTGCCCACCGCGCTCCCCTTCGTCTTCAACGCCCTCAAGGTGGGGAGCACCCTCGCCCTGATCTCGGCCATCGTGGCGGAGTTTTTCGGCACGACCGGGCACGGGCTGGGTTTCCGCATCCAGATCGAGGTCGGGCGGTTCAACCTCGCCGTCGTGTGGGCGGCCATCGTGCTGGCGAGCGTGGTGGGGCTGGCGTTCTTCGGGCTGATCAGCGTGCTGGAGCGGCGGTTCGCGCCGGTGCCGGAGAACTCGTGAAGGAGTGTTGGAAGGACCTTTTTCTTAGGCGCCTTGCCTGTTCGTCCCCTCCGCAGGGGAGCTCTGGAAGTCCCCGCCTCCCTGCTTGAAGGGGGAGGAGCAATAAGAGAACGCCTGTCTCCCCGCCTTTCTTCTCCCCCTGGAGGAACCATGAAACATTCCAAGCTGACCGCCGCCGTCACCGCCGTCCTCGCGGCCGCTCTGCTCGCCCCCGGCGCTCATGCCCAGAAACTCGTGCCCGTCAAGGTGCAACTCAAATGGTTCCCGCAGGCGCAGTTCGCGGGCTTTTTCGTGGCGCAGGCGAAGGGCTACTACAAGGCCGAGGGGCTGGACGTGCAGTTCCTGCCCACCGGGGACCAGTCGCCGATCCAGACGGTGGCGACGGGGACCGCCGACTTCGGCACGACCTGGATCACCGACCTGCTGACCGCCCGGGCGCAGGGCATCCCGGTGGTCCATATCGCGCAGCTGTTCCAGAAGAGCGGCTATACCCTGGTCGCCCTGAAGAGCAGCAACATCACCAAGCCGCAGGACTTCAAGGGCAAGCGGGTGGGCGTGTGGCCCAGCGGCAACGAGTACCCGGCGGTGGCGCTGCTCAAGAAGTACGGCATGACGACCAGCCTCGACAGCACCGTGAGCAACCCCAGCGTGCAGGCGGTGACCTACCCCTTCGACCCCAGCATCGTCTTCCCCGACAAGGTGGACCTGGTGTCGGCGATGACCTACAACGAGATCGACCAGATCGTGGGGCTGGGGTACAGCCTCGACAAGCTGCGGATTTTCCGCACCGCCGACTACGGCATCAACCTGCTGGAAGACCTGATGTTCACCACCGACCGCACCCTGAAGACGGCCAACTTCAAGGGCAGCGGCCAGAGCGGGCAGCAGATTGCCGCCAAACTGGTGCGCGCCACCTTAAAGGGCTGGAACTACGCGGTCACCCACCAGGCCGAGGCCGTGAACATCGTCCTGCCGCTGTGCGGCAACACCTGCAAGGGCAGCGGCACCCGCGCGGACGCCAAGTCGCACCAGACCTGGCAGATGGCCGAGGTCGCCAAGCTCTACAACACTGGGCCGACGACCCGGGGCCAGGCGGGCTACCTCGATCCCACCGTTTACCGCAACAACGTGGCCCTCCTCAAGAGCCTGGGCATCCTCAAGGCCGATCCCGACGCGGGCGCCGTGACCTACAGCGTGTGGGAGGCCGCGACCGGGAAGAAGGCGGCGCGGTGAGTGGGGGAGAGGTGGCGGAGACCACCCCGACCGGGCTCAAGCCTGCCCGCACCGTGGCCGAGCTGAAAGAGTTGCGGCGGCTGACCGGCGACGAGAACGGCGCCCAGCGGGTCGCTTTCACCGACACCTGGCTGCGGGCCCGGGAGTTCCTGAAAGAACGCCTCGCCGAGCTTCCCGTGGAGGTCCATCAGGACCCCGCCGGAAACCTGTGGGCCACGCTGAGGGGCGAGTCCGAGCGTGAACTGCTCATCGGCGGCCACCTCGACAGCGTGCCGAACGGGGGGTGGCTCGACGGCTGCCTCAACGTGCTCGCCGGGCTGGAAGTGCTGCGGCGCGTGAACAGCCAGTACGGAGGCCGCCCGCCCGTCACCCTGCGTCTGGTGGACTGGGCCGACGAGGAGGGAGCGCGCTTCGGACGGAGCCTGTATGGGTCCAGCGCGGCGAGCGGGCACCTCGAGGTGGCCGAGATGGCAAAGTTGACCGACCGGGATGGGGTGAGCCTGGGCGCCGCGCTGGAACGGATGGGGGTGAGGCTGGAGGACGCTCCACAAGCGCGCCAGGAACTCAAGAACGCCGCCGCCTATCTCGAACTGCACATCGAGCAGGGGCCGGTATTGGAAGGGTTGGAATTGCCTCTCGGCGCGGTGCTCGGCACGGTGGGCGTCGAGCGCCACGTCCTGACCTTCCACGGGCAGGCGGCGCACTCGGGGAGCACGCCGATGAACGTCCGGCGTGACGCCTTCCTGGCGGCGGCGCGGCTGGGGCAGGAAATCTACGCCACCGCCGAGCGGCACGGCGGCGTGTGCACGATTGGCAGCGTCAAGACGTGGCCCGGCATCGTGACGAGCGTGGTGGAGCGGTGCGAGATCACCCTGGACCAGCGGCACCTGGATGCCGATAAATTGGCGGCGATGTGGCAGGACGCGCGGGAGGCCGCCGAGCGGTTCGCGGAGGAAGGCGGCTGCACCGTCGAGTTCGGCAACTTGTGGAACATCGAGCCCATCCCCTTCCACCCCGACCTGATCGACGCGGCGGAGGCGGCGATCCTGGAGACGGTGCCGACAAGTCACCGCCTGCCCAGCGGCCCACTGCACGACGCGGCGGAGGTGGCCCGCGCCGGGGTGCCCACCGTCATGATGTTCGTGCAGAGCCTGCGGGGCATCAGCCACAACAAGATTGAGGACACGCGGGAGGAGCACATCATGCAGAGCGTGGAAGCCTTCGACCGGCTGGCGAGTCGGGCGATGGAGTGGGTGGCGGGACGGTAGTGGTGGATGGCCCCACGTCCTTTCCGGAGTTGAACGGCATTCTGGCGTCCTATGTCGAGGGTGCCCGGCGGGTGCTCGGCCCGAACTTCGTGGGCGCCTACCTGACCGGCTCGTTCGCGCTGGGGGATGCGGACGCGGGAAGTGACGTGGACTTTCTGATCGTCGTGCGTGAGCTGCTGGGAGAGGAGCAGGCGCAAGACGTTCAGACCATGCACCGCGAGGTGTACGACCGGCCCTCGCACTGGGCGAAGCATCTGGAAGGCTCGTACTTCCCGGCGGACCTGCTGCGCCGCCCCGACCCGGCCCGCACCCCGGTCCCCTACTTCGACCACGGCAGCCGCGACCTGCAATTCTCCGATCACGACAACACCCTGGTCGTCCGCTGGGTCACGCGCGAGCACGGTCTTGCCCTCGCCGGGCCGCCGCCGCGGGAACTGATCGACCCGGTGAACCCGGACGACCTGCGTGCCGAGGTGCGGACCATCCTGAACCAGTGGGGCCGCGCGCTGCTGGGCGAATCGGAGGACACTTCGAGGGGCTGGGCCTGGACCCCGGACGGCCTGGACAACGACTGGCTGCAACCCCTCGTGGTCCTCCTGATGACCCGGATGCTGCAGACCCTGGACACTGGCGCGGTGTATTCCAAGAAGGCGGCGGTGGCCTGGGCGGAACGTCACGCCCCCGAGTGGGCGCCGCTCCTCGGGCGCGCCTGGGCCAAGCACGCCGACCAGTTCACGCGGTATCAGCGGCCTGCGGACCCGCAGGACCTCGCCCTCACCCGCGACTTCATCCGCTTCGCCCTGAACCACCCTCTCGCCCTCATGCCGGACGCCTGACTGCCTATGTTGCCCACCCTGCGCGAACTCCTCACCCTCCCGGCCTTCGCGGGCGCGGAGGTGCTGAGCGGGCACGCCCGGCTGGGGGAGCCCGTGACCTGGGTGCACGTCTCGGAAATTCCCGACGCGGCCCGCTTTCTGAGTGGGGGAGAACTGCTGCTGTCGGTGGGCGCCCCCCTGGCCCACGCGGGGGAGGGGGCGGGCCACGATTACGTCCGCTCGTTGGCGGAGCGCGGGGCGAGCGGGCTGGCCCTCGAACTCGTGCGGGAGCTGCGGGAGCCCCCGCCCGCCGTGCTCGGCGCCGCCCGGCTCTACGACTTCCCGCTGCTCGTGTTCCGGCAGGAGGTCAACTTCGCCCAGCTCACCCGGGCGGCCCACGCCCGCATCCTGCGCCAGCCTGCCGGGCACGGGGAACCCAGCCTCGCGCCCCTCCTCGACGCCCTGGCCGAGACGGGGCGCAGCCGGGCCTTTCTGGAGGCGCAGCTCGGTCCCCTGCTTGCCCTCCCCACCCGGGCGCGGGTGACCCTGATCGGCACCCTGGCCGCCCTGCTGGAGACGAACTTCAACATGGCCGAGTCTGCCCGGCGGCTGGGCGTGCGCCGTCAGACCGTGTACTACCGCCTCGAACAGTTGCGCGCGATGCTGGGTGACCTGGACTCTCCCCGGCGGCAACTCGGCCTCCACCTCGCCCTCGAACTCAGCCGCAGCGAGGTGGCGGAGGCGGTGCCGATGCCCACGGAGCGTGAGACCCGAGGCCTCTCACAACGCGGCGTGAGCGCTAGCAACGCCCGCCAGGAGGTTGGGAGGGGTGGAGGAACAAATCTTGGGGGTGATCGAGACCCTACCTGAACACAGACATTGCGCGATGTCCCTGTCCTTCAAGGGGAATGATCTGCTCAGGAGGAAACGCGCGTGACGGAGACCGCAGCATCAAAGCGCCGTGAACAATGGATGGCCAGGCTCGGGCAACGCCTGGAGGCGCTGGTGAAGTCCCTGGAACGGCAGCCCGGAGCGCTCGCCCTGCTCGGTCTGGGCTCCACAGGTATCCACGGCGAGCGCCTGGACGAGTACTCCGACCTGGACTTCTTCGTCGTGGTGGAGGAGAGCACGCGGGAACGCTTCCTGCGGGACATCGAGTGGTTACGGGGGGCGGCGCCCATCATCTACAACTTCGAAAACAGCCAGCATGGGCGAAAGGTCTTGTTTCACGACGGGGTGTTTGCGGAGTACGCCGTGTTCACCGAGAAAGAACTCGCTGCCGTGGCTGAACCGTCCATGCGGGTGATCTGGTCGCGTGACCCCGGGCGGGATTGGAGTGGGGTGCGGACGAGACACGTCCCGATGAACGGGGGTCACGAGCAGGCGGACTACCACCTGAACGAAGCGGTCACCAATCTTTTTGTCGGGCTGCTGCGTGACCGGCGCGGGGAAAGGTTGACAGCCATGCGCTTCATTCAGGTCTACGCGGTGGACCGGGTGCTGTCCATACAGGCTGTGCGTGATGGGACGGGGGAGCGGCGCGACCCGTACGGGGTGGAGCGGCGGGCCGAACAGTGGGCGGCGCACGTGCCGCTGGCGTCGTTCTGCCCGGGGTACGAGTGCAACGCCCAGGCGGCGCGGGCGATCCTCAACTGGCTGGAGGAGCATGAGTCGCCCCCCGGGGTGATGGTCGGGGCGATTCGGTCACTGCTCGCTGGAGGGCATCCGGGCGGGTGAATCAAGTCCGGAGGAGCTGGGCCTTAGACACTCTGTCTCTTGGCACGACCGCACCTGAAACCTAGGATCAGGTCGTCCACAATCATTTCGCCCGCGTGGCCCAGAGGAGGCACCCATGCCGGAAGCTCATCCCGACACCCAGCAGGTCATCGCCGAGAACCGCGAGTACACCCTCTTCTCGTGGAGTGTGCAGGGGCAGGCCAATCCTATCCACATGGTGGGCGGCAAGGGCAGCCACTTCTACGACGGGGACGGGAACACCTGGCTCGACTTCTCCTCGCAGCTCATCAATATCAACGTGGGGCACCAGCATCCCAAGGTCTTGCAGGCCATCAAGGACCAGGTGGACCAGATGTGCTTCGCCGGGCCGAGTTTCGCCACCGACGTGCGCGCGGAGCTGGGCAAGAAGCTCGCCGAGGTCACCGGCCTCGCCAAGAGCTTTTTCACCCTGGGCGGCTCCGAGGCGAACGAGAACGCCATCAAGATGGCGAAGCTCTACACCGGGCGGGACAAGATCATCACCCGCTACCGCTCCTACCATGGGGCGACGATGGGCTCCATGAGCGCCTCGGGCGATCCTCGGCGCTGGCCGGTGGAGCCGGGGATCCCCGGCATCGTGCGGGTGTTCGACCCCTACATGTACCGCCCGCCGATGGGAGGCAGCGCCGAGGAGTGGGAGGACGGCTGCATCACCCACATCGAGGAGGTCATCCAGCTCGAAGGCCCCCAAACCATCGCGGCGATGCTGGTGGAGGGCATCACCGGAAGCAACGGCCTGCTGATCCCGCCCGACAGCTACTACCCCCGGCTGCGGGCACTGCTCGACAAGTACGGCATCCTCCTGATCGACGACGAGGTGATGAGCGGCTTCGGGCGCACCGGCAAGTGGCTCGCCACCCAGCATTACGGCATCGTGCCCGACATCGTGACCTGCGCCAAGGGCCTCACGAGCGGCTACATGCCGCTGGGCGCCGTCATCGTGAACCAGAAGATCGCCGACCACTTCGAGAACCACTTCCTGGCGGGCGGCCTGACCTACAGCGGTCATCCGGTGTCCCTCGCCGCCGCCATCGCCAACCTCAAGGTGTACGAGGAGGAGAACCTCTTCGAGCATACGTTGGAGCTGGGAGCCTACCTGGGCGAGCGCCTGGAGGCCATGAAGCGCAAGTACGCCTGCGTGGGCGACGTCCGATACATCGGCCTCTTCAGCGTCCTGGAGCTGGTGAAGGACAAGAGGACGAAGGAGCCGCTGGCCCCCTTCAACGGCACCTCGCCGGAGATGGCGCGGCTGACCTCCCACATCAAGTCCAAGCACGTCTACGCCTTCAGCCGCTTCAACATGGTCTGGGTCTGCCCGCCCCTCGTGATCACGAAGGAGGAGCTGGACGCCGGGCTCGACGTGTACGAGGAGGCGCTGGCCCTGGTGGACGAGATGATCGGGGCGCCAGTGGCGGCGGACTGAAGGGGCCGGTCTTTCCCGCGTCCCCCGGAGGAGCGCTCGTGACCTTTCTGGACGTCTACCCGCTGATCACCACGCCGGACCTCACCGAGGTGCGGAGCTTCTACCCGCGCTGGTTCGAGGCCACCCTCTCCTTCGATTCGAGTTGGTTCGTGCTGTTCACGCTGCCCGGGGAGCGGCCCTTCAGCCTGGCCTTCATGTCGCCCGACCACCCTTCCCGCCCGCCCGGCCCAGAGCCCTTCGGCGGTCTGGGCATGATCCTCACGTTGCAGGTGGCCGACGCGGCGGTGCTGTACGAACGGCTGCGCGACGGCGGCCTCACTCCCTACCACCCGCTGTGCGATGAGCCGTGGGGCCAGCGGCGCTTCATGGTCCGCGACCCGGCGGGCCTGCTGCTCGACGTGGTGGAGCAGACCGAACCCTCGCCGGGATTCTGGGACGCCTACCTCCCCGATCACCTGCCCACCCCCTGAAAGGACACCCATGACCAGCACCGCCGAACCGTCCACCCAACAGGCCGCCGTCCAGACCCTCACCCACTGGCTCTCGGGCGCACCCGCCGAGGGCACTTCTGGGCGCACCGCTCCCGTCTACAACCCCGCGACCGGCCAGGTGCAGGCCCTCGTGCCCCTCGCCAGCCGCGCCGAGGTGGACCACGCGGTCGAACTCGCCACCGCCGCCGCCAGAAGCTGGCGGGCCGCGCCCCTGGGCAAGCGGGCCGAGGTTCTCTTCCGCTTCCGCGACCTGCTCGACCGCCGACGGGAAGACCTGGCGCGCATCCTGACCCGCGAGCACGGCAAGGTTCATGCCGACGCGCTGGGCGAGATCGCCCGGGGCATCGAGAACGTGGAGTACGCCTGTGGGGTGCCCAACCTCCTCAAGGGCGGCTATTCCGAGCAGGCGAGCAGCGGGGTGGACGTGTACTCCATCCAGCAGCCGCTCGGGGTGGTGGCGGGGATCACGCCCTTCAACTTCCCGGCCATGGTGCCGCTGTGGATGATGGCGAACGCCCTGGCCTGCGGGAACGCCTTCATCCTTAAGCCCAGCGAGAAGGACCCCAGCGCGAGCCTCTTCCTGGCGGAGTTGCTGAGGGAGGCGGGGCTGCCCGACGGCGTGTTCAGCGTCGTCCACGGGGACAAGGAGGCGGTGGACGCCCTGCTGGAGCACCCCGGCATTGCCGCCGTGAGCTTCGTGGGGAGCACGCCCATCGCCCGCAGCATCTACCAGAAGGGGACGGCGCACGGCAAGCGGGTGCAGGCCCTCGGAGGAGCGAAGAACCACATGCTCGTCCTCCCCGACGCCGATGTGGGCATGGCTGCCGACGCCGCCGTCTCCGCCGCCTACGGCTCGGCGGGCGAGCGGTGCATGGCGATCTCCGTCCTCGTGGCGGTGGGCGGCGTGGGGGACGCCCTCGTGTCGGCCATTCAGGAACGCCTGCCCGCCCTCAAGGTCGGCCCGGGGGACCAGCCCGGCAACGAGATGGGGCCGCTCATCACCCGCGAGCACCGCGACCGGGTGGCGAGGTACATCGAGAGCGCGCGGGGGCAGGGCGCGACGGTGGTGGTGGACGGGCGCGAGCAACAGTTCGACGGGGACGGCTTCTTCCTCGGCGTGTCGCTCCTCGACCACGTGACCCCCGAGATGGACGCCTACCAGGACGAGATTTTCGGCCCTGTGCTCTGTGTCGTGCGCGCGAACAGCTACGACGAGGGCCTGAAACTCATCAACGAGAACCAGTACGGCAACGGCACCGCCATCTTCACCCGTGACGGTGGGGCGGCCCGGCGCTTCCAGTTCGAGGTCGAGGTCGGCATGGTCGGGATCAACGTGCCGATTCCCGTGCCCGTGGCGTATTACTCCTTCGGCGGCTGGAAGGCGAGCCTCTTCGGGGACAGCCACATGTACGGGCCGGAGGGGATCAAGTTCTACACGCGCAGTAAGGTGGTGACTTCGCGCTGGCCCGATCCCGCGAGCAGCAAGGTGGACCTGGGGTTCCCGCAGAACAGGTAGGCGCGGGCCACGGCGAGCCCGGCTGACGGGGAGCGGCCCTGGCCCTCGCGGGTCAGGTGCTCCGGACCACGCCGCCGTGGACCTGCTGGTGCAGCGGGGACTCGCCGGGCGGCGCGAGCGTGGGGGCCCTGACCTGGCCTCAGGTTCGAGGCCGCACGTCCGCTGCCGAGGTCTTCATGCCGACACGGAGCCCGGGCGAACGGGAGCAAGAGCGGGCCCGCTGGTGGGAGCAGGCCGCCGCCCTGCCCGCCGGGTGAGCCTCAGCCGAGCGGGCGCCCACCGTCCACCGGAATGATGCAGCCCGTGCTGAAGGTGAGGTGCGTGGCGGCGGCGAGCACGGCTTGGGCGACCTCCTGGGGGCGGGCGATGCGGCCCAGCGGCGTGCGGGCGGCCTGGGCCGCGATCAGCTCGGGCGGCATTCGCTGCGCGTACTCGCCGTCCACCCAGCCGGGCGAGATGCTGAGGACCCGGATGTCGGGGGCAAGCGCCCGGCCCAGGCTGCGGGTCATGGAGTCGAGGGCCGCCTTGCTCGCGCAGTAGGCCACGTTGCTGCCCAACCCGGTCTGCCCCGCGACCGAGCTGATGTTGACGACCAGCCCCTCGCCCGACACCCGCAGCAGCGGCGCGAAGGCCCGCACGCAGGCGAAGGCCCCTCGCACGTTGACCTGGAAGATGGTGTCGATCCACTCGTCCGTGAGGCCCTCGAGGTCCGCGTGCGGCACCGGCGTGGTCACCCCGGCGTTGTTGACGAGCAGGTCGAGGCGGCCCTCCCGTTCACGCACGCTCCCGGCAGCCTCGGCCAGCGTGGCGCTGTCGTCCACCCGGGTGAGCAGGGCGCGGTGCGCTCCGCCTCCCGGCAGCCGCGCCGCCAGCTCGACTGCCCGCCCCTCGCCCCCCGCGTACCCGACGAGCACCGTCGCGCCCGCCCAGGCCAGCGCCTCGCAGATCGCCGTGCCGATGCCGCCCGCCCCACCGGTGACGAGCGCCACGCGCCCGGTCAGGTCACCCGTGGCCGTCACGGCGGCGCCCCCCTCACGGTGCCGCGCCAGACCAATTCGCCGGGGTGCAGGCGGGGGCTGGCCCCGGGCCGCGGGTCGTCGAGGGCGCGCAGGGCATCCTCGATCATGGCCTCCAGCGGCTGGCGGATGGTGGTGAGGCGGTAGGCCACCCGCCCGCCCTCCTGAATGCCGTCGAAGCCGATCACGCTGACGTCCTCGGGCACCCGCCGCCCCAGCAGGCGCAGGGCGTCGAGCACCCCGATGGCGACGATGTCGTTGGCCCCGAAGATGGCGTCCGGGTGCTCTCCCGCCGCGTGCAGGTCGAGGGTGGCCTGGAAGCCCCAGTCGTAGTGAAACGCGCGGGCGGGCGCGGCGACCGGGCTCAGGCCCACCCCCTCCAGCCACCCGGCGAAGCCCCGCAACCGGTCCTGATGGGTCGAGGTCTCCGGGTCGCCGCCGATGAAGGCGAGCCGCCGGGCCCCGCTGCCGTACAGAATCTGCGCGGCCAGCCGTCCCCCGGCGTGGTTGTCGCAGGCCACCGAGAGCAGGTCGTCGTGGCCAGGCAGGCGCCGGTTGAAGAGCAGCACCGGGATGCCCCCCCTGGACACGTCCCCCAGGCTGGGCGGGGTGCTGTTCAGGCGGGTGGGAAAGACGATGGCCGCCTCAATCTGGTAGGCCCGCGCGGCGTCGAGCGTCTCCTGCACGTCGCGCCCGGCGTCGTGGGTCAGGAGCAGCGCCCTCTGACCCCGCGCCTCCAGCGCCTGCGCCATCTGGGAGAGCGCCTGGGGGTAGAAGGGGTTGTGCAGGTCCCCCACGATCAGGGCCACGATCCCGCTGCGGCGGGTGGAGAGGCTGCGGGCCAGCGCGTTCGGGCGGTAGCCCAGCCGCTCGGCGGCCTCCAGCACCCTCCGGCGCGTCTCCGGGCTGATGCGCGCTCCCGGCGTGAAGGCCCGCGACACCGCCGACTGCGACACGCCCGCCTCCCGCGACACGTCGATGGACGTGACACGGTGATCGGGAAGTGCGGGGGGCCTGTTCATGGGCGCTGTTCAGGATAGGGGACGCGGGGCGAAGCTGCCCTGGCCGCGTCTTCAGGTCGCCGCCTTCACCGCGGCGGCCTCGCCGTACCGCTCGACGCGCAGGTCCGCCTGCCGCTGGTGGCCCGCGAAGCCCTCCACCCCGCAGATCACCGAGCAGTGCCGCCCGACGATCACGCTGGCCTCCGGGGTGGCCCGCTGGTAGGTGACGGTCTTGAGGAACTTGCCCACCCACAGCCCGCCCGTATAACGCGCCGCCCGGCCCGTGGGCAGGATGTGGTTGGTCCCGATCGCCTTGTCGCCGTAGGCCACGTTGGTTTCCGGACCCAGGAAGAGGGAGCCGTAGTTGGTCATCCGCTCCAGGAAATAATTCGGGTCGCGGGTGAGCACCTGCACGTGCTCACTGGCGATCTCGTCCGCCACCCGCACCATCTCCTCGTCCGACTCCGCGAGGAGGACCTGGCCGTAGTCGCGCCAGGCCCGCCCGGCGACCTCGGCGGTGGGCAGGCGGGCGAGCTGGCGCTCGATCTCGGGCACCACCGCCCGCGCCAGCGCCTCCGAGGTCGTGAGCAGCACCGCCGGACTGTTCGGCCCGTGCTCGGCCTGGCCCAGCAGGTCGGTGGCGACCATCTCCGCGTCGGCGGAGGCGTCGGCGATCACCAGCGTCTCGGTCGGCCCCGCGAGGAGGTCGATGCCCACCTGGCCGAACAGTTGCCGCTTGGCCTCGGCCACGTAGGCGTTGCCGGGGCCGACGAGCATGTCCACGGCGGGAATACTTTGGGTGCCCAGGGCGAGCGCGGCCAGGGCCTGCACCCCCCCCATGATGTAGATTTCGTCCGCTCCGGCGAGGTGCATGGTCGCCACCGTGGCCGGGTAGGGCTGCCCGTCCTTGGGCGGGGTCACGGCGGCCACCCGCCCCACCCCCGCGACCTTGGCCGTCGCCACGCTCATGATCGCGCTGGCGACCATCGGGTAGCGCCCGCCCGGCACGTAGCACGCCACGCTGTTCACCGGCAGGATGCGGTGGCCTAGGGTCACGCCCGGCAGCGTCTCGACCTCCAGGTCGTGAACGGACGCCCGCTGCGCCCGCGCGAACGTCCGCACCTGCTCCAGCGCGAAGCGGATGGACGCGAGCTCCTCCTCGGGAACCTGGGCGACCAGGGCTTCGATCTGCTCCCCACTCAGGCGGAAGGAGGGCGGGTTCCAGCCGTCGAAGCGCGCGGACAGTTCGCGCAGGGCCGCGTCGCCCCGCATCCGCACGTCCTCAATGATGCCGCGCACGGTCTGCTCGACCTCGCCGCGAACTTGGAGTTGCGCTTGGGGACTCATGCCGGGCTTCAGGGTGCGTGCCATCGGGGTCTCCTCTCCGGATGTGGGGTTCAGTAGCTGGTCGGGGGTGCCGGGGTGGGCTGCTGGCCGCGCAGTTCGCCCAGCACGGCGCGGGCGGCCCCAGCCAGCAGGGCCAGGTCGGACCCGGGGGTCACGAAGCGGTAGCCGAGGTCCATCGCGGCGCGGGCCAGTTCGGCGCCGGGGGTGAAGATGCCGGGAATCAGGCCCCGGCGCAGGGTTTCCTGGGCGATGCGCGCCACCGCCCCGGCGGGCTCACCCCCGCGGAAGTCGAGGGTGGCGCGGCCGGTGAGGCTCAGGCTGAGGTCGCCCGGACCGACGAACACACCGCTGAGCCCGGGGGTGTCGAGGATGGCTTCGAGATTCCCCAGGGCCTCCCCCGTCTCGATCATGGCGAACACCAGCGTGTCCAGATCGGCGCGCACGCCGTAATCGTCGCCGTACACCAGCCGGGCGCGGGTGGGGCCGAAACTCCGGCCCCCCCGGGGCGGGTAGCGGCAGGCCTGGACGAGGGCGCGGGCCTGCCCCGGCGTGTCGATCATGGGGCAGATCACCCCGGCGGCCCCGGCGTCCAGGGCGCGCATCAGGTCGGGCGGGTGCAGCCAGGGAACGCGTACGAGGGGGACGGCGGGCGTGGCCGCGATGGCTTCCAGCGTGGCGACGAGCCCACCCTCCCCGATCAGGCCGTGTTGCAGGTCCACCGTGAGGGCGTCGTAGCCCGCGTGCCCCATCACCTCCGCGCTCACCCCGCCGGGCAGGTGCAGCCAGCCGCCCAGCACCGTCTCCCCGGCGGCGAACCGTTCAGCCAGGCGTGACAGGCCTTCAGGCATGGGCCACCCCGTTCAGAACGTCTGAGATCGCGTCCGGGGCATCCAGCGGCAGGTAGTGCCCCGCGCCCGGCACCACCCGGACGGCGGCGTGGGGATCCAGGGCGTGGAGTTCGGCGGCCAGGTGGGGCGGCGTGACGCGGTCCTCCCCGCCGACCAGCAGGGTCAGCGGCCCGGTGAAGCGGGCCAGGTCGCCCCGGCTGTCGGGGCGCGAGCGCAGCAGGTCGAGCTGTTCCAGGTAGACCTCCGGTCCCACCCGCCGCGCCATCTCCAGCACCTTCTGCCGGTGCGGCCCGCTGGTGTCCGCGATGACCTGCGCCACCTCCTCGAAGTGTCCGGCGCGCACTTGTCCCGCCTGCGCCGCCCAGGTCTCCAACTGAAGCGGGAGGGGCGCGTGCGGGTTGGCGCTGATCAGGGTGAGTCGGGAGAGCCGCTCCGGGACCCGCCGCAGCACCTCGAAGGCGACGATGGCCCCCAGCGAGAAGCCCACGAGGTGCAGCCGCGTCCCGTCCTGCACATCATTCAGGACCTGTTCGGCGGTGTCGGCCAGCGAGCGCCCCCGGACCATGTTCAGCACGTGCGCTCCCCCCGGCACGGCCACATCCGCCCACAGCGCCGCGTCGCAGAGCGTACCCGGCACCAGCACCACCTGGGGCTCTCCCGTCACGGCGCTACTCGTCCCCGAACTGGCCCAGCATCCGGCGTTCGAGTTCGGCGAAGTTCTCCGGCTTGATCATCTTGCCGCGCTCGTCCGCCTCGAAGCCGTACTCCCGGGCCTTGCGGATCACCTCGGGCGCCCAGTAGGGGTCCTTGCCGCCGAAGACCTCGTGCTTCTCGAGCACCGCGAAGATCCAGCTCTCGCCCTCGTCCACCGCCTCGAAGCCGCGCCAGAGCCGGGGCGGCAGGGTCACGTAGTCGAACTCCTCCAGGATGGTCTCGCCGTCCACCCGGTCCTCGTGCTCGCCCCAGTAGAAGCGCCAGCGGCCCCGGAGCGGCAGGAACGACTCGATGTAGTCGTGGGTGTGATAGGCCGGGCCGTTGCCCTGCCGTGCCCGCACCATGCCGATCTGGAAGCCGTGCGGCGTGGTGATGAAGGGCGCGTAGGCGTCGTTCTCGCTGGCGGTGTCCCCGATGATGGCGTAGTTGTGACGCTGGTGCCCCGGAATGATGCTGTCGATGAACATCAGCGGCACGGCGCGGGACCCAAGCTGGGAGAAGCGCACCACGTTGCCGGTCATCACGCCCAGGTCTTCGGCAGGCGGCGCCTTTGGGTTCGAGGTCATGGGAACTCCTGTGCAGGGGGCAGGGGCACTCGTGGGAGCATCCGTCTTGTCCGTGGCGACGGCGGTCCGTGCCCAAGGTCAGCTACGAACCTGAACTTCCTCCGTTGGACGGCTCCTCAGGAGAGGATGTGGCCGGGCAGAGCCTGTGGGGCAGGGGAGACCTCCGGGAATGAGCCGGGAGAGAGCGAACATCCGCCGGGCTACCTCCAACCCAGCAACCTGCTTGCATACGTATTCACACCGTACCCCTGACGGCCGTCCCCGTCAAGCGTTGGGGGCAGGCACTTAACTGGAGCATTGGCCGGGTTCAGCCCTATGGAGACTTAACCGTCTATTTCCGACGATGCTCTTCTCAAAGGAACCCTGCCGCCAGCAAAACGTTCCGCAACTCCTCTCCCCGTGACTGTGAAGGACTTGACAAATTTCGCGCCATATGCTTACGATACGTGCATACGTATGCAAAAGTAAGGAGGGTCCGTCGCACGCCTGGAGCGGCTCGCACCGGCCTGTGGCGCCCTGCGGCTCACCGGTCCCGTCCACATTCTGTTTTGGTCACGCTGACGCGAGGAGGATGCCAGATGGATCACGCACGGAAGGCAATCTGGAGGCGGGCGGGTGGGGCGCTCGTCCTGACGGGGGTGCTGGGCCTGGGGACGCTGGCGGTGCAGGCCCAGGGGGCGACCACCCTCTACGGCCTCAAAGCGGGCAAGCCCTACAACGGCACCAAGCTCAAATTCCTGATCTGCTGCCTGGCGGCCGGGCAATTCGCGCAGCTCAGCAAGATGACCGGCGAGGGCAGCGAATTCCAGAAGCTGACCGGCATCACCGCGCAGTGGGAGAACACGCCCTACGGCGCCCTGCAGCAAAAGGAACTGGTCGAGGCCACCACCGGCGGCACGACCTACGATGTGGTTTCCTGGGTGGACGCCTGGGGTGAGGCGCTCAAGCCGTACCTGCTGCCGCTGAACAGCCGCATCAAGGCGGACAAGATCAATCTCAAGGATTACCCCAACGCCTACATCGAGGCCTCGACCGACAGCAAGGGCAACATCATCGGCATTCCGTTCCGCGGACACCCGCTGGTGCTGTTCTACCGCAAGGACGTGTTCAAGGAACTGGGGCTGCCGGTGCCGCGCACCTGGCAGGCGGCCGTCAGCACCGCCCAGACCATCCAGAAGCGCAAACCGGGCATGGTGGGCTTATCCGCCATGTACGGCGTGAGCGCGGGCCAGAACCTCTTCAGCTGGGTCAGCATGTTGTGGGGCAACGGCGGCGACATCCTCGACAAGAACAACCGCCCGGTCTTCAACAACGCCAAGGGCGTGCAGGCCACCCAACTCTACATCGACATGCTGCGCAAGGACAAAATCGTGCCCGCGGCGGCCACCACCTTCGGCGAGACCGAATCCTCCAACCAGATTCTCCAGGGCAAGGCCGCCATGTGGGTCGGCTGGTGGTGGTACTGGTCGCAGTTCGCCGATCCCAAAACGGTCGCGCCCGCCGTGCTGAACAACGTCGGCTTCGCCCCCGCCCCCGGCTGGGCGGGCGGCACCACCCAGAACTACGCGCTGGTGTGGCCGATCGGCATCTTCAAGAACTCGAAGAATCCCGACGCGGCCTGGGAATTCATCAAGTACGTCACCAACACCGACGTGCAGAAGAAGGTCGCCTCGAACCGCAGCGTTCCGGCCGAGGCCGACAACACCATCGTCACCTTCTCGGGCATGAACGACCCCAAGGTCAACGCGGCCAACGGCGGGATTCCCAAGGTCGGGGCGCAGGCGCTGCGGACCGCGCGCACGCTGCCGCAGGTGCGCTCGTGGGCCGAGATTCAGAGCGTGCTGGAGGTGGGCATCAACAAGATGGCGAACGGGGCCGACGTCAAGGCGACCCTCGACGGCATGGCCCGGGACGTGGACGCCATTCAGAAGCGCGCCGGGTACTACCGGTAGCGGGCGCGGGCCTCAGGGGGCTGGGGCGGCGTTCCCGGCCCCCTGGCCCGTTGGGACCCGTCCCCCGCGCGCAGCCGAGGTGAACCCTATGGCACTTCCCCAGACGACCGCCGAAGCCTCGACACCGCCCCTTCGTTCGGCCCTCCGGCCCAGGCGGCAGGGCGCCCAGGTTCGCACCGGCGCCCTGCGCTGGCTGCTTCTGGGTCCCGCGCTGCTGATCGTCATGGCGACGGTGCTCTACCCGCTGGTCTCGTCGCTGATCACGTCGTTCCGCGACTGGCGGCTGATCTACTCGCCCACGCCCGGCCCCTTCGTGGGCTTTGCCAACTACGCCCGCGCGTTCACCGACGGCGGCTTCCTGAACAGCCTGGGCGTCAGCGCGGCCTACATGGTCCTCTCGGTGACCCTGACGCTGCTCATCGGGCTGGGCATCGCGCTGCTGCTCGCCAAGCCGACTCGGCTGAACGTGTTCGCGCGCACGCTGCTGATCTTTCCCTTCGCGGTCGCCCCAGTGCTCAAGGGCTACAGTTGGCGCTTCATGCTTGACCCCGACGCCGGGGTGTACGCCCGGTTGATCGGCGCGGTGGTGCCGCCCCTCAAGGGCTTCCTGTGGCTGGGGCACGAGTTCAGCGCGCTCCTGGCCCTCGCCATGTCGGAGGTCTGGGGCTGGGCGCCGCTCTTCGCCCTGATGTTTATCGGGGCGCTGGGGTCCATCCCCGCCGAGGTCAACGAGGCCGCCCGGGTGGACGGGGCCACGAACACCCAGATTTTCTTCCGCATCACGCTGCCGCTGCTGGCCCCCGTCATCTACATCGTGGGGCTGCTCAAGATCATCTCGGCCCTCAAGATGTTCGACCAGGTGGTCACCATGACGGGCGGCGGTCCGGGCGACTCGACCCAGACGCTGTACTACTACGTGTACCAGCTTGCGTTCCGCAACCTCGACATGGGCTACGCCTCAGCGGTGTCGTACCTGCTGGTGGTCGTCATGGGGCTCTTCGCCGTGCTGTACGTGCGCGTGCTGCTGAGGGAGCGCTGAATGAACAGTCCTGTCCCCGCCAGAAGTCTCACCCCCCGCCGCCGATTGGGGCAGACGCTCGAAACGCTCGGCACGCTGCTGGTGATCTTTTTCGTGGCGTTCCCGCTGCTGTGGATGCTGCTGACCGCCTTCAAGACGCAGGCCGACACGTTCTCGCCCAAGCTCCTGTTCCAGCCCACGCTCGACAACTTCCGCGCCGTCTTCGACAACCCGATCTGGCTGGGATCGCACGTGTGGGTGAGCGCGCTGGTGTCGTTCCTGACCGTCGCCATCACGGTGCCGCTGGGGGCCGCGGCCGCCTACGTCATCTCGCGGCACCGCTTCCGCGGGCGCGAAACGCTGTCGCTGCTCATCCTGATAACCCAGTTCATCCCGGCGGTGGTCGTCGCCATCCCCTTCTTCACGCTGTTTCGCAGCCTGAACCTGATCGACACGGCCGTGGGCCTCGTCATCCTCTACCTGTCGTTCACGCTGCCCTACGCGATCTGGCTGCTGCGCGGCTTTTTCGACGCCCTCCCGGTGGAGGTCGAGGAGGCGTCCTTCATCGACGGCTGCAACGAGCTTCAGACCCTGCGCCACGTGACGATCCCCCTGATCATGCCGGGCATCCTGGTGTCCGCGGTCTTCGCCTTCATCTCGGCCTGGAACGAGTTCTTCTTCGCGCTGATCCTGGCCCGCACGAACACCCAGACGCTGCCCATCGCCATCCAGGGCATCTCCGGGGCGAAGGGCCCCGAGTGGCAGAAGGTGGCGGCGGCGAGCATGGTCGTGATGCTGCCGATCATGGTGATGTCGCTGTTCATCCGCCGCTACTTCGTGGAGGGCATCACCGTCGGGGCGGTCAAGTGAGCCCACCCCCGGGCCGCGTTCCCAGAGCGAAACACGGCAAGTCGAATGCCCGGCCCGCAGCGGAAGTCGGCGGGGCGGCCTCTCCCACCCTGTCCGCGCCGCGCCGCACCTCCCGAAGGAGAACGCCCCACATGGACGACCGTGCCCAGGCCCCCCTCCCCGTCTTCGACTTCGCCGACCGCCCCGATATGGCCGACTTCGAGCGGGCCGCCGATACCGGGAGGCGGCAGCCGCTCGCCGGGTATGACCCCGACTACACCGACATCGTCGATTACATTGTGCGCTGCACCCACAAAATCTGGGAGGAGAAGGGCATCGGCCTGATCTACACCCACTACGGGCACAACGCCATCGTGCATTACTCCAGCGGGATCATGTACGGGCGCGAGGGCATGGTGGTGAACACCCTCCAGCGTCAGGCCGCCTACGCCGACCGCCGCGCCTACGCCGACGACGTGATCTGGAGCGGCAACGAGCAGGACGGTTTCTACACCTCGCACCGGGTGTCGAGCCTGGGCACGAACACCGGGTACACCGAGTTCGGGCCGCCGACGGGCCGGAAGATTCAGCGCTGGGGCTTCGCGGACTGTTTCAGCGTGCGCAACAAGATCGTCGAGGAATGGCTGATGAGCGACGCCATCACCGAGCTGCGCCAGATGGGGTATGACCCCCTCAAGCTGGCCCACGCCTCGGTGCTGCCCTGGAGCCCGCACACCCACGGCGAGGTGGACCGGCTGCCGACGGGACAACAGGCGCCCGAGTTCCACGACGTGCCCTCACCCGACGATCCGCAGGCGTTCGTCCGGGCCATCCTGCTGAACCTCTGGAACGCCCGCCTGGTCAACATGGTCCGCGAGCATTACGCCCCGGGCCACGTTGCCTTTGTGCCTGACTCCCGCAAGCTGTACGGCCACGGGGACTACGAGAACTTCGTCATCACGCTGCTCGCCAGCTTTCCCGACCTGGCCATGACGATCGATCACCAGTGCTTCCTGGGGGACGAGCGGCGCGGCTACCGGGTCGCCACGCGCTTCACCCTCCAGGGCACGCACGAGGGCTACGGGCCGTACGGCGCCCCGACTCGACGGCGCATCTTCCTCATCGGTGGGTCGCACCACATCATCCGGGGGGGCCAGATCGTCCAGGAGTGGACGCTGTTCGACGAATTCGCCCTGCTCAAGCAGCTTCACGCCCGGGTGGAAGGCTGAGGCGTGACGACCAGGCGCAGTCAGCCCAGGCCCGCCATATTCGATCTCGCTGGCCACCCCGACATGGCCGACTTCGAGCGGGCCGCGGGCACTGGACGCAGGCAACCGCTGGCGGGCTTCGACGACGATTACACGGACATCGTGGACTACATCGTCCGCTGCACGCACAAAATCTGGGAAGAAAAGGCCATCGGCCTGATCTACACCCACTACGCGCACAACGTCATCCTGCACACCTCGTTCGGCGTCACGTACGGCCGCGAGGCGGTGGTGCGAAACACCCTCGCCAGCCAGGCGGGCTTCACCGCGGGGCGCGGGTACGCCGATGACGTGATCTGGGGCGGGGACGAGCGAGACGGCTTTTACACCTCGCACCGCGTCCGGGGCTCTTCCATCAACACGGGACCGACCCCGCACGGCCCACCGACCCTCCGCCGGACAGCCCGCTGGGGCATCGCGGACTGCTTCATCCGGGAGAACCGCATCGTCGAGGAATGGCTCGTCCACGATGGGGCGAGCAGTCTGCGGCAGATGGGATATGACGCAGTGGCCCTGGCGAAAAAGGCCGTGCTTCCCGCCAGGCCGCACACGCACGGCGAGGTGGACCGCCTGCCGACCGGCCAACAGGCCCCGGCCTTTCTGGACGTGCCGGGTGCGCAAGCGGACCCACAGGGCTTCGTCGCCGCCCTCCTGCACAACCTCTGGAATGCCCGCCTCGTCAACATGGTGCGCGAGCATTACGCGCCGGGTCTCGTGGCCTACGTGCCCGGCGAGCGCAAGCTGTCCGGGTACGGCGATTACGAGAACTTCGTGATCACGTTCATGGCCTGCTTTCCCGACCTCGCGCTGACGATCGACCACCAGTGCGCCCTTCCGGCCCCCGGAGGCCACCGGGTCGCCACCCGCTTCACCCTGCAGGGCACGCACCAGGGCTACGGTCCCTACGGCGCACCGACCGGGCGGCGCATCTTCCTCATCGGGGCCAGCCATCACGTCATCCAGGGCGGCAAGGTCACTCAGGAATGGACGCTCTTCGACGAATTCGCCCTGCTCACCCAGCTCCACGCCCGCCAGGAGGCTCAGCAGTGACCGACGACATCCAGCCGCTCCCCGTCTTCGACTTCGCCGACCGGCCCGATATCGCCGACTTCGAGCGGGCAGCGGGCACCGGGCGCAGACAGGCGCTGCGCGGGTTCGATGCCGACTACACCGACATCGTGGACTACATCGTGCGGTGTACCCATAAGATCTGGGAAGAAAAGGCCATAGGGCTGATCTACACCCACTATGCCCACAACGCGATGGTGCATACCCCCGGCGGCACGATCTACGGGCGCGAGACGGTGGTGCGAAACACCCTCCAGAATCAGGCGATCTGGGGTGACCTGCGGGCCTATGCCGACGATGTGATCTGGGGCGGCAACGAGGACGAGGGGTATTACAGCTCCCACCGCCACGTGAACACGGCCACCCACACCGGATACACCGACTTCAGCCCGCCGACAGGGCGCAAAATCCTGTACTGGGGCATCGCCGACTGCCTGATCCGCGAGAACAGGATCGTGGAGGAGTGGCTGACCCATGACGGCGTGACCATCGTGAGGCAGATGGGGTACGACCCGCTGCGTCTGGCGAAACAGGCCGTCCTGCCCGCCACGCCTCACACCCACGGCGAGGTGGACCGCCTGCCCACCGGTCAGCAGGCGCCGGAGTTCGTAACGGTGCCAAACGCCGACGGGGACCCGCAGGGATTCATCCGGGCCGTCTGGCAGAACCTGTGGAATGCCCGGCTGGTCAACATGGTCCGCGAGCATTACTCGCCCGGCCTCGTCGCCTTCCTGCCCGACGCGCGCAAGCTGTACGGGTACGGCGACTACGAGAACTTCGTCATCACGCTGCTGGCCTGCTTCCCCGATCTGGCGGTCACCGTGGACCACCAGTGCGTGCTGGGCGACGACCGGCGCGGCTACCGGGTGGCGACACGCTCCACCTTCCAGGGCACCCACGAGGGGTACGGGCCGTACGGCGCCCCTACCGGGCGGCGCGTCTCCATGATCGTGATCAGCCACCACACCGTCCGGGACGGCAGGGTCGTGAAGGAATGGACGGTCTTTGACGAGTTCGCGCTCCTCAAACAATTGCACGGGCGGATCGGGGGTGCCAGTGTCAGCGGACCAGAGGTTACCGAAGTCAGCCAGTGAGCACGAGGAACGCGCCGTCCTCAGCGTGGAAGAGCGCGAGCTCGGTCCCCAGATGGCCCCGGTCGTGGCCGGGCGGCGGCAGAGCCTGGAGGGCTTTGGCGCCGATTACACCGACATCGTGGACTACATCGTCCGGTGTACGCACAAAATCTGGGAGGACAAGGCCGTCGGCCTGATCTACACCCACTACGCGCACAACACCCCGGTCCACCTCTCGGACGCCGAGTACTACGGGCGCGATCAGGTGGTCGAGAACACGGTGCGGACGCTGGCGGCCTTTCCCGACCTGCGCCTCTTCGGCGACGAGGTGATCTGGAGCGGCAATGACCGGGAAGGATTCCACTCCTCGCACCGGGTGACCTGGAGCGGCCACAATCTCGGCCACAGCATCTACGGGCCGCCCACCGGGAGGCGGGTGCAGCGCCGCGAGATCGCGCACTGCGTGGTGCGCCGAGGCCGCATCGTGGAGGAGTGGGTCGTCCACGACGAGACGGCGCTGATTCGCCAGCTCGGGCTGGATGAGGTCGAACTGGCCCGCACTCTCTCCCGGGCGGAGGCGGAACTGGGGTGGCAAGGTCCCGACACCCTCGTCGGCGAGGTGTCCCGGCTGCCCGGCCAGGGACACCCGCCCGTCCACGCGGACGGTGACCCACGCGACCCGGACGCGCTGCCGGGCCTGCTCTACGGGCTGGTCTGGAACGCCCGGATGCTCAACTACCTGGCCAAGTATTACGCGCCGAACGCTGTGGTGTGGGTGCCGGGGAACCGCCGCCTGGAGGGGCACGGCGACCTGACCGCTTACGTGCTGGGGCTGCTGGCCGCTTTTCCCGACGGGGCGATGAGCGTGGACCACGTGGCCTGGATCGGGAGCGAGGCGCAGGGGTACAGGGTGGCCGCGCGCTGGACCTTCCAGGGCACCCACGGGGGGCCGGGACCCTACGGGCCCCCCACCGGGCGGCGGGTGCGGGTGCTGGGAATCAGCCACTTCGAGGTGCGCGGCGGGCGCATCGAGCGCGAGTACATGGTCTGGGACGAGTTCGCCCTGCTCAAGCAGGTGTACCGCCCCGGTTGAAAGGACCCCCGATGGAATACTTCAAACAGGCCGCCCCCCAACCCCCTTCGGTGAATCAGGAAATCCGGGACACCGTTTCGCGCATCCTCTCCGACGTGGAGCGCGAGGGCCTGACTGCTGTGCGGCGCTACAGCGAGCGGTTCGACGGCCACAGCCCGCCCTCCTTCCGCATGTCCCCCGAGGAGATCACCCGGGTCACCTCGGAGGTCGAGGATTCCGTGGCCCGCGCGATCGACTTCAGCCTCACGCAGGTGCGGAACTTCGCGGAGTTGCAGCGCCGCACACTGGTGGACTTCGAGGCAGAGACCCTGCCCGGCGTGACCATCGGGCAGAAGCAGATTCCGGTGAACGCGGTGGGGGCGTACATCCCGGGGGGGCGCTACCCGATCACGGCGGCCCCGGCGATGACCATCGGGGTGCCGAAGGCGGCGGGCGTGCCCCGGGTGGTGGCCTGCGCGCCCGTCCAGCGCGGCACCGGCCGCATCAACCCCTCCCAGCTCTACGGCATCGTGAACAGTGGGGCCGACGAGATCTACACCATCGGTGGGGCGCAGGCGATGGCGGCGATGGCCTTCGGGCTGGAGGGCAGCCCGCCGCTGGAGGCCGTGGACATGATCGTGGGCGCGGGCAACGCCTACGTGGCCGAGGCCAAGCGGCAACTGTTCGGGGTGGTGGGCATTGACCTGCTCGCCGGACCCACCGAGATCTGCATCCTGGCCGACGACTCCGCCGACCCCGAACTCGTGGCCGCCGACCTGCTGGCCCAGGCCGAGCACGGGGTCAACTCGCAGTCGGTGCTGATCACGACTTCGCGGGCCCTGGCCGAGGCGGTCACACGCGAGATCGGGCGCCAGCTGTCCACTCTGCCCACCGCCGACGCCGCCGGGGTCTCCTGGCGCGACTACGGCGAGATCATCCTGGTGGAGTCCGACGAGGAGATGGCGCAGGTGTCCGACCGGGTGGCCTCCGAGCACCTGGAGGTGCAGACCCGCGACCCGGACTGGTTTCTCGCGCGGCTGACGAACTACGGCTCGCTCTTCCTGGGCCGGAACGCGGCGGTGGCGTACGCGGACAAGGGGATCGGCACGAATCACGTCCTGCCCACCAGCCGGGCGGCCCGCTACACGGGCGGGCTGTGGGTGGGCAAGTTCATCAAGACCGTGACCTGGCAGCGGGTCGCGGACGCCGCCAACCCGGTCGTCGCCCCGCCCTTCATCACGATGGCCGACACGGAGGGGATGGTCGGCCACGCGGACTCCATGCGGCTCAGAATCCGTGGGGCGTCAGGGGACTGATGGCGAGGGTCCTGCCGGTCGCCGTGGTGCAGGAGGCCCCGTTCCCGGTCGATGGGCCGCTGAGCCGCTTTGCCGAGCACGTGCAGGGGCTCGTGGCGGCCTTTCCGCAGGTCCGGATGATCGTCTACCCCGAACTCCACCTATTCGGGACCGAGGGACCCCTGAGGCGGGAACGGCTGCTGGAGGTGGCCGAGCCGCTCTCCGGCCCGCGCGCGTCAGCGCTGGGCGAACTGGCGGGGGACCTGGGCGTCTGGCTGGTGCCGGGGAGCGTGTGCGAGCGGGGCCCCGCGGGGCAACTGTTCAACACGGCCGTCGCCCTCTCTCCCGAGGGGCGCCTCGCCGCGTCGTACCGCAAGGTCTTTCCCTGGCGGCCCTACGAGCCGTTTGAGGCGGGGGACCATTTCGTGACCTTCGACCTGCCGGGAGTCGGGCGGGCCGGGTTTTCGGTCTGCTACGACGCCTGGTTCCCGGAGGTCACCCGCCACCTGGCCTGGATGGGCGCCGAGGTCGTGCTCAACCTCGTGAAGACGACGACCTGCGACCGGACCCAGGAGGTGATCCTGGCGCGGGCGAACGCCATCGTCAACCAGGTGTTCGTGGTGAGCGTGAACTGCGCGGGGCCGGAGGGGACGGGCCGCAGCCTGATCGTGGACCCGGAGGGGATCGTCCGGGCGGAGGCGGTTGGGGCGGCCCCGACCGTCCTGACCGATGTGCTCGACCTCGACCACGTTCCGCGCGTCCGGCAGTACGGCACGGTGGGGCTGACCCGCCCGTGGGACCAGTTCCGGCCCAGCGACCCGCCGCTGCCGCTGCCGCTGTACGGCGGAAGCATCGACCCGGGGCGCTGGAATCCGGATCGCCGCCACCCGGCAGAGGAAGCCCGGGTCGAGCGTGCCGAGTAGGCGGGGTGGGTCTGCCCACCCATCCCAGGAAGGAACCGCGTGACACAGGAACCCCCACCCGTCTTCGACTTCGCCGATCACCCGGACATCACCGATTTCGCCGCCGCCGCGAACAGCGGGCGCCGCCAGGACCTCGACGGCTTCGACCCGGAGTACGTGGACATCGTGGACTACATCGTGCGCTGCACCCACAGGATCTGGGAGGAGCGCGCGGTCCACCTGATCCACACGCACTACACCCACAACGCCCGGGTGCATACCTCGGACGGGCTGACGACGTACGGCGCCGAGGCCGTGGTGCGAAACACCCTCCGCAGCCAGGCGGCCTACAGCGGCTCCCGCTCGTTCGCGGACGACGTGATCTGGGGCGGCAACGCGCAGGACGGCTTCTACACCTCGCACCGCCTGTTCACGGTGGGCGTCAACACCGGCCACACCGACTACGGCCCGCCCACGGGGCGCCGCATCGGCCGCTGGATTGTTGCCGACTGCCGCATCAAGGACAACCGCATCTTTGAAGAGTGGCTGGTGGGCGACCACAGCGCCGAGTTGCGCCAGCTCGGCTATGACCCCCTGGAACTCGCCCGCGCGGGTGCGCCCGTGCCCCCCGTGCCGCCCGGCGAGCCCACCGGGGAGGACGGGCAGCTCCCGCCCACCCTCCTGGCGCTGCCCGCTCCCGAGGAGGCGGAGGCCTTTGTGCGTGCCCTGCTGCACAACCTGTGGAACGCGCGAATGCTGAGCCTGGTGCGCGCCTGCTACGCCCCCGAACACGTGGCCTGGGTGCCGGGCCACCGGCAGCTTTACGGGCACGGCGACTACGAGCAGTTCGTGCTGGGGCTGATGGCGCAGTTTTCCGACCTGCGGCTGAGCGTGGACCACGTGTGCGTGCTGGGCGACGCGGGGCGAGGGCACCGCGTCGCCACCCGCTGGACCCTGCAGGGGACCCACGACGGTCCCGGCCGCTACGGGCGGCCCACCGGGCGGCGCGTGCGGATGCTGGGCGTGACGCATCACGAGCTGCGGGGCGGGCTGATCCGGCAGGAGTGGACGCTGTTCGACGAGTTCGCGCTGCTCAGGCAGCTTCACGCGCCGCTGGCGCCGGAGCACGCCCCCTTCGCGGCCGGGTTCGCGCCCTCCGCCCCCGGGGAGCCGACCCTCCTGTGAGCCCCCCGGGAGAACGCGGGTCCGGCCTGCCCGGAGGGCGCGGCTCCCTGTCCCGGCCGTGACCGGCGCCCCGGACCGCCACCGCCCGCTCTTTCATTTCACGCCCGCGCGCCACTGGATGAACGACCCCAACGGCCTGCTGCACTTCGGGGGCGAGTACCACCTGTTCTACCAGCACAACCCCTTCGGCCCCATCCACGGGCACCTAAGCTGGGCTCACGCGGTCAGCCGCGACCTGGTGGCCTGGGAGCATCTCGGGGTGGCGCTGCCCGAGCGCCCGGACCGGGCCATCTACTCGGGGAGCGCCGTGGTGGACTGGCACAACACAAGCGGGCTGGGGCTCGGGGACGTCCCGCCCTTCGTCGCGCTGTACACCGGCCACCGGGCGGGTCACCAGGCGCAGTACCTCGCCTACAGTCAGGACCGCGGGCGAACCTGGCACGACCCCTGGGAGCGGCCCGTGCTGGACCCCGGTAAGGCTGACTTCCGGGACCCCAGGGTGTTCTGGCACGGCGAGACCGGGCGCTGGGTCATGGCGGTCGCCCATCCCGCCGAGCGCCAGGTGGAGATCTTCAGCTCGCCGAACCTGCGCGACTGGACCCCGCAGAGTGTGTTCGGCCCCGCGGGTGACACGCGGGGTCCCTGGGAGGTGCCCGAGCTGTTTGCTCTGACGGACGAGCGGGGCGTGGATCATTGGGTGCTCAAGGTGGACGTGTACCCGGGCCGCCCCTTCGGGAGGTCGGGCGGCCAGTATTTCGTGGGGACGTTCGACGGCGTGACGTTCAGGCCGACCACACCCGCACGTCCCCTCGACCACGGCCCGGACTTCTACGCGGCCCTGTCCTTCTCGGACCTACCCGGACGGCGGGTCTGGCTGGGCTGGATGAACCACTGGCGGTACGCCTCCCGCCTGCCCACCGGGCCGTGGCGCGGCACGCTGAGCTTTCCGCGCGAGCTGTCCCTGGTCCGGTCCGCCGGGGGGCCCGTGTTGCGGCAGCGGCCCGTCGCCGAACTCGACCGGCTCCGTGGGGCCGAATTTCGCCTCACGGGGAGCCCGCTGCGGGAGGGCGTGCCGCTCACCCTCACGCCCCGCGCCCGGCCCGCCCTGGACCTGACCCTCGATCTGGCCGGGCGCGGGGCGCGCCGTCTCGACCTCCTGATTCGGGGCGGGGCGCGGGAGGAGGTGGTGCTCTCGCATGACCTGGAGGGGAACCGCCTCGTCCTCCGGCGCAGGACTGCCCCCTCCGTCGGCGCGCCGGAAGGCTTCGATGGGGAGTACGGGGCGCCGCTCACGGCGGGGAACGGCCTCCTCTCGCTGCGGGTCCTCATGCACCGCTCGTCCGTGGAGGTGTTCGCGGAGGACGGGCGCGTGGTGATGACCGCCCTGGCCTTTCCCGAGGAGGTGGGCTGGACCGTTGCGGCCGTGGCGCGCGGGGGGGACGCCGAGGTGGTGCGGTCCACGGTCTGTTCCCTCGCGGCGTCCCCACCGGGATGAGCGGGGCGGCGAGGGGAGGGCCGTCCATCACCAGACCCACGGGGCGCGGCTTTGCCCCCGACCCTTCATGCAGAATGCGGGAGATCCATGGAAAGGGTATACGACTGCATCGTGCTGGGAGCTGGGGGTGCCGGAACGAGCGCTGCCTACCACCTCGCCCGGCGGGGGCGGCGGGTGCTGCTGCTCGACCAGTTCGCTGTTCCGCACGACCGGGGGTCCAGCCACGGCCACTCGCGCATCTTCCGCCTTGCCTATGACCACCCCGACTACGTTCACCTCGCCCAGCACGCCCTCGACCGGTGGCGCGAGCTGGAAGAGGTCTCCGGGCAGACCCTGCTGACCCTGACGGGCGGCCTCGACCTCGGCCCCGGGGCGTTGCCGGGCCTGCGGGCCGTCGAGGAGAGCCTGCGGGGGGCGGGCGCGCAGGTCGAGACCCTGGACGCCGGGGCGCTCATGCGGCGCTTCCCGCAGTGGAGGGTTCCCGGGGACTGGGCGGCCGTCTACTCGCCCGACGCGGGCATCGTCAACCCCACGCAGACGGTCGAACTGCTCGCGGCCCTGGCCCGCTCGGAGGGGGCGACCGTGCTCGAACACACCCCGGCGCTGGACCTCGACCTGGGCGACCCGCGGGCCCCGGTCGTCCGCACCCCGCGGGGGACCTTTGCCTGCCGCCGCCTGATCGTCGCCGCGGGCGCCTGGCTGCCCCACCTCGTGCCGGAACTCACGCCGACCCTGCGGGTCACGCTGGAGACGACCGCCTTTTTCCGGGTCCGGGACCTGGCCGCCTTCCTGCCTGGCCGCTTCCCGGTGTTCATCCAGCACGCCCGGGTGGGGGAGGCCGAGGTCTACGGCTTCCCCGCCTTCGGACTTCCCGGCGTGAAGATCGCCGAACACCTCCAGGGACCAGCCACGACGGCCGAAACCCGGAGCTTCGAGGTGGACGGCGCAACCCTCGCGCGGCTGGGGGCCTATCTGGAGCGCCACCTGCCCGGGGCGGCGGGCCCGGTCATGCAGGCCCGGACCTGCCTGTACACGACGACCCCGACCCAGGACTTCCTGCTGGACACCCATGACGCCGTGGTCCCTGGCGGTTCACCGTCCGTGCTGCTCGCCTCGCCATGTAGCGGGCACGGGTTCAAGTTCGTGCCCGCGCTGGGTGAACTGATGGCCGACTGGGCGGACGGCGTGACCCACCCGCTCCATTTCGGGCGCTTCCGGGCCGGGCGGGCGCGGAATACCCTCACCTCCGCAGGGTCCTGACCCCGCCGGGCCGCCTCCCGGGAGACGCCATGTCCTACTCCATCACGCTGGGCCACCGACACTACACCTTCCCGGACCTCAGGAGCGTGCTCGCCCGCGCCAGCCCGGCCCGCTCGGGTGACGAGCTGGCGGGGCTGGCTGCCGCGAGCGCCCACGAGCGGGCGGCGGCGCGGTACGTGCTCGCCGGGCTGCCGCTGCGCCTGTTCCTCGAACAGCCGCTCATCCCCTACGAGACCGACGAGGTCACCCGGCTGATCGTGGACACCCACGACGCGGCGGCCTTCGCGCCCGTGGCGGGGCTGACCGTCGGCGAGTTCCGCGACTGGTTGCTGGGGGAGGAGGTCACCCCGGAGCTGCTCGCCGCCCTCGCCCCCGGCCTCACCCCCGAGATGGTCGCCGCGGTGAGCAAGCTGATGCGAAACCAGGACCTGATCCTGGTCGCCCGCCGCTGCCGGGTCGTCACCGCCTTTCGCACCACGCTGGGGCTGCCGGGCCACTTCTCGATGCGGCTGCAACCCAACCACCCCACCGACGATCCCCGGGGCATCCTGGCCTCGGTCATCGATGGGCTGATGTTCGGCATCGGGGACGCGGTCATCGGCGTGAACCCGGCGTTGGATAGCGTGGCCTCCACGGTCCGGCTGCTGCACCTGCTCGACGACCTGCGCCAGGACCTGGAGCTGCCCGCCCAGACCTGCGTGCTCGCCCACCTCACCACGCAGCTCGCCGCCCTCGGGGCGGGCGCGCCCCTCGACGTGATCTTCCAGTCGGTCGCGGGCACCCAGACGGCCAACGCGGGGTTCGGGGTCGACCTGGCGCTGCTGCGTGAGGGCCGGGACGCCGCGCTGTCGTTGAACCGGGGCACGGCCGGGCAGAACGTCATGTACTGCGAGACCGGCCAGGGGAGCGCCCTCTCCGCGAACGCCCACCACGGGGTGGACCAGCAGACCTGCGAGGCGCGGGCGTACGCGGTGGCCCGCTCGCTCTCGCCCCTGATCGTGAACACGGTGGTGGGCTTTATCGGGCCCGAGTACCTGTACGACGGCAAGCAGATCATCCGCGCCGGGCTGGAGGATCATTTCTGCGGCAAACTCCTCGGCCTGCCGATGGGCTGCGACATCTGCTACACCAACCACGCCGAGGCCGATCAGGACGACATGGACACGCTGCTCACCCTGCTCGCCTCGGCGGGGCTGACCTTCGCCATCGGGGTGCCGGGGGCCGACGACATCATGCTGAACTACCAGTCCACGAGCTACCACGACGCCTGGTACGTCCGCGGGCTCTTCGGCCTGAAGCCCGCCCCCGAGTTCGCAGGGTGGCTGGAGCGCATGGGTATCGCGCAAGGGGGGCGGCTGCTCCCCCCCGATCCGGCCCGCACCCGGCGCCTGCTGGGCTGGGGCGGCGCGTGAGGGGGGAGATCGAGCCGGGGGTGACCCCCTCCCCCTGGGAGGAACTGCGCGCCCACACCCGCGCCCGCATCGCCCTGGGCCGGGCGGGGCACAGCCTGCCCACGCGCGAGGTGCTCGCCTTCGGCGAGGCGCACGCCCGCGCCCGGGACGCCGTCCATACCCCGGTGGACTTCGGCGCGGTGGAGGCCGTGCTGGGGGAGGCGGGCGTGCCGCACCTCCACCTGCAGACCGAGGCCGACAGCCGCGAGACCTACCTGCGCCGTCCCGACCTGGGGCGAACGGTGGGAGAGGTGGCCCTTGGCCGCCTGCGCCCGCACGCGGGAACGTACGAAGTGGCCCTGGTGGTGGGTGACGGGCTCAGCGCCCCCGCCATCCGGGAGAGCGCGCCGCCCTTTCTGCGGGCGCTGCTGGCCGAGCTCTCCGGCTACCGCCTCGCGCCGGTGGTCCTGCTCCGGCACGCCCGGGTGGCCGCCGCCGACCCCATCGGCGAGGTGCTGGGCGCGCGGCTGACCCTGATCGCGCTGGGAGAGCGGCCCGGGCTGCTGACGCCGGAGAGCCTGGGGCTCTACCTCACCTACGCTCCGCGCGTGGGCCGCCTGGACGCCGAGCGCAACTGCATCAGCAACATCCACGTGGGGGGCCTGCGGGCGGACGTGGCGGCCCGGGCCACGCGCCAGCTCGTGCAGGCCAGCTTGCGCCGGGAACTCAGCGGGGTACGCCTGCCCGCGGGGGACGCCCTGCCGGAGGGGTGACGGGGTGCCGGGAAAGAATGATGCGGGCCCAGGTTCCTGGCGTTCGCCGGGGCTCGCCGGTTCCCGCACGCTCAACCCCCGCCCCGGCTCCTGCGGCGGGCGCGGGCAGGAAGACCCCACCGCCGCTACAGCGGCGGCGTGAACCGCCCGTCCATGCTGGTCCAGCCGCCGTCCACGAACAGGATCGTGCCGGTCACAAAGGACGCGGCCTCCGAGGCGAGGTAGACCACGGCCCCGGCCAGCTCTTCCGGCCTGCCCCAGCGGCCGAACACGCTCTTTTGCGCGTAGGCGTCGGCCCACTGCGGGTTGTTCTTGATGGGCGCGGTGAGCGGCGTGTCGATCACGCCGGGGGCGACGGCATTGGCGCGCACCCCCCGCCCCCCCAGCTCACTGGCGAGGCCGCGCAGCAGTTGCAGGGTGCCCGCCTTCGTCGCCGCGTACACGCTCTGGCCGGGCTCTACGACCTGCGAGCGCACCGACGAGAAGGCGATCAGGCTGCCGCCGCCCCCATCGGCCATCGCCCGGCCCGCACTCCGCAGGACGTTGAAGGTGCCGCCCATGTTGACGCGCAACACCCGCTCGAATTCCTCAGGGGTGTAGTCGAGCAGCGGCTTGCGCACGTTGATGCTGGGGCTGCTCACCCCGATGTCGAGCCGACCGTGCCCGCGCAGGATGCCCGCCACGGCGCCTTCCACGGCACCCGCGTCGGTGAGGTCGAGGGGGAGGCCCTCGGCGGCGTACCCCGCCTGCCGGATGGCGTTCGCCGTCCGTGAGGCCGCTTCCCCGTTCAGGTCCGCCACGACCACGTGGGCGCCGTTGGCCGCGAGGGCATGCGCGCTGGCCTCCCCGATGCCGCTGCCGCCCCCCACCAGGAGGGCCACCTTGCCGTCGAGCCGGAACATCGTCGCGTAATCCATAAGCCTCCAGACGGGGGACGGTCACTCGTCCCGGTTCAGGAACAGCACCGCGGCCGCCGCGTACATCCGGGCGGCGCCGATCACCGCGCGCAGCGGGACATGTTCATCCACCCGATGCGGGATGGTGCGGTCCCCCGGGCCGATGGTCACGATGGGCACCCCCCCCCAGGCGTGCAGGAAGGTGCCGTCGGTGGCCCCCGGCACGCCGCCGAAGTGCAGCGGCTGCCCGGTGAGGTCCAGCGCCCGGACAACGGCCCGCACGACCGGTGCGTCGGGGGGCGTCTGGGTCGCCGGGCGGTCCTCGTACACGTCGAGCGCGGCCGAGATGCCCGGGAAGTCCGCTAGGACCGACCGGATCAGGTCCCGAACCTGCCCGGCCAGCGCGGCGTGGTTCACCCCGGGCACGGTGCGGATGTCCAGCCCCACCCGGCACGTGCCGGGAATGACGTTGTTCTGCCCCGGCCCCGCGTTCGCCTCGAACACGGTGGGGGTGAGGTACACGTCACCCAGCAGCTCGTGCCGAGCGTCCCGCCACTCCCGTTCGAGAGCGGCCAGTCCCCCCACAAGGGCCGCCGCCGCCGGAATAGGGTTGGCGCCCGCGTAGGGCATCGCGCCGTGGGCCATCCGCCCGGTGAAGGTCACCCACGCGCGCATCGCGCCTTTCTGGCACAGGCAGACCTCGTTCTCCTCGGGCTCGCAGATGATCGCCCCGCCAAAGCCACGCGCGTACCCCGCCCGCACGAACGCCTTGACGCCCAGCATCAGCCCCTCCTCGTCGCAGAGGATGGCGAGGCGCAGGGGGCGGGGTGGGGCGGGCGTCACCTCCCGCACGGCGACGGCGGCGCAGATCGCGGCGGCCAGGCCCGCCTTCATGTCGGCGCTGCCCCGCCCGTGCAGCAGGCCGTTCTCGATCCGTCCCTCGAAGGGGGGAATGACCCAGCCGCCCGGGTCGCCGACCGACACCACGTCGGTGTGCCCCTCGAAGATCAGGCCGCCCTCCCCCGTGCCCAGGTCGGCGATCAGGTTGGGACGGCCCGGGGCGACCTCCTGCCGGGTGACAGTGAAGCCGCGCTCCCGCAGGTACGGCTCCAGGAAGTCGGCGGCGGCGGCCTCGCCGGGCAGGGGCGCCTGGGTGTCGAGGCGCACGAGCGACTGGGCGAGGTGGGTCAGGGCCTCCTCGTCCACGGCCTCGGCGGCTCGCCGGGCGAGGTCGTGCGGGGCGTCACGGGGGATGGTCGCTGAAGGGTCGATGGCAAACCTCCTGGCGGGGAAGAGGACTTCAGGGCGGTGAGGGGCGGCTGGCCGCCTCCCGGTACGCGGGCCAGCGGCCCAGGGTGCGGGCGTTCAGGACCCCGTGAACGACGGCCCGGGCGAGCGTGTCGGCGGCGACGGTGCCCAGTCGGCTGAGGTCCCCGGGGGTCTCCACGGGCGGACCCCCGGTGGCCGCCGAGAACACCACGTCGCCGTCGAAGAGGGTGTGGACCGGCCAGATGGAGCGGGGCAGGCCGTCCTGGGCCATCTGCGCGACCTTCAGAGCCTGCGCCTTGCCCAGGGTGCGGTTCACGGCGACGAGGCCGAGGGTGGTGTTCTGGCCGGGGCGCGGCAGGTCGGCGGGGGGCAGCAGGCCGAGGTCCACCGGGGGGAGCGGCCCGGCGAACTCCCCGGCGAGTTCGAGGTGTTCCGCATAGAGTCGGCCGGTCGTGGGCGAGAAGACCTGCCCGGCGGCGTTGAGGGCCACGAGCGCGCCGACCACGCTGCCGTCGTCCAGCACGGTGCTCGCCGTGCCCACGCCGCCCTTGAGGACGCCCACCACGGCCCCGGTGCCCGCGCCGACATTGCCCTGCCCGACCGGACCTGTCCGGGCATTCTCCGCCGCCCGGTAGCCGAAGGAGGCGTCCGGGCGCCCCCCGAAGTTCCCGCCGCGCCCCAGGTCGAACAGCACGGCCCCGGGCACGATGGGGACCACCCGGCCCTCCCCGACCCCGAAGCCCACGCTGCGCTCCTCCAGGTAGCGCATCACGCCGCCCGCCGCGTCGAGCCCGTAGGCGCTGCCGCCGCTCAGCAGCAGGGCGTGGATGTGGCTCACGGCGTTCTCGGGCTGCAGCAGGTCCGTCTCGCGGGTGCCGGGGGCGGCGCCGCGCACGTCCACAGCCGCCACGGCGCCCCCACCGAACAGCACCACGGTGGTTCCAGTCGCCTGAGCGAGATCGGTGTGGTGGCCCACCCGCACGCCCGCCACATCGGTAATGGCGTTCAGCGGACCGGGGCGCCGGTCCCCCTCACGTTGACTCCCCGCCGCCGAGGCCTCGAAGCTGGTCATGGCCCTCCCTCCCGGCCCCGCAGGCCGTCGCCGAGCAGGTTGAAGCCCAGCACGGCGAGCATGATCGCCACGCCGGGCACCAGGGTCGGATAGGCGGAGAGGTACAGGAAGCTCTGCGCCTCCCGCAGCATGTTGCCCCAGCTCGCCTGGGGGGGCTGGATGCCGAGCCCCAGGTACGACAGCGCCCCCTCGATCAGGATGGCCGCCCCCAGCGTGAAGCTCGCCTGCACGATCAGCGGCGTGAGGATGTTGGGCAGCACGTGCCGCCCCAGCACCCGCGCCGGTCGGGCCCCCAGCGCCTGCGCCGCCTCGACATACGGCTCGGCCCGCACCGAGACCGCTCCCGACCGCGCCAGCCGCGCGAAGACCGGCACGGCGCTCACTCCCACGGCGAGCATGGCGGGGAGGAGTCCCGCACCCCAGGCCGTCACCAGCAGCATCACCAGCAGCAGGGTGGGGAAGACGTACACCGCGTCGAGCAGCAGCGTGAGGGTCCGGTCGAGGGCGCCGCCGTAGAACCCGGCCAGCAGCCCCAGCGGCAGGCCCAGCCCCAGCCCCACGCCCACCGCCACCAGGCCCACGGCAAGGGCACTCCTCGCGCCCACCATCACCCGCGCCAGCAGGTCGCGCCCGAAGGCGTCCGTGCCCAGCGGGTGCCCGCCCCCCGGCGGTTTGAGCCGCGCGAGCAGGTCGCCCGCGTTGGGGTCGGCGGGGAGCCACACCAGGCTCACCAGCGCCGCCAATCCCACCAGCCCCACCAGCCCCATGCCGAGGGTCAGCGAGGCATTCCCCCGCCGCCTCGCCGTCCTTCCCGGTGCCCCCTCAGTCTCCACCTTGGAGAGCGACCTAGCCATAGCGCACCCGGGGATCGACCAGGCCGTACGCGAGGTCCACGAGCAGGTTGACGGTCACCACGAAGAGCGCGAGCACCAGCACGGCGCCCTGCACGAGCGGGAAGTCGCGCGCCGAGATGGCTTGCAGGGCCAGCGTGCCCATCCCCGGCAGCGCGAAGACGTTCTCCACGATCACGGTGCCGGTGAGCAGTTCGGCGAACTCCAGGCCCAGCACCGTCAGGAGCGGGATCAGGGCATTCCGCAGGCCGTGGCGCAGCAGCACCTGGCGTTCGGGAAGGCCCTTGGCCCGGGCGGTGCGGACATGGTCGCTCCGCATCGTTTCCAGCAGGGCGGCCCGCACCATGCGAGTGGACAGGCTGACCCGCACGAGTACAAGGGTCAGCATCGGCAGGATCAGGTCGCGCGCGCCGCGGAAGCCGGTGGAGGCCAGCAGCCGGTACTTCACCGCGAACACCAGGATGAGGAGCAGTCCCAGCCAGAAGGCCGGAACCGCCGAGAGCAGGGTCAGCACCGCGCGCAGCGTGAGGTCGAGCCACGAGCCCTCGCGCCGGGCCGCCAGGATCCCCAGGCCGAGCGCGAGCAAAGCCGTCAGCCCCAGGCTGAGCAGCGCCAACGTCAGCGTGAAGGGGAGCCGGGTGCCCAGCAGCCCCGTCACCGGCTGGCTGTAGCGGATGGACGTGCCCAGATCGCCGCGCAGGGCGCCCGTCAGCCACCCCAGGTAGCGGCCCAGCGGCGGCTCGTTCAGCCCCAGCTGCTCGCGCAACGCCGCCACCGCCCCCGGCGTCGCTCCCACGCCGAGCAGGCTCAGCGCCGGGTCCCCCGGGATCAGATTCAGGCTGAAGAACACGATCAGGCTGGCAATCAGCAGGGTCACCAGGGCGATCAGGAGACGCCACAGGACCAGGGAGGCATTCACGTGGGGGCGGCGTCCTTTCCCACGCCTTTCACGCCCGCCCGCTCACTTCTGCCACGACACCCGCGTCACGTCCAGGCTCACGATGGGCGAGCCCACGGTCCAGCCCTGCACCCCCTTGCGGAGCGCCACGATGGTGGGGAACTCCATGACCCAGTCGTTCACCGCGTCGTCGCTGAGGATCTTTTGCAGGTCGCGCATCGCCTGCGCCGCCTGGGCGGGGGTGCCGCTCTGGTAGCGCCGGAAGGTGGCCTGGAACTTCGGGCTGTTGTAGCGGAAGTAGTATTTTGGGTCGTTGTAGATGCCGATGTCGTTGGCCTCCACGTGCCCGATGACCGTGGCCTGGTAGTCGGCATTCGTGTAGATCTTGGTGAGCCAGGTGCTGAACTCGATGGAGCGCACCTGCGCCCGGATGCCCACCTTCGCCCACTGCGCCGCGACCGCCTGCCCGATTCGCACCTCGTTCTGGTACTGGGCGGGCAGGTCGAAGGTAAAGGTCAGCGGCTTCTGGTCGGTGTACCCTGCGGCCCGCAGGAGCGCCCTCGCCCGGTCCGGGTTGTAGGGATACGCCTTGCTGAGGTCCACGTAATTCGTCTCGCTGGGCGTGCGGTGGCTGCCGATGGGCGTGCCCTGCCCGAAGAACAGGCCCTGCACGATCTCGGGCTTGTTGGTGGCGTAAGCGAGCGCCTGGCGCACCCGCACGTCGTTGAAGGGGGCCTTGCTGTTGTTCAGCCCGATGGTCATCTTGGTGGTCGAGCCGCCGATCAGGAGCTTCAGATTGGGGTCCGCCCGGATTGCCGGAAGGTTCTCCGGCCCCACCCCGTACCCGATCACGTCCACGTCCCCCGCCTTGAGGGCCGCGAGCTGCGCGTTGAGGTCGGGGATGATGCGGAAGGTGACCTTGGCGAGTTTCGGCAACGACTTGTCGTAGTACCCGGTCCAGCGCGTGAGTTCAATGCTCGTGCCGCGGTTCCAGGCGCTGAAGCGGAAGGGGCCGGTGCCGACCGGGTTCGTCTTCTGGGTCGCCTCCTTGCCCTGCGGCCCGATCACCGAGTCCGAGCGGGCGAGGTTGAAGAGCAGGTCGTTGTCGGGGCGGCTCAGCCGCAGGATGACCGTGGCCGGACCCTGAGCGGTGACCGACCGAATCTGGGCGTAGTACTCGGGGTGGGTGTGGCCCGACTTCGGGTCGCGCGCCCGGTTCAGGGCCGCCACCACGTCGGCCGAGTCGAAGGCCGAGCCGTCGTGGAAGCGCACGCCCGTCCTTAGCCGGAAGGTGTAGGTCAGGCCGTCGGGGGACACGGTGTAGCCGGTCGCCAGCAGCGGCACGATCTTCCCCCGCGCGTCCACGGTGAGCAGGCCCTGCATGACGTTGAGGTTGAACACCCGCGCGATCTCCGCGGAGGGGGAGGCGGTGGGGTCGAGCAGCGGCGGCTCGGCGGCGATGGCGACAGTGAGGGTGTCGGGGGCCGTCTGGGCGGCGACGGCGGAGAGCAGCAGCAGGGTGGTGAGGGCGTATCTCATGACGGACCTCTCTTCCAGTGGGTGTCCCGGGGACGGATGCTGGCTCGGCTGTTCAGATCATAGGCCACCAGAGGCCGTCCCGGTGAGAGGGCCACCCAGCAGGTGCAGGACCCCGTTGAACTGCCGCTTGCCGCTGGAAGGTTGGCGTTCATTCCCTGGGCCAGCCTGAGCCTGGTCCTCCTTTCTTGCCTCGGCGCTGACTCACCGGAAGTCCTCCTTGAGGCCCGCGCCTTGTGATGACCAAGTCGACGGGGACCATCTGCAACCTCGACTGCGTGTACTGCTCTTATCTGGAGAAGGAGGCGCTCTCCCCCGAGAGCCGGAGGCGCCGGGCCTTCGAGATTCAGGTCGCCCACCTCCCCGGCAAGGCTCTGGCGGGGACCATCCACGGTGGTGCAGCGCAGACGCACGGAGCCGGGAGCGAACTGCGGGCGGAAGGTCTCCAGGGAATGCTTGAAGGACAGCCTGCTCGGCAGGCTTTCTTCCCCGCACACCGCGAGACGTGGAATGTCCTCTCAGCTCTACCCGCTCCGGTGGCGCCGTGGGACTGCGCGCCTTCCGCGCCCTTTCCTCCCTTCCTAGGGGCCCGCATTGCTGTGAGGGTGGGACGTCACGGGCCGAACTGGAGGCTCAGCCCCGTTCAGACGACAGGGCCTGGGTCAGAAACCTCTCGACGGTCGCGTTGAAAGGCTCTGCCTCGGTGAAGTTGGGGATGTGACCGACACCGGGCAGGAACGCCAGTTCGGCCTCCGGCAGGTTGCGCTGCAGATACCACCCCACGCTTTCGGGCACCGCGCTGTCGGCCCGCGTCTGGGTCACCAGAACGGGGTGACGCACGTGGGGCAGCAGGGAGCGGTAGTCGGACTCGAAGATGGCGCGCGCCACGGTGCCCGCCACCTCCGCCCTGACGCCGCGCACGCTCTCCGCGATTTCCTGCAGCGGCAGGGACACGGGCTGGTTGAGCAGGATGTCCGTCATGGTGCCCTGCCAGTTCTGCCGCCCGTCAATCAACCCGTAAAACGCGTCGACCTCAGCCCGCTCGAACCCACCACGGTACGTCCCGTCGTTCAGGTACCGCGGGCTCGCCCCGATGAACACCAGCGCGTCGAAGCGCTCGGGACGCCTCAGGGAGGCGAGCAGGCCGATCATGGCACTCATGGACGCCCCCAGCAGCGTGATGTGCTGCAGGTCGAGTTCGTCGATCAGGCGCACCATGTCGGCCGCGTACCCTTCGAGGCGCTGGTGAAGGCCCGCGCGCCACAGCCCGGGATCAGCCTGCCCGAACCCGGCGAGGTCGTAGGTCACGACCCGGTGGGTGCCCTGGAAGGCCCGAACCTGGTGCCGGAAGATCCCCTGATGCGAGCAGAACCCGTGGGCGCACAGCAGAGTCCGCGGCCCGGAGCCGCTGATGGAGACGTTGGATTGCCGGGCGAAGCCGGAGTCAACGGGGGTCATGCGGAAACCTCCCCGGTGGGCGCGGGCGCGGCGTTCTCCTGGGTGAGGATCCGCAGGAAGACGTCCACGATGCGCTCGTCGAGCAGCACCCCCGATTCCTTGCGGAGTTGCTCGGCGGCCTCCTCGGGCGTCCAGGCTTTCTTGTAGGGCCGTTCACTCGTCAGGGCGTCGTACACGTCGACCACCGCGAACACGCGCGCGGCGAGGGGAATGTCCGTGCCCGCCAGTCCCCCGGGATACCCGCTGCCATTCCAGCGCTCCTGGTGGTGCAGCACGACCTCCAGGGTCACGGGGGGCAGGGAGGGGATGTGGTGCAGCATCTCGTACCCGATGCGCGGATGCCGCTGGATAACGTCCCATTCTTCGGGCGTGAGCCTGCCCGGCTTGAGCAGGATCGCGTCGGGAATGGCCACCTTGCCTGTGTCGTGCAGGAACGCTCCCCACCGCAGCGCGTCGAGGTCAGGTCCGGAGAAGCCCAGGGCCCGGCCGAGCCGTTCGGTGTGCTGCACGACGCGGTCGGTGTGACCCTTGGTCTCGTAATCGCGGTATTCCAGGGCCAGCCCCAGGGCCCGCAGGGTCTCCTCCCGGGACTGCTTGAGTTCTTGCAGGTGGGCGCTGCGCTCGACGGCGCGGCTGGCCTGCTCGCTCACGCCGAGCAGCAACCTGCGGGTGTCGCCGTCCACCTCCACCGGGTCGTCCGTCCCGAAGACCATCAGGCCGCGCAGCACGCCCCGGGCCACCACCGGCAGCACCGCCAGCGAGGTCCACACCGGGCGGGGCAGGGGCTCGGGGGCGCTGAACACCGCCTGGCCGGGCCCGGCGAAAAAGGGCTTGAGTCGCCGCAACGCCCCGCACAGCTCCCCACTGCCGTGCGCGTTCATCAGCGGCGCTATCCGCCCCAACAGGGCGTCGGTGGCCTGGCCGGCGCGCAGCGGTTCCGCCAGGGCGGTGCCGTCCACCGGGACGTAAAAGCCGTAGGTATACGGGGTGAGGTCGATGCAGTGGTCCAGGGCCGTCTGGATGTGCTGCTCCGAGGCCTCCTGTACCGCGAATTCCGCCGTCAGGTTCACGAGGTGCTGAAAGCGGCGCAATTGCGTCCGCAGGGCGTCCTCGGCTTCCTTGCGCGGGGTGATGTCCCGGGTGGCGACATACACCTCCACGAGCCCGCCCGCCTCGTCCGTCACCGTGCGGGCGCTGCTTTCCACCCACAGGTACGTGCCGTCCCGGCGCCGCATCCGATAGGGCGGGACGGGGGTGTGGGCGGCCAGGGCGGCCCGCAGGGCCGCTCGGTCTTCCGGGTGAATCCACTCGTCCACCTGGGACCTCAGGAGTTCCCCGGGCGTGTACCCCAGCATGGTTTGTGCTGCGGGCGACGCGTAGAGGCATGTGCCGCCGGGGCTGAAAATCCGGATCAGCGTGTCCGACTGCTCCCCGAAGAGTTGCAGGCGCTGCTCACTCGCCCGGCGCGCCTGCTCGGCCTTGATGCGGCCCGTGACGTCGCGCGTGTTGATCACCACGCCCCTCACGTCCGGGTCGTGAAGGGCGTGGGTGCCGGTGGATTCCAGCCAGACCCAGTGGCCCTCCTTGTGCCGGAACCGGTAGGTCACCAGAACGGGCGTGTCCGGCGTCTCGATCACCTGCTGGAAGGCCCGGGTGGCCTCCTCGCGGTCGTCCGGGTGGATCCCTTCGAACACCTTCACGCCCAGGCGTTCCTCGGGGGCGTAGCCCAGCATGCGCCCTGCAGCGTGGCTGATGTACCGCGTGGTGCCGTCCGGGGCGATGATGGACACCAGGTCGTAGCTGTACTCGGCGAGCTTGCGGTAGTGACGCTCCTGACGCTGGAGCCGCGCGTGGAGCTCGCCGCGCTCCAGCGCCAGGGCACACTGGGCCGCGACGGTCCGCAGGTACTGCCGTTCGGTTTCACCGAGATCCCGGTTCTCCCCGAACGAGAGGGTGAGCGCGCCGGTCACCTGCCCGTTCACCCGGAGGGACAGCACGGCATTGCTGCCCGTGGTCGCCGCATGGACGTGTTGCAGGTGCGGGTACAAGGTGTGCCAGTCCTGGCGTGTCAGGAACAGGTCGAGGCCGTCCCGGATGGCGTCTGTGGCGGGGATGGGGGCGTCCAGGGGAAAGTCGCGCCAGGGGCGCTCGATGCGCTCGGGATAACCGGCGCTCCCCAGGACGCGGAAGCGCTGTTCGTTCACGTCATGCTGGACGACCCCACCGGCGACGGCCCCCACCGCCTCCAGCCCCTGAACGAGAATGACCTGCACGACCTCTTCCGTGGTGTTCGCGCTGGCCAGCGCCGTGCTGAGCCCCTCCAGGGCCCGGGCGCGCTGCTCTGACTGGACCCGGGCCGTCACGTCGCGGGCCTGCACCAGGATGCCGCGGACCCCGGGGTCGTCCAGCAGGTTGATGGCGGTGCCCTCGAGCCACCGCCAGTGGCCATCGGCGTGCCGCACGCGGTACGGGCACAGGGACACTGTGGCGCCGGGGGGGGCGTGCAGGACCTGCTGGTTGATGCGCTCCCGGTCCTCCGGGTGCAGGTAGTCGAGGTTGACGTGGTACTGGCCGGGGACGGGGTTCCGGTCACAGCCGAAGTGGCGGTGTGCCGAGGGGCTCTGGTACAGGATGCGTCCTTGCCGGTCCAGCAGGGTGATCAGGTCCGCGCTGTGTTCGATGAGGGCCTGAAAGGGGGGACTGCTTCCGTCCAGGACACTGAGGTTGAAGGGGGTGGGAAAGTTGGGCAAGCGAACCTCAGTGGTGGGTGGGCCGCCGGGCGGGCCAGCGGGCGATCATGACATGAAAATTAGATGAAGCTTTCTCTCAAGGTCCTTACACGGCTGGGCAAGGCCCAGGGCTGGCGCCCCCCCAAACGCCCGTGGGACACGTCCAGCAGGAGACCCGGCCCCCGCCTCACCGGTCCAACTGGGGCATATCTCACCGCACTTCCCCCGGTGGGGGCCCCTCCATCACACATTGATCACTCCTCGCAAAGCTGCTTAAATTCTGTCCATCAGCACAGTTCCTTCCGGACTGGCTGGTAGGGGCGATGAAGCGTGGTCCTGTATTCGGGCACCTGGGACGCGCGGAGCCAGTGGTGCGACCGACTATCCGTCAACCCGCCAGGTAGGCGGCGCCGTCCGTGTCCCCGGGAGGGGAGAACGCCTCTGTGGCGATCAGGAGCATCCATGAAAATGGTGAACCGAGCCGAGGCTGTGGGCAGCCTAACCCTGAGGGTCCAGCTCACCTGTGGTGGGCCCACAGCCCACGGCCGCCTGACGCCGGGAGTTGACTCGCCGGTGGGTGATGGGATGCCGGTGAAGGCGAGCCCCGTCGACGGGGTTGTCACGGCCGCCCAGGCGAAGAGGGTCTCCCTGCTGAAGGACGCGGCGCCACGTTGCGGCTGGGCCGGACCGTTCCGGCTCCACGTCGGCCACCAGGGTCATGCCCGTGCCTTTGGAGGCCAGCTGCTCCACCGCCCCATCCCGCAGTGCCCGAATCTCGAGGTCGCCTGGAAGTCCCTACCCGGGCGTGGCGCGATCCTCCCCCCGCTGCGGGGGCACTCAACCTCCGAGGACGTCCCGGCGAACGGGCAGGCCTGCCCGTTCGCCGGAGCGTCCGCCTGAAAGGCCCATGATGTCCCGAAGACTCCTGCTCTCCCTGTTTCCCCTGGCCCTGGCCGCTTGTGGCACCGCCCCCGCACCGTCCACGCCCATCATGACCCTGTCCGTGAAGGCGGCGGGTGAGCCCTCACCGGCCATCACCGCGCAGACGGCGGGCCCGCCCCGGCTCTCGGCCAGCGGGGCCCGGCTCTGGGCGGAGGGCGCCCGCCTGTGGGCGGAAGGGGCACGCCTCTGGGCCGAGGGGGCCCGGCTGTGGGCGGAAGGCCGGTACGTCCTCCTGCCCGGCAGCACGGCCTGGCTCCGGCAGATTCATGCCGATGAGGCGCACGCCCTGGCGGGCCGGGCGGGCCGGGGCGTGACCATCGCCCTCCTCGACTCCGGCGTGGACCTGGCCCATCCCATGCTGCGGGGCGCCCTCCTGCCCGGATTCGATTTCGTCAGCGGGGACGGGGACCCCTCGGAGTGGGGGAGCGAGGCGGGCCCCACGTACGGGCACGGCACGGCGGTCGCCGGGATCCTGCGGCAGGTGGCCCCCGGCGCCCGCATCCTGCCGCTGCGGGTTCTGGGGCCGGACGGGTCCGGCCGGGCGGCCGACGTGGCGCGGGCCATCCGGCTGGCGGTGGAGTCCGGCGCCCAGATCATCAACCTGAGTGTGGGCGCTCCCGTCGCCAGCGAGGGGGTTCGGGCGGCGTTGCAACACGCGGCGTCGCGGGGGGTCCTGGTGGTGGCGGCCAGTGGCAATGATGGGGGCCGCTGGCCCCAGGCCCCGGCCGACGCGCTGAACGGCAAGAACCTGCTGGGGCAGCTCGGCCTCTCGGTCACGGCGGTGGACCAGCAGGGGGCGCTGCCCGACTGGAGCAACCGCGGTGGGGAAGTGCGCGCCCCCGGCGCCGGTCTCGACACGGCCTATCCCGGTGGCCGGATCGTCACGGCGAGCGGCTCCTCCTTCGCGGCGCCCGTGGTGAGTGGCGCGCTCGCCCTCGCCCTCGCGGAAGGCCGAGGCGCCCGTGCCCTCGCCGCCCGGGTCTCATCTGGGGGGCTGCTCGACGCGGCGGCGCTCCTGAAATGACGGGCCGCGAAGCGCCCAGACCGGACCCCGCATGACCACCCTCACACCTTCCCTCACCCACCTGCTGTCGCGCGCCCGCGCCCTGCGGGGGCAGGACGACCACCGGGCCGCCCTGCTTTTCGAACAGGCGGTCAGCGCGGCGCGCGCCCAGGAGGACCCGGTGAGCCTCGCGGACGCCCTGAACGGGCTGGCTGGCCTGGAACACGCCCGGGGAGACAGCCCGGGGGCCCTCCTGCACCTCGAGGAAGCCCTCGCGCTGCGGGAGGCGGGCCAGGACCGGGAGGGCGCGGCGGTCGTCCTGTGCAACCTCGGCGCCGTTCACCTGGACCTGGGCAGCTACAACACGGCGCTGGACTACCTGCTGCGGGCGGACGTGGCGGCCGTGGACGCGAGCCCGGCGCGGGCGGCGATGGTGGCGGGCAACCTCGCCCGGACGTACGACGCCCTGAACCTGGCTGAGGAGGCCCTCGCGCACTCGCTGCGGGCGCTCACGCTGACCCGGGCCGCCGGGCAGGCCCCCGCGGAGGCGGCCGTCTCCATCAACCATGCCGACCTGCTGCGCCGCCGGGGGGAGTTCGCGCGGGCCGACGAGTTGCTGGGCCGCGCCCTCGAGCTGGTGGGCCGCCGGGGCGTCCTGGCGGCGGGCGCGTTCCAGGGCCTGGGGCAGCTGCGCCGGGACGAGGGACGCCTGCCGGAGGCCCTGGCGGCGTTCCGGGAGGCGCTGCGGGAGGCGGAGGAGGACCAGGATCTGGACGCGGTGCTGGAGGCGCGCTGCGAGGCGGGGGAGACCCTGCTGGACCTGGGGCGGGCCGGGGAGGGGCTGGCCCTGCTAGCGGTCGCGGCACAGTCCGCCGGGAGCAGCGGGCGCACCCGGACCTGCGCGCGGGCGCTGACCCTGCAGGCCCGGGCGGCCGAGCAGGGCGGCGACCCCGCGGCGGCCCTCGCCCTGCTCCGGCAGGCGCACGCCGCGGAGACGGAGGTGCTGCGGGCCGAGGCGGAACGCCGCACCCGGGAGCTGACCGCCCGGGGGGAGCTGGAAAAGGCCCGGGCGCAGCTGGCGCGGGAACAGGCCCGCTACGAGGCCGAGCATCACGCCAAGGAGAAGCTCGCCCGGGAGCAGGCGGCGCGGCTGGAGGAGCTGGAGCGCCTGGCACTCTACGACGCGCTCACGGGGCTGCCCAACCGGCTGCTCCTCTCCGAACGGGTGCGGGCCGCCCTGGCGACCGCCGCCGCCCAGGGCGGGCAGGTCGCGCTGGGCGTGCTGGACCTCAACAAGTTCAAGGGGATCAACGACACCTACGGCCACCACATCGGGGACCTGCTGCTTCAGGGGGTGGCGGCGCGGCTCACGGCGGCGCTGGGGCCCCAGCCCACCGTGGCCCGGACGGGCGGGGACGAGTTCGTGGTGCTGGTGCCGGGACCGGAGGCGGGCGCGCTGCCCAAGGTCGCCCGCTGCATCCTGGGGGCCTTCGATGAGCCGTTTTTTCTCGACGGCGTGGAGCTCGCCATGCGCCCGAGCCTGGGCTTTGCCCGCTACCCGGACGAGGCGGCCGACCTCGCCGGGCTGCTGGAGCACGCGGATCACGCGATGTACCGCGCCAAGGCCCGCGGCAGCAGCTTCGAGTTCGGCGTGGTCCACGCGGAGGTGGCGCCCGCGACCCTGGAGGCGGCGCTGCACGGGGCGCTGAGGGCGGGGGAGATGCACCTCGAGTACCAGCCCCTGGAGGACCCGTCCGGCCGGTGGACCGGCGTGGAGGCCCTGCTGCGCTGGCGCAGCCCGGTGTACGGCAACGTGACGCCCGACCAGTTCCTGCCCCTGGCTGAGCGCAGCGGCCTCAGCCTGCCCCTGGGGGAGTGGACCCTGTGGCAGGCGTGTGCGGAGCTGGCCCGGCTGCCCGGCCTCACCCTGGCGGTGAACGTCTCCGCGCGGCAACTGGCGGACCCGGGCCTACCGGAGCAGGTCCGCCGGGCCCTGGGGGAGGCGGGCGTGGCGCCGGAGCGGCTCGCCCTGGAGGTGCGCGAGGAGGTCGTGGCCCGCGCGCCCGAACGGTCCCGGCAGGCCCTGGAGGACCTGCGCGCCGCCGGGGTGCGATTGACCCTGGACGACTTCGGGGGGGGCTTCGCCCATTTCGCTGGCCTGACCCACCTGCCGGTGCACGCGGTAAAGCTCGACCGGGCCCTCGTCCACGGGCTGGACAGCGGGCCGCGGGGGGCGGCCCTGGTGGGGGCCGTGGTCAACCTCGCTCGGGCGCTGGACCTGGATGTGATCGCCAAGGGCGTCGAGACGGTCACCCAACGGCGCCACTTGCGGGACCTGGGGGTGAAGGGCCTGCAGGGGTTCCTGATCTCCGCCCCCCTGGGGGCCGACGCGCTGCGCCGCCGGTTGTGATGGGCGGCCTTGGAGCGGTTGAGGCGCTGCGGCGGACCAAGGGCGGTGCCTTGGAGTCAGCGTGACGTGTGGGGACGATGCCTCGGAAACTGTGTTCCTGGGTGAAGCCTCCTGGAAGACTGCACGGGGCCGGATTTTGAGAAAGGGCGACGAGCGGGACACCATCACCTTCCAGCCTCAAACGCCTTGCTGTGGCTGAGGAGGCCACGTGGCTTCACGCGGGATTGACCGGCTAGTGGCTGAGCCATTGCCAGAGGATCAACCCCCACAACACCAGCAGGACGAGCAGCGCGATCCGCAAGAACACGCTGAACCACCCGAAGGCGAACCGCTGACGCTTCCTCCTCGCCACAGGCCGCAAAACCTAGCACACCTCATCCCACCCGTCCCTCCGGCGGGTTTCTTCATGTTCCTTCATCTACAGGAGGCACCCCTGCCGCCAAAAACTTCTTGCGAAAAAATTCCAATTGTTAGACATCCTCAGGTCGTGCGTCATACTGATCGGAAAGTGAAGTGGCGAATTCAGCGCAGTGAGTCCGTTCAGATGACCCTCGTCGCCCTCCTGGTACTTGTTCTAACCCTCGGGCTTGTGCAGGTCCTGATGCGCTGAGCTCGCGGCCATTCTCCGGTCCCCTGCAACAGGGGGACTTCCCATTGCCCTGCCCGGCTTCCCGGCTATAGCGGGTCCTCCACATTCAGGAGAGGAGGCCCGGCCCGAGAAAACATTGATATTCGCTGCTCTTCCGTCGCCAATGGGCTTCAATGTGCCGCCTTCAACGTAGAAATCAACACGCCCGCGAGAGTGACGTCCTTCCTAGCCCAGGCCCAGTGTGCGTGCGAGACCCGCGCGTTCATCTGTGCTGAGGAGGTCTGAGGCCCGGCCCCAGCGCAGGGTCGCTCTGAGGGCCAAGCTGACCTGGGCAACACGCAGCTGGGGGCTGGGCCTGCATCAGGGGGTAAGGACTTTCAGGCGACCAGGAGGGCCAACCACCGCAAGTACGGCCAGAAGCGTGGCATCGACCCGGAGGGGAACCGGGGCCTTGCCGGTGAGCCGGAGATTGCCGCGAAGATCACGGCGCTGGACCGGGTCGATCACGGCCTGAGAGTGCACCCGCCGATCAGGGCAGCTCCGCAAGATACAGCGGGGTGTTGGAGCGATCCGAAGATTCGGAGCTGGATTCGCGGCAACGGCGACCTGGTGCTCGAGCGTGCATCCACCGCCGCTGGCTCCAGATGAGACTGCTTGTCATCGCGGCGTTGCGGAGGTCGAGCCCTGAGCTGCGGCGGGGCTGGCCCGCGACAGCACCACTACTCCCGGCGAGCACAAGCGCCACCTGGTGTTGGAGCATATGCTTTCAGTTTGGTCCGGGAGCACCCGCCAAGTTCTGGGCCTGACCGACCGCCAGGGCGGCGACCATGAGGCGGGCGCGAGGAGAACGGGAAGACGCACACGCTGCGTGCTCCGGGTCATGGGAAACCTCCAGGGGTGCAAGGGACCTCGGTCGTCGCAGGGCCAGGTGGGTTGGAGAGTGTCGCCAGGTCCCATCGGGGGCGCACCTCCTTCAGGGTGCGCCCGATGATCGTCTCCTCCTTCCCCGGTGGGAGGGGCGCTCTGGTGTCGAGGGGCCGCGCTCCCCTCTGCCCATCCGCCCCGCCGACCTGACCCCCGTGGAGATCGTCACCCTGCTGGAGGAGCGCACCGCCCTCGCGGATTAGCTGGGCTGTCATGAGGACATCCGGGAGGTCCTGACGGCACAGGGTGGCCAGAGCCTCGACCGCGCGGGCCATGAGGTTGTCCCCCCGAGCCCGGTAGCGGGCGGCCTCCCCAAAGGCGCGCAGCCTCGGCGTACTCGCCCAGCGCCACCTTTGAGTCAGCCAGCGCGCGTCATTTGGCCATTGGGGGATTCAGGGCGGCACTCCCAGCCGTCAGATCGTGAACCGGCTGCGCGAGGCGGGGGCGCTGGAAGTCCACTTCCGCGTATCCAGCCCGCCCATCACGCACCCGTGCTTCTACGGCATCGACACCGCCGCCCGTAAGGAACTCGTCGCCAGCACCCACAGCATCGAGGATACCTGGGAGCTGATCGGCGCCGACACCCTCGCCTTCATCAGCGAGCCTGACGGCAGGCCATCGGCGGCTCAGGCCTGTGTGGCGCATGCTTCACCGGGGACTACCCCGCGGGAACGCCGCTGCTGAACGACGTGGACAAGCTGGCGCTGGGGGTTTGACCGAAGGGGAGGGCTTTCCCCGCCCTCCTCACTTCAGCCCACCGGACGGCAGCCGCTGAGCTCAAGCTGGCCGGTGCGGTTGTCCTTCATGTAGGAGCCCTGGCTTTGGGTCACCCAGGTGAACTGGGTGTTACGGGCGGAAGTGCCGCTGGGGTTGCGGTTGAGTGTCTGGGACTGTCCCGCAAAATCAACCCGCACGGTTTTCGTCCTTCGCGTGACGTGAACCCGCACCCCACCCTGACACTGGAATGTCACCTCGGCCTGGACCGCGTCATGCGCAGCCCCGGTGTAGGAACTGCCATCTGCCAGGGCCGTGCCTGTAACCAGCAGAAGGCCAGCTTGCAGGACGCCAAGGCACACTCGAGCCGTAAGTTGTTGCATTTGTGAAGTATTTCATAGCGGGTTGTCTCCTATGATGAGGGATCTTCGCTCCCGCACTCATCTGGACGGCTCGACCTCGCGACTTTCACCTGGGAGGTCACCGGGCAGCACTCCGGCACCAACGATCCCGAATTCCTGAACCCTTCCCTCGGGGGTCAGGCCGAAGATCACGGTCCAGGGAACGTTCCGGTCCCCCTCAAACGTCGCGGTGCGCGTGTAGTAAGTCAGACTGCCGCCACGAATCACGTTCTCCCGGAGTACTCGTGTCTCCGCGCCGTAGGTCTTGGCTCCTTCCGCGCGATAGGCCGCGAAAGCAGCGAAATTGCCCCATTCGGACTGGACGCCGGGCGTAAATACCTTCCACACCAGTTCCAGTTGCCCGCTGTACAGCAGCCTGGTCAGCCGCCGACCGCGCTCCAGAGCCACAGGAGTAGAGCCTCTGAGCGATTCCGGGGTGGCAGGAGGGGCCACCGCAGCCCCGGCAACACTGGGGCCCGCCGCTACCGGGGGAGTGGCAGGCCGTGGGACAGGAGCGGCCTCTGAGCGCCGGGCCGTGGTCGCCGACGAGTTAGAGGTCACCGCCGTTGCCCCGCGAGAGCTCGCGGGAGACCCGGCCGAACCCGGCTTCGCCGTGCTCGCCGTAGCTGTGGAAGGGGCCGACCGGGAGGGGGCCACCGTTGCGGGGGCAGTGATAACGGAAGTCACCTCGTCGGGCGGACCAGACGAGGAGGGCCTGATCAGGTCCAACACGCAGATAAGACCAGTCATTGCACAGCAAACCACAAGGGTGCGTGTGTCCGTCCACCGCATCAGCACCTCCTGACGTTCCCAGGTTCACACGGAAGTTACCTTCCCTGCATGTTTGGTGCAGAGTCCCCACATGGTAACGTATCCTCCTTTGCTTGGAGTCCCGCACGCGGTAGATACTTGATCCACGACGATTCCGCAGCCACATGAGAAGTTGGGCATCAGGATGACACTGCGAAAGACACTGACGAGGCCGTGCCTGTGAAGGGTGGAGAAGGCGCGGCGGATGCGGCAGAAGTCATCGTACCCTCAGCGGCACGGAAGAGACCCGAAACGTTACGCTTCACACAGGCCAGTAACGTCTCCACGCCGAGGTTGATCGGTGGATGAATAGCTAGGGACGCCTCCTGGTGCAGTTCCTCAAGGTCCTCGGTGCTCACGACCGTGTACCGGGTGCACATGACGAGGATGGTATCCCGCAGGCAGACTTGTGGTTGATTTGCCAGCCTTCCCGGGTCATCAGCACGTGAATGCGGCGATACCCGTACCGGACCCGGGTCTGAGCGATCTCGGTCATCCTGTGCAGGATGACCAGCTCGTCCACCTGGACCTGAGGCGCGTACCGCTGCACCGAGCGCCACACCTTCAGCACCCGACACGCCCGCCGCTCGCTCACCCGGAAGGTTCCCTGCAAGTGACCCACCAGGTTCCGCTGCTGGACGGGCTTTATGGCTTTTTTAACACCACATCCTGAAGCATGGCCTTGTCCAGGCTCAGGTCCGCCACCAGTTGCTTGAGCTTCCCCTGTCGATCTCCAGCCGATGACCCTCAGTCAGCCTTGTCTACTTTTCGGGGAGCTGGCCCCTCCTGGGCTGTACCTTTTCAACGGCGTGTGGGGTTATGTGCTGACTCGACTTGCGTCCACTCCTCCAACTCCCTTATACTGTGAGAAATTTTATAGACGAGTATCTCCATAGCGGCAAGGGTTGCCAATCTGTGGGATTCTATCGCTCGGCTAGAAGGGGGCGGACTGCACGAGGGCATGAAAAATACCGTTAGTGCGCGGCCTCTGGACCAGCGAACCCTGTTGCGGAAGTTGGTCGGTTGAAGCGCTCCATTCGGTGATCAAGGCCAAGCCTCAAGCTGTTCTAAACGATGCAGCAGCTTTCCAGAAGGGAGGTGCACATGCGGGAAGCACCGGCTGAACGTCTGTCCTACCAGACCCCCCAACTGCATAGGCTGGGGAACTGGAAGCACTTGACCCAGGCCCCGCCCTCTTCGCCAGGCCGGAGTCCCAACGGCCCACCGGGTCCCATCGGTAACCCCAATCACTAGTTTGGGAGGGGTCCCGGAAGGGATTGGCGAGGACTGGCGCCGATGTGAAGGGCGCAGCCGCTTGTCCGTTGTCCCACCACTCCAGATTGAGTTCTCTGTCACCCAGTCTGACCCAAGTCCGCAGGAGGACACCATGCAAGAAGGCAAGAAGAACCAGAAGACGGAACGCCGCGCCTACGGGCAGCCCGAATTGCAGAAGCTGGGGAGCTGGAAGCAGCTCACGCAGCAGATGCAGGCGCAGACCTGGAAGGGAAGCCGCAAGTACTGACCTCCGGAGCCTGACTGCTGGCAGCTTGTAGCACAGAAAACGACAGGGGTCCAAGTCAGGTCGAAAAGCCGCTCATCTGAGCGGCTTTGATGCTATGAAGTGGATCGGCAGACGTGTTCCTCGGCGCGGCAGGCCCCAGAGGGGAACTGTGTGCCGCGCGGCAGGTGGATGAAGTGCCTAACAGTGACAGGAGTCTTTAGGAACCGAGCGTACGCCAGAACGTGAAGACAAAGTTCAACTTCAGATACGTGAGCAGGACCGAACTGCTTCGGTGGCTGAAATTCGGGAGCGCGCCGGATGCTCAGTTATCCCCACGGTTCGGTCTTTTGTGCTGCCTGCTTTGTCCTGCCGCTTTGGATATCCGCCCGGGTCCGGCCACGACCCGCCGCCCTAGGTAGGTGGGCTCGTCCCTCTCCTCTCGGACCCGGAGTGGTGACCCTGAGGGTGGGGAAGCCCAGGACGCTGTCATGCGACCCCCCGGCTCCAACCCAAATCGGGCATCCGCGTGGTTTGGTGCTCCCTGACTCACACTCGCCACGAACATCTTCCTGGCCTCCGTACTGACCCGGCGACAGGGAACGTGTTGCCAGGATCAACTGAAAGCCCTGATGTTGTGTCTTGAGGAGGCCGACCATGAGATGGTTGTTGCTCACGCTCACTGGCTTGCTGATGCTGGAGGCCTGCAATTCCGAGGAGGTGTCGCCGATGCATGCCTCTTACAGGAGCGGGGTGGGCCGTGCCCTGCTTGTCGCGGCCCGGTTTGTGCCGTTATCCAGCCCCGCTGAGCATGAGCTACCGACGCTGGTGTCGCGGTATGGGTACTGGCAGGGGGCGCAAGGGGTGCTGGAGCAGTACGAGAACATGCAGTATCGCCCGCGGCAGTTTGCCGCCGGTCTCACCCTGGAAACCGGCGCCACCAGCTACGGCACCCAGGTCGTGGCTAACCCCGGCCCCTACGCCCGCTGGGACGCCCTCTCGCTGCCCAACACCTATATCGTCACCGTCCAGGGCCAGCCCGAGGTCGTCCACTTCACCCTCAGCCGACCCGCCCGGGTCGGCCTGATCTGGCGCGCCGGTTCCTTCCGCCCCGGTTGGCTGGGCTCCTGGTCGCAGAACGGCAGCGTCCAGGTCACCCGCTCGGGCAGCACCCTGACCTACCCGGTGTTCGTCAAGGACCTCCCCGCGGGCCAGGTCAGCCTGCCCAGCGTGGGCTACCCCAGTGAGAGCGGCACCCAGAACTACAGCGTGATCGTGGGCGAGCAGGGCGGGGTGGCCCCGGTGGTGCCCGCCGTTCCGGCGGGCCAGACCGTGCCGGTGCCCAACCAGAGTTGCCCGGCCTGGGTGCATGATCAGTACAAGGCCCAGGGCCCCGACGGCCAGTGGTACCCCACCTGGCACCCCCAGATCGACCCGGTGTACTGGTGCTACTTCCGCCACGAACACGGCTCTGATCCCAAACTTGCGGGGGTAGACGCGGGTGGCAAGCCACTGTACACGCCGCTGTACGGCTACACCGCCGCGCAGGACGGCCATAGCGAGCCGCACGAGGGCTTCAAGAGCCAGGTGTTCCGGAACACCGACGGAACCTGGTGGAACGTGACGGTGCATATGGGCTCCAGCGGCCTGGGGCGGGTCTGCACCCGCTACCACACCTTCGACCTGGGGGTGACCGACGGCCAGACCCTGAAGGCGGACGTGCACCTGATGGGGGACTTTGGGCGGGCGAGGTATTCCCCGGCGACCAATATGGTCGCGAACGTGACCGGGTGCAAGGACGCGGCGGGCAATCTGGTGGATCAGAACAGCATCCGCGACATGGGCTCCCGCACGCTGGGGTCACCCAACACCAACGGGTATGAGCCGTGGGTGGTGGACAACGAGTACAACGTGACGGGGTTCTTCCCGAACTTTTTCAGCGTGAAGCAGAGCTTTCCGATGACCCGCTGCGCGGTGGTGCCCAGTTGCACCTCGTTGCAGGACCTGATGGCGCTGGACCCGGTGCACTCGGGGAGTGAGCGCTTCCTGGAATATGGCCCGACGCGGGTGGTGGCGGGGGACCACGGCCAGAATGTGGGGGTGTACTACACCGATCCGATGGGCGCGAAGTTCGTGGGTTCCAGCGTGACGGGCGCGACGCGGCAGTTCATCGCCAGCGGCTTCCGCTCGACCCTGACGTCACCGCCGGACCCGACCGGGTATTGCACGGCGCGCGACGCCTGGGGGGTGGAGTTCAAGTGCCAACTCCGTTTCCTCACCGGCGACAAAAACCTCGAACACTCCCTCAAAGCTCCTAACTGA